>DAOWAS010000022.1 GCA_030634465.1 Alphaproteobacteria bacterium | reverse complement strand
GGCATAATCTTTATAATTTTGCCGTGGCAAGAAAAGCGGCGTATGACGCTGGAACCATTATTGTGGCTGAGGGTTATATGGATGTTATTGCCCTGGCCCAAGGCGGCATAACCCATGCGGTTGCCCCCCTAGGTACGGCGGTTACTGAGGAGCAAATTGCATTGTTGTGGCGCATGGCGCCTGAGCCTGTGCTGTGTTTTGATGGCGACAATGCGGGGGTGCGGGCGGCCGTGCGCGCTATGGAGCGTGCCTTGCCAAAAGTGCGCGCGGGTTATTCCATGCTTTTTGCCATTATGCCCCAAGGCGAAGACCCAGACAGTCTAATAACCGCAAAAGGGCGCGGTGCGTTTGAAGAGGTTGTATCGGACAGCATATCGTTGGTGGAAATGTTGTGGCGTACCCTGACAAGTGGGGCGGACATAACCACACCTGAGCGTCGTGCAGGTTTGGAAAAAAAGGTTTTTGATGCCTTAAGCCCCATTGAAGATGAAAAGGTAAAACGCTTTTACAACGGCGAATATAGAGAACGCCTGAACCAGTTGTTTTGGGATGAGAAAACCAAAAACCGTACTGGTGGCAAGGGTGGCGGTGGCAAGTTTGTTCCATCAAAAGGCGGGGCGAAAAATAGAAGTGCGTTTTCAGGCGCAAGCATGGAGCTTAAGTCTTCTCGCTTAGCGCAGGGTGCTGGGGTTGAGCCAGTTTCAGTTAGCTTTGAAGAGTTAATATTACTGGTTGTATTAAACCACCCGCAATTATTGGTCAGCCATTTAGAGACGCTAATTGATGTTGAAATTGAGACAGATGAGTTGAAAAATTTAAGGCGTGAAATTGTAAATTATGCGGAATTGTCTGAGGGTCTTGATAGCGAGCACCTTCGTCACCATTTAAGTGAAGCAGGCTTGGAAAAAACATATAACAGGCTGATTGCAGGTGATTCGTTTAAAAGTGTGTGGCATGCGTGGCCCAAAGCCGACTTGTCAGATGCAGAAACTGGTTGGTTACACACCATTAACCGCCAACGTTATATTGTAGCATTACAAAGAGATAAAAAGGCTTTAGAGCTAGAGTTAGGGCGCGATTTTACCGACAAGAACCTAGATAAATTGAAAGCAATTAAGCTGGAAATTGAAAGCGCAGAGGCAAACTTAGCTGACATTGAGGGATATGGCCTTGCAAGTAAGGTGTAGAGGCCTTATTAAGGCGCACACCTGTTTACGTTTTGACAAAGAGTGAAGTAAGAAAAAAGGGACTGACATTGGCGAAAGCAACACAAACATCTGGAAGTGAGAAGCCTCAAAATGAAGGTGAAGCACCTTTGATCGAAAGTTCAGGTAAAGCCGTTAAGGACATGATAGCCAAGGCAAAAGAGCGTGGTTATATTTCTTACGACGAATTGAACAGCACCCTTCCGCAAGGTGAAATGTCTTCTGAAAAAATTGAAGATATTATGACAATGCTGTCTGAAATGGGAATTAACGTCATTGAAGGTGATGAGCCAGAAGAGACGGAAAAAGAAGAAAAACCCAAAGATGCCGATGGTAAAGAGGTTAAAGACACCTTTGAAGTTTCAAAAAAATCGGATGTTGATCGCACCGACGACCCTGTACGCATGTATTTGCGCGAAATGGGGCGTGTTGAACTGCTGAGCCGCGAAGGTGAGATTGCTATCGCCAAGCGTATTGAGGGCGGTCGTAACACAATGATTGAAGGGCTGTGTGACAGCCCTATGACTTTTAAAGCAATTATCACTTGGGCTAATGAACTGGCGCAGGGAAATATGCTGCTTCGTGATATTATCGATCTGGATGCCTCATCGGGCAAGGGCCCTACTAACGAGTCGATGCGCAAAAACGATGATGACAAAAAGGCTGAAGAAGCTGATGCCAACAAAACTGACGCCGACACTGCTGAAAAAGCTGATGGCGAAGGTGAAAACAAGGCTGAGGCTAAAGTTGATGATGAGGCTGGCGAAAAACCAGAAGGTGAAGAAAACGCCGAGGGTGCTGAAGGTGCTGAAGGCGAGAAGGCCACTGAAGAAGATGATGATGCCGAAGAAGAGGGCAACATGTCACTTGCTGCTATGGAAGAAAGCCTGACACCTGAAACATTAGAGAAGTTTGGTCAAATAACCTCAATGTTTAAAAAGTTTGGTCGCTTGCAAAAACAACGTCACGAATCGGCGGTTGCAGGTGGATCTTTTTCAACAGCACAGGAACGTCGCTTTAAAAAATTACGTGCTGAGCTAACCGAGCTGGTTGCCAGTATGCACTTTAACAACAACCGCATTGAAGAGCTTGTTGATCAGCTTTATGGCCTTAACAAACGGCTTTTATCTTTGGGTGGTAATTTGTTGCGTTTGGCTGAGGGGCATAAAGTTTCCCGCAAGGCATTTTTAGAAGAATATATGGGTAACGAGCTTGAGCAAGGCTGGTTGGACCGGGTTTCTAAAATTGGTAAAAATTGGGGAAACTTTGCTACTGTTGAAGTAGAGCCTATTAACAATATTTGCGAACAGGTTGCTGAGGTTGCCCACGATACGGGCCTTAACGTGGCTGAGTTCCGCCGTATTGTGCAAAAAGTGCAAAAGGGTGAGAAAGAAGCCCGCATTGCCAAAAAGGAAATGGTGGAAGCAAACTTGCGTTTGGTTATATCCATTGCCAAAAAATATACAAACCGTGGCCTGCAGTTCCTTGACCTTATTCAAGAAGGTAACATTGGTTTGATGAAAGCGGTTGATAAGTTTGAATATCGCCGTGGTTACAAGTTCTCAACCTATGCTACATGGTGGATCAGGCAGGCAATAACACGCTCAATTGCTGATCAGGCACGGACAATTCGTATTCCTGTGCATATGATTGAAACTATCAATAAACTTGTGCGTACTTCTCGTCAGATGCTTCATGAAATTGGCCGTGAGGCCACTCCTGAGGAGCTAGCCGCGCGCTTGTCCATGCCGTTAGAAAAAGTGCGCAAGGTAATGAAAATTGCTAAAGAGCCGATTTCATTAGAAACTCCAATTGGTGATGAAGAAGACAGTCATTTAGGCGATTTTATTGAAGATAAGAATGCAATACTGCCGCTAGATAGCGCCATTCATGCCAACCTGCGTGCCACCACAACCAGAGTTCTGGCATCGCTTACCCCAAGGGAAGAGCGGGTGCTACGTATGCGCTTTGGTATTGGTATGAACACTGACCATACCTTGGAAGAGGTTGGGCAACAGTTTTCTGTGACCCGCGAGCGCATTCGCCAAATTGAGGCTAAAGCCCTTAGAAAACTTAAGCATCCATCACGTTCACGCAAGCTAAGAAGTTTCTTAGACACATAAAGCTGTGATACTTAAACTATCTTATAAGTTGGATAACTGTTCGTTTGGCACGGCGTGCCGAAATGGTCGCCCCTGTGGAAAAAGCCACGCTTGACGCTCCCTCTAGCAACAGCACCATTTGCTCGGCCAATGATGTTGGGTTGTTAACCTTGGCATTGGTGGCGATGTTCAGAAGCATTTCAAACAATCCAGCAAGGTGTTTAGATGCCGCTTTATGAACAGGGTGGTTGGGGTCGGGAAACTCAGCCGCAGCTTTGGCAAACATACAGCCATAAAAGCCATCTGATTTGAACCAATGCTCGTAAATATCAAAAATAGTGAAAAGCTTGTCACGCTCGCTAACTGCGTGGTCCTCCAACCCTTGGTGCAACCACGCCAGAACTTTTTTGCTTTTTACAGCTAGGCCTTTGCTTATGAGGTCTTCTTTAGAGGTGAAGTGGTTGTAAAGGGTCATTTTGGCGATGCCCGCCTTGTCTAACAAGGTGTCGATGCCCGTAGCATGAAAGCCATTTTGGTAAAAAAGCTCGTTTGCGGTGGCAATAAGCTGATCTCTTTTTTTTGAGGGCATAATAAATCCATATAATTAGACAGGTCAGTCTATTTTTTATGAATAAGCTATGTTTGTCAAGTTTTGTTGGCCAAGTTTTGTAGGCCAAGTTTTGTAGGTCAGGTTATTGTGCGGACTAGTCGTCGTCAGGCTTGCCATACCCCACATCAATATACTCAAAACTGTTGAAGACTGTCTTTTTTAAAAGTTTAACAAAGTCATCTACATGCCAGTTCTTCATTCCCCTTAAGTGAGAAACCCCAATTATAAAGCGCGGGTTACCTATGTTGTCATTAAACGGGCAGTAAATTGATTTGAATGAAAATTCTTCGCGGTTTTTTAAAATTATAGAACGATCCATCAAGCCCACACATGGGTATTTAAAAATATTATTGATGAATGTTTTATATTGTTCCTTTTCGCGTGATTTATAGTTGTTGAACACATTGTCATTTGGTCTGGCCTTGCCTGTGAACTGTTCTATCCACGTGCCTGTAAGGCGTATCATGAACGTGTTTTCATCTTGGGCTTCGCCAACAAATGTGTGGGGAAGTAGGGTTTTTATTCGTGCTGGGTCAAAATCATGGCGGTAAGGGATTTGCCCTGGTTCACGGCGAACCATGTTTTGCCAGTGTTCAAAAAACTCCTGACCAAAACTAAAGTCCTCAATATGATCTATTTCACCCATAGCAGAACTTCTGTCATGGCTGGGTTAATTTAATACTAATATTTAGATTTATTGCCTAGGAATAGAAAGCCTACATGTTTCTGATGTCATCAATAAACTGCCTCGATTTGTTGTTCAGCTCGTTTGTTTGGTTGGTTATTCCTGTCGCAGCTTCAAGCAGTTCGGTGGCGCTTAACATGGTTTCATTTGCGGTATTATGTACCTGCCCTATGTTTTGTGACACATTTTGCGTGCCGAGGGACGCTTCTTGAATGTTGCGGCTAATTTCGGTTGTTGCCATTGATTGTTCGTCGGTTGATGCCGCAATTGATGCCGCAATATTATCAAGCTTTTCGATACTTTCAGATATGTTGCTTACTTTACTTACTGAATCTTTGGTTTTTATTTGCATGCCTTCAACCTGATTTTTAATTTTATCAGTTGCCTCAGCAGTTTTTTGCGACAGGTTCTTCACCTCAGATGCAACAACGGCAAACCCTTTGCCCGCTTCGCCAGCACGTGCGGCTTCAATTGTGGCATTAAGTGCTAGCAGGTTGGTTTGTTTAGCAACATTGCTGATAATATCCACCACTTCGTTAATGGTGGCAGATGCATCATGCAGGTCATTCATTGTACCCAGTGCGGTTGTTACCTGTTTCTTGGCTGATGATGTTTTGTCAGCGGAATATCCAACCTGATTTGAAATTTCCTCTATAGAGGATGATAGTTCCTCAGATGCAGAAGCCACAGTTTGCACGTTTAGTGTTGTTTCTTCCGATGTGCTGGCAACTTTTGAGGCAAGATCTTGTGTTGTACTTGCATGTTCCATTAATTGTTGTGCTGAGCTGTTAAACTGTTCAGCAGATGATTCTAGCTCTGTGACCACAGACATAACAGTTTTTTCAAATTGGTCAGCAAGCTCTGTTCTTTGGTTTTTTTGCTCTTGCTCCAATTTCGCCATGTTACTGCCGGCCTCATTAATAATGTTTGCGCCATTACCAAAATCGCCATTCATGCCGTGGGGCATAAACTGGCGATAGTATTTACCTTCCTGAGCGGCATCAAGGGACGCACCTGCTTCACGAATAAACGCATCGGTGAGGTCTAGCAACTGGTTGATGTTCCCCATGATGTGAGAAATATCACCGTATTCATCCCAGTTTAGAATGCGAACCTCCATATTGCCCTTGCTAGCTTTAATGCTAGCTTCTTCTATGGTGTGGAGGGCAGACTTGTACTTTGCTAACTCGGCCTCAAGCCCACTGATGGTTTCATTTTGCAGAGCTTCTTTGGTGTTGTTTTTATCTTTTAAGAATCCAAGCATATTATTTCCCCTGATTACCAATTTCCCAAATAAACTCATCGTAAGTTTGACCTTTGTCTTTGAGCATATTTGTTAATGTTGCCATGCTTTGCTCCTGACCAGTTTTGGCGTTTGGGTGTTTGTTTTCTATCTCTAACAAGCTTTGATAGAGGGGTTGAACTATGCCAAGAGATTTTTCATTGGGTGTACGTCGATTGGAGTGATAGCCAGAGAGGTGGCCATCTTGATTATAGCTTGGAGTGACATGAGCCAGAACCCAGTAATATTTGCCAGATTTAGACATGTTTTTTACATATGCAAAAATTTCTTGTTTAAGAGTAAGTGTGTCCCACAAAAGCTGGAAAATACACCGAGGCATGTCGGGATGCCTTATAATGCTGTGTGGCTGACCCAAAAGCTCTTTTGTGCTCATTTCAGCCAAGCGGCAAAAGACATGGTTCGCATATGTTATGCGACCTTTTAGATCTGTTTTGGAAACGATGATTTCATTTTCTTCAAATGAAATTCTTTGGTCACTTGGTGTGACTGTATATTTACTCATACCTTACTCATACTTACTATTTAATTTTACAACTAAGTTTTACTATAACCCATACAAGAATTTACATGTTTCAAGCTAAAGTCAAACAAAATTAACTAAAAATTAACCATAAAGTTGATTGTCGCATGGGCGTGCGCATACATAGGTTGTAGTTTGCGGTTAAAACGGTAATTGTCTCAGGAATTTTTTAAAAAAATGAATAGTTTCAGTGGCTAAGATGGTTAATTTTTTTAATGGGTTTCAGTTGATTCTCTAATAGAAAGAGAAAACATCTAAAGTGTTCAGTATGTTTTGTTGTTTATTTTTCTTATTTTTATTGGAATAAAAACGTGTCTGTGAGAATGTATAAAATATAGTTTTAAAGAACCTGATGAAGGAATTGTACAATGCCTGGAGCGGACAAATTAGTTGAAGGGTACCGACGTTTTAGAGAGGGTTATTATAAAGAAAACAAGGCCCTGTTACATGACCTTGCTGAATGCGGCCAGTCGCCCAAAATTGCTTTAGTGTCGTGTTGCGACAGCCGTGTGGAACCCACCATTATTATGGATTGCGCCCCGGGCGATTTGTTTGTTATTCGCAATGTTGCCAACTTGGTGCCGCCGTGTGAAGAAAGTGATAAATATCATGGCACAAGTGCCGCATTGGAATTTGCTGTTACTGGTCTAGGTGTTGAAAGTATAATTATTTTAGGTCACACCCAGTGCGGCGGTATAAAAGCCTTGATGGATGCGCCAGAATTTTCAGATTCTAAAACCTTTATTTCCACATGGATGAAGCAATTAGACAATGTTAAGCAAGAAATTTTGCAAAATGAAAAATATATTTCTCCTGAGCATCGTTATCATGCTTGTGAAAAGCAGGGTATTGAGCAGTCTATGGATAATTTAATGACCTTTCCTTGGGTTAAGGAACGGGTTGATGCTGGTGAATTAAGGCTACATGGCTGGTATTATGACCTAAATAGTGCGGAATTGTTTGCTTTACACCCAGATGAGGGCGAGTTCATTAAAATCAGCTAAATGCAAATGAGTGCAAATAAGCAACAGTTTGATATAATATTGCGCCTGATACCATATATTTGTATTATTTTACTCTACATCCGCCACATTTCGAACATAACTTGTTAGCTGTCTTTTTGTAAAAGTAGCTTTGCTTTAAGTGAACCACTGGAAAGAGTTTAGAAATAAACTTTGAAAAGATGAAGGTTCTGTGTTGTGAAACTATTACACAGCATAGGGTTTGGGGATTTTAAGAGCAGGCCTCGTTTTTTGGGAAGGCCGAAATAACATAGCTTTGCACATACACCCCCCTGAATATCGTATGTGTTTAAGTTTTTTGAAATATTTGGAGGAAACATGTCTATTAAACTAACAAGAAAGCTTATGATACTGGCTGGAACGGCAATATGTTCTAGTCTTGTATTATCCGCAGGAGCAAATGCTCAGTCAAACTCAGACAATGACACAATTGAAGAAATTTTTGTAACGGCTACAAAGCGTTCATCAACTATTCAAGACGTGCCATTTTCAATTAACGCTCAAACACAAATGGATATGCAGCGCGCAGGTGCTGAAAATCTTGAAGATGTTGCGCGCAATGTTGCTGGTCTGATGATTCAAAACCTAGGGCCAGGTCAAAGCCAAGTGGCTATTCGTGGTGTGTCAGCAGGACAGATTGTTCGTGACCAACCTGGTGTTAAAGAGCAAGTTGGTGTTTATCTTGATGAGAGTGTTATTTCACTTTCACTATTTACACCTGATCTGGATCTGTACGATCTAAACCGTGTTGAGGTTCTTCGTGGCCCTCAAGGTACATTGTTTGGTTCAGGTTCTGTTGGTGGTACTATTCGTTATATTACCAACCAGCCAGATGCCGATGCTTTTGAAAGCAGTGCGGAGTTAAATCTTAATACCATTACTGATGGCGGTACAGGTGGGTCGATTAAAAGCATGGTTAACGTGCCTTTATCTGATGGCACATCTGCAGTACGTCTTGTTGCATATGCTACTAAATATGGTGGCTTTATTGATGCCCTTCGTGAAACCGGCGGAATTGATGAAGATGTGAACTCTGGTTCACGTTCAGGTGGTCGTATTGCTGTTAAAATGGCACCAACTGATAGTTTGACAATTACACCACGTATAATCTATCAGAAAATTTCTATGGATGGCTTTAACCGTCAGGAAGTTTTCAGCCTGTTCGCTAACCCACACACAACAACACGCCCAGCCATTCAATTGGCTGATCGTCAACAGTATTTGTTGTTGAGGGAAGCATTCGAAGACGAAACAATTATTGCTGATATGACCATTGAAGCTAATTTTGATGGCTTCGATATTACATCTGTAAGTAGTTATACCGACCGTGACATTTTAGTTAGCCGTGATGCCAGTGCCCTAACAGGTAGTGTGTCAGTTGACCTTGGCTATCAAGATGCTGCTGTTACATTGCCATCAAACTTGCGTGACACAACCAAGGTTGAGCAGTTCACACAAGAATTGCGTATGTCATCAAACGGCGATGAAGCTGTACAGTGGGTTGTTGGTGGTTTCTATTCAAACACAGACCGTTTCTACAAACAGTTCCTGCCAACACCTGGTTATGATGCATTTACCGATGCCGCTTTGGGTACTGGTACAGCAGCCGCTACTTCTGCTGGTGTAGGCCCTGTTGATAGTCCGTTCTATTCTGAACTGCCATACAGTTTGAAACAGATCGCTATTTTTGGTGAAGCTACTATCGATGTTAACGACAGGTTGCAAATTACAGCAGGCGGTCGTTACTACGATTATGATGAAGAGCGTAGCGTTACTCAGGTTGGTTTGTTTGGTAACGGCGTTGTAAACCAAATCGACCAAACTTCTGCTAGCGGCTTTACCCCACGGGTTTTGGCTAGTTATGAAGTAAGCGATACTGTTACTTTGAATGCCCAAGTTGCTAAAGGCTTCCGCCTTGGTGGTGTGAACGATCCTCTGAATACAGCACTTTGTAATGCAGATGATCTGGCAATTTTTGGTGGTTTCCAAAATTATGAGGACGAAACACTGTGGAACTATGAAGCAGGTATTAAAATTAAAACAAGCAACATGAGCATTAATGCTGCTGTGTTTTATGCTGATATCTCAAACCTTCAAGTAACACTTGATGCTGGTTCTTGTTCATCACGTATCTCATTTAACGTTCCTGATGCCCACAGTAAGGGTGTTGAGTTCGAAATGAAGACATCAAGAAATGGGTTTGACCTTTCAGTAGCAGGTGCATTGCTTGATTCAACATTCGATACAACTGTTATTAATAGTCAAGGTGATGTTCTTGGTGGTGTTCGTGATGGTAACCGTTTGCCATCAACACCTGAGTTTAACATCGGTCTAACTGGTACTTACAACTTCCAAGTAAGTAACGATTATGATGGTTATGTTTCAGCTACATTCCAACACCGTAGCAGTATCTTCACTCAGCCTTCTGACCAAGAAGCTGGTGCTGGTACATTCTCATCTGGTCTACCATATGGTGGTGCTACAGGTGATGAAATTACAGAACTTGACCTTGAGTTAGATGCATACCAAACAGTTAACCTTAGTGCTGGTATCGTTATGGATAATCTGGAGTTCATTGCATATGTTAGCAATGTAACAGATGAAAACACCAACCTTTCATTCGACCGCGAACGCGGTGGACGTGCAAGACTTGGTTTCCGTACTAACCAACCACGTACAATTGGCGTAACAGTTCGCGCTAACTTCTAAAACCTAGAAGTAGTTAGATAATTATTCAGGCGGCGTACCCTAGGTGCGCCGCCTGAAACTATTTAGAGCTTTATTTATTTCTACCCTTAATATATGGTGATTCGATATATAGCAATCATATATAATAAACCTGAATCCGACAGCTTTAAGGGAAATAAAAAAATGCTATCAATTAAAAACCTAAACCACACTTATCCAAACGGCGTTCAAGCGCTTAAAAACATTTCAATTGATTTTCCTAAGGGCATGTTTGGCCTGTTAGGGCCTAATGGTGCTGGCAAATCATCTTTGATGAGAACTATTGCCACCCTGCAGCAACCAAGCTCTGGTTCAATTAATTTTGATGGCATAGATGTTTTAAAAGACCCTGATAGCATTCGCCGCCAACTTGGATATTTGCCGCAAGACTTTGGTGTTTACCCTCGTGGCTCTGCATATGATCTTTTGGATCACCTTGCTGTTTTAAAAGGCATTACCAATGGTGGTGAACGTAAAGAAGTGGTCGAGGGTTTGTTGGTGCAAACTAATTTGTTTGAGGTGCGTAAGAAAAAGTTAGCTACTTTTTCAGGTGGTATGCGCCAACGTTTTGGAATTGCACAGGCATTAATTGGCGACCCTAAGTTAATTATCGTTGATGAGCCAACCGCAGGACTAGACCCTGAAGAGCGCAATCGTTTCCATAATTTATTGGCTGAAATTGGCGAAGATGTGGTGGTTATTTTGTCCACCCATATTGTGGATGATGTATCTGACCTTTGCCCAAACATGGCTATTTTGGCTGGTGGTGAAATTATAAGCCAAGGAACACCATCTGACCTAACCAATGCCCTTAAGGGTAGTATTTGGAAACGAGAAATAGAAAAGTCAGAACTAGACAATTTCAAGGCTTCTCATAATGTTATCTCTTCACATCTTTCAATGGGGCGAACAATTGTGTTTGTGCACTCAAATGAAAATCCGGGTGATGGTTTTGAGGCAACAGAGCCGACCTTAGAGGATGTATATTTCTCAGCCATTGCTGAGAGCCGTAATAACAACTCAGTAGCAGCATAGGGAGAATTGTTATGATGCTCCGTATTGCCGCGCAAGAGTTCCGCTATATGTTCAAGTCACCGCAAACTATTGTGGCTTTCTCTATATTTTTCTTACTGACATTTTTTGCCATGATGAGTGACAACGTGCAAATTGGTGGTGGGGGTAATGTATTAGCTAATTCACCACACTCAATAACTCAGACACTGTTAATTATGAATGTATTTTCTGTTTTTGTTGTTCCATCATTTATTGCAAATTCGTTTTTAAAAGATGTGGATTACAAATTTGACGGCATTTTATTTGCCACGCCCATATCTAAGGCGGACTATTTGTTTGGGCGGTTTTTTGGCTCGTTTGCGGCCATGATGGTTGCTTTGTTAGGCTCGCCACTAGGCATGCTTATCGGTACGTTTTGGTATAGCGTTGACCCTGAAACCTTAGCGCCTACAAATTTGTCAGATTATATTTATGTGTATGGCGCCTTGGTTATACCAACCATGCTGGCAATTAGTGCAATAATGTATGCACTAGCTGTTGCAACACGTAGTATAATGTTCACCTACCTTGCTGCTATGGGGCTTTTAATTCTATATTTCACTGGGCAAAGCCTGCTGTCTGCACCTGAGTACCGTGATATTACGGCACTTCTCGACCCATTTTTAATTGATACATTTCTAGATGTAACCAGATATTGGACAGCTGTTGAGCGCAATTCCAATTTCATTGGATATGAAGGTGTTGTTCTAACCAATAGAATTATATGGGCGGGTATTACACTGGCATTTATATTGGTGGCTTATTTTAAGTTCTCATTCCGCGCACCTGTAAAACTGTCTAAAGAAAAACTAAGTAAAAAAGAAGCAGCAGAGCTAGCTAGAAAAGAAGATATAAAATTAGGGGTTACTGCTGTTCCTGTTTGGGGGGCGTCTACAACTCTTAGGCAATTTATATTAAGAGTAAAATTTGAGATTGCTTCAGTTTTCAAAAGTTTGCCATTTTTAATTGTTGTGGGCTTTAGTTTGTTCATTATGGTTACTTCGCTTTTTGAACGTAATGTGGGTTATGGCTTAAACTCATATCCTGTTACTAGGTTTATGGTGCAGTCAATCCAAGAAGGCATGGGGTTAGCTTTTGTAATTATTATAATATTTTTTAGTGCTGATGTGATTTGGCGTGAAAGAGTAGCAAAGTTTAACGAAATTATAGATGCACTGCCAACTCCAAACTGGGTATTTGCAGGCAGTAAATTAATTTCACTTACTTTGATCCTTTTGTCACTTTTAGCTATTGGGGTTGTGACAGCTGTTTCAGTTCAATTCGCTAGTGGGTATGGCCTGTATGAAACAACTATGTATTTAGAGAGATTGTTCTTTGTTTACGTCCCGCCATTTATATTAGTTGTTGTGCTTTCGGTATTTGTTCAGGTTGTTTCAAAAAACCGCTTCTATGGCATGATGCTGATGGTGCTTTATCTTATTGGTAGTATTATTTTAAACCAGCTGGGTTTTGAACATCCTCTTTATCAATTTGGTGAGGGTATACCAACACCAATGTCAGATATGAATGGCTCAGGCCGTTTTGTTGAAGGTAATAATTGGTTTCTGGGCTATTGGACATCATTTACAGTTTTACTGTTGATGATAAGTTATTTCTTATGGAACAGGGGAACCTTGCAACCACTTAAGTTCCGCATTGGTCAGTTCCGAAACTTTAAAAAACCACTTTCTGCAACTGTTGCATTGTTGGCTTTAGCTTCCTTTATTGGTAGCGGTTCATATATTTATTACAATACAAATGTACTTAATGATTATGTTACTAGCGATGACCTTGAGGACCTTTCAGTAGAGTATGAAGCCCGTTTCCGTCAATATGAAAGCTTAGCCCAACCACGGACAATTTCTGTAAGTATGGATGTTGATATATATCCATATGAACGCCGTGTGGAGACTAGGGGTGAACAGGTTTTAGAAAACAAAACAAATGAGCTTATTCACGAAGTTCATATGGTTTTTCCACCTAATATATCAGTTCCGATGATTGAGCTTGAAGACGCCGCTAGCCACACTGTTGATGAAGACTTTAATTATTATATTTTTACAATGGCAAGCCCAATAAACCCAGGCGAGAAGCGCAGCTTTAGTTTTGAAACTATTGTTGAGCAGCAAGGTTTTGCCCATGCTAGAAATAGTGTGTCACTAGTTAGAAACGGAACGTTTATAAACAATGGCGACATTGCACCATATATTGGGTTTTATGATGGTGCTATGCTTTCTGATAGAAATATGAGGCGGAATAAGGGTTTAGAAGAATTGCCACGCACACCAAAGCTTGAGGATGAAGCAGAACATAGAAGTAATTATATTCGTCAGGATAGTGACTTTATTAGTTTTGAAACAACCGTATCAACAGTTGCTTCACAAACTGTGGTTGCCCCAGGTTACATTGAGAAAGAATGGCTTGAGGGTGACAGGCGTTATTTCACCTATAAAATGGATGTTCCAATTTTAAACTTTTTTTCTTACCTTTCTGCAGAATATGAGGTGGTAAGTGAGCAATGGGGTGATGTTTTAATTGAAGTGTTCCACCATGAGCCTCACACTTATAATGTGGGGCGCATGATTGAAAGTGTGAAGGATAGTATTACCTATTTTAGTAGGGAGTTTAGCCCATACCAATACAACCAGTTGCGTATTCTGGAATTTCCAGCCTATAGAAGGTTCGCGCAAGCTTTCCCAAACACAGTTCCATATTCAGAGGCCATAGGCTTTATTGCGGATGTAACTGATGAAAGCCAAATTGATCTGCCATATTATGTAACAGCCCATGAGGTTGCCCATCAATGGTGGGCGCATCAGGTTATGTCGGCTAATACACAAGGCGGCACCATGCTGGTTGAAACCTTGGCTCAATACAGTGCACTTCTGGTTATGGAAGAAAAATACGGTAAGGACAATATTCGCAAGTTCTTAAAATATGAGCTTGATCGTTATTTGTCAGGCAGGGCAACGGACCCTGAGGGCGAATTGCCGCTATACCGTGTTGAGAACCAGCAGTATATCCATTACCGCAAGGGTGCGGTTATCATGTATGCCCTTAAAGACTATTTGGGTGAGGACGTGGTTAACAGATCCTTGTCTAAGCTTATTGAACTTAGGCAATATTCAAGTGCGCCATATGCCATATCAACTGATTTATTGGATATTTTGAAAGCAGAAGCCCAGCCGCATCAGCTTGGCCTTATTGAAGACTTTTTCGAGAAAATAACCATCTATGACATTAAGGTTAAAAGTGGCCGTGTTGAAGAACTGGATAACGGCCAGTTTGCTGTAACAATTGATGTTGATTTAGATAAAATATATGCCGACGCTGAGGGTAATGAAACAAAAGCAAACTTTGATATACCTGTTGATGTTGGCATATTCTTGAAAAGCCCCGCAGATGATGACTTTACATCTGAAGATGTGATTCACCTAGAAAAGCACGTTGTGAACGGCCCATCAGCTACAATTGAGATTATCGTTGATGAACGCCCAACATTTGTTGGTGTTGACCCTTATAACAAGCTTGTTGATAGGGACAGTAACGACAACTTGGCGGAGGTTGAGGCTAGTTCTGAAAGCATGACAGAATAGAGAGCTATAAACTATTTGCGGTTAGGTTTGTCTTTAAGTAAGGACTTCCTAACCGCACGAGTGCCAAGCCAAACAAATAGAATAACAAATGGAATTGAAGCCCCTTTGGCTATTTCAATATCTACGGCAACCCCTAATGAGTGAACGGCCTCTAAGCCGTAACCAACCAGACTAACCAGATAATAGCTTATGGCCGCAACTGAAAGCCCCTCAACAGTTTGTTGTAAGCGTAGTTGCAGGGCGGCTCTGCGATCCATAGACATTAACAGAGAGTGGTTTTGCTCTTCCAAAGAGATATCAACCCCAGTTCGCAACAAGTTGCTGGTGCGGGTTATGCGCCGTGAAAGTTTTGCTTTACGTGCGGCAATTGAAAGACAGGTTTCGTTGGCTGGTGTTAAGCGCCGCTCCATAAATTCGCTAATGGTTTGCAGACCCTCTATGCGTTTTTCACGCAGTTCTTGAATACGGCTAAGAACCAGTGCGTAATATGCTCTGGTTGCACTAAAGCGATAATCGGTGCGGGCGCTTATTTGTTCCATTTGCCCTGCCAAGGACGTTAGTTTAACCAGAAGCTGGCGCTCCTCCTCAACCCCTTTAATATCAGACAGGCTGGATATTATTTTGCTTAACTTATGGTCAACTGACGATATTTCAGGGGCGGTCTCTCTGGCAGGTAGCAGCCCCAATAGTGCCATCATTCTATATGTTTCAATTTCAAGCAGGCGCTGTACCAAACGCCCTAGTTGAAATGGCGACAGGTTAGCGTCTTGAACCAGTATGCGGCTGTAACCATCGCCGTGTAGGTGAAAGTCTGTCCAAACCCTTGCCCCACCAGACATGGTGCTGCCAATAACCTCGCCAGAACTGAGTATTTTTGCAATATCGCGGTTGGCACGCTCACGGGTATCGGTTGTTTGCAAGGTCACATGAATGGCAACAAGGCATTCACCCGGAAGCTTGGCTAACCAGTTGTCAGGAACGCGGTCAATAGCGGTGGTTTCGAACGGTTGTTCGCTGGGTGGCTCAACATGAAATGTATATGTGCAAAACTCGGTATGGCGTTCCCATTTTAGGCGAAAGGGGCCAAAATCAGCATAGAAATAATTACCCTTGTCAGGGGCTGTCAGGCCAAAACGCTCACAAAGCTTTGCTAGGTGGGCGAGGTCTTCTTTAGCGGTGTTTTCACCGCACAACATTGCTATATGGGAAACATTTTCAGGTGCTTTCATTGCCACGAAAGGGCGGGCATGCACCTCACCATGTAGCAATTCTCTAGAGGGGTGGTTTTGTTCTTCTTTCATGATAAACGCTTCTTTCAAACCCCCAATATAACATTTAGCTAATATAAGTTTTGCAGTAATGCATTTTACAGTCAAGCTATAGCTGTCACATAATTGTTACTAGCCAACGACAACCCTACTGTAATTTGGTTAAAAATAAGCGCATTTGCTTTTTTATGATCGCCAATATATTACCATGAAAATGGTAGTGAAAGGTGGGCTGATGACAATTATAGTGCGAAAAGAACTGGAAGCAGACAGGGGCGATATTTTTGCTATAAATCAGTTG
This sequence comes from Alphaproteobacteria bacterium, assembly GCA_030634465.1. GTDB lineage: Bacteria > Pseudomonadota > Alphaproteobacteria > Sphingomonadales > SMXR01 > DAOWAS01. Next base: position 6,644 of record DAOWAS010000022.1, on the reverse strand, counting down.
GCCTTTGAAACTTCAGATGAAGCTAAGTTAGTTGATAGGCTAAGAAAAGAAGCGTCACCCATTATCTCGCTAGTAGCGGAAGATGATGGCAAGGTGGTTGGGCATATTATGTTCTCACCAGCCACATTTTCTGGTCATGAAGATGTAAAAATAATGGGCTTGGCTCCCATGGCGATAACCCCAGAGCAGCAAAACAAAGGTATTGGTTCTAAGCTGGTTAAAATTGGTTTGGAACAGTGTAAAGAAATGGGGGTTAAAGCTGTTGTGGTTTTGGGTCATCCTAACTATTACCCACGCTTTGGTTTCAAGTCGTCGGTACTATATGGCATAAAAAGTGAATATGACGTACCAGATGACGTGTTCATGGTAATGGAATTAGAGACAGATGTTTTTAAGGGTAGGGCAGGAATAGTTAAATATCATAAAGCTTTTGCTGAGTTGTAATAAGCTATTTACTCTCAACAAGTTCTTTAATTTTGTCCACTAATTGGGTGATATCAAATGGCTTGGTTAGTATGTTTTCATACAAATCCTCAACCCCATCAGTGTTATAAGTGTTATCGGCATAGCCGCTAACCAGTTGAATTTTAATGTTTGGATAGTTCGCTCTAATTTGCTTGGCTAACTCAAAACCATTCATGTTTGGCATGGTAATATCGCTCAAAACAATATCTACGGCATTTTTCTTTAATATTTCAATGGCTTCAGCGCCGCTAGTTGTGCTGATGGTGGTAAATCCATACATTGACAAAATATCTTCATTCATTCGCAGAATGCTCTCATTATCATCAACTATAAGAATAGTTTCCTGCTTTTTGCCATCAATATCCTGTTGCATTGTGTTCATCACTTTACCTATACCTAGCGCATTAATTTACCTTACTTGGCTACTACCTAGTTTAGTTAAGGTCAAGCGATAACACACCAATAGGTTGTTACATTACCTTTGCATTAAGCATTCGGCTAAGAACATTGAGTTTTTTCTCTAATTGCTCAATGGAAAATGGCTTGGCTATGTATGATGAAACACCTTGGCTTTTGGCTTCAACCACCGAATCTTTATCAGCACGACCCGTTATCATCATGAACGGTATGTCTGGGTCAGCACCACGAATTTGGCGCAGTAACTCACTGCCATCCATATTTGGCATGTTCCAATCGGCCACAACAATATCGATCATGTCATAGCAATCGCCTAAAAATAGCAGTGCCTCAACACCATCTTTGGCCAGAAACACCTGATTAATACCAAGCTCCGTCAACATGCCCTGGAGAATTTTTCTCATTTCTCTGCTGTCCTCGACAATTAAAATGCCGAGATCAGCAATTTCGTTGGCTTCATCAATCATTGACCTCTCCTTCCACGTTTGATTGCATTTGTGCAGATCTGCCGTTTAATGCTTTCTTTAGTTCTTGAGCCAAGGTTTTAAATTCAACAGGTTTGGCTAAAAGGGTGGCACCTTCTGGCAGTTTGGTGCGGCTGTTGCCTTGTTGTGGGGCAAAGCCACTCATAAACATATAATTGAGGTCAGGGGTTTCCTTGACCATTGCCCTTATCATTTCTGGGCCAGTAAAGCCGGGCATAACAACATCGCTTAAAACCAGATCTATGTTGCCATCGTGATCATCTTGTACCTCTAGCCCATCAAGGCCGTCAGTTGCGGTTATAACTTCATAACCAAGCGACTGTATGTCCTCTGACACAACATTTAGAACACCATCCTCGTCATCGACCACAAGAATTGTTTCACCATTGCCTAGGGGTATATCGTCGCTGTCTTCATCCAGCATTTTTATGCTTTGTGATGATTTTTTGAAGAAAAGCTGAACCGTTGTGCCCTCATCCAGAGTTGAGGCAAGGTTTAGATAACCGTTAGATGCCCGCATAAAGCCATAAACCACAGCCAAACCAAGCCCTGCTGAGGAGCTGGATTGTGTCGTGAAGAACGGGTCAAATATTTTATCTAAAATACTGCTGTCTATGCCAATTCCAGTATCTGTTACCTTTACGCTTACATATTCGCCAGGGGGAATTTTCAGAACCACAGCAAGCATGGTATCTTCTTCTACAAGTATATTTTCTTCTTGAATTACAATTTCGCCACCCATCGGCATTGCTTGAATTGCATTGTTAACCAAGTGCATTATGGTTTCTTCAAACTGTTTCTGGTCTAGGCTAGACTTGGATATATCGTCAATAATTTGATAATTAAGACTGATATTGTTTGGCAATGTATCTTCTATTTGGCCTCGCAAGCTCAACAATGACTTGGTTAAGTTACATACTTTGTGTTCGCGCGCTTGTTTGCCGCTAAAAATTAGAAGTTGTTTGCTTAATACGGTTGCTCGGTCTGTGGCTTCGCTGGCTTTTTTCAGTCTTTTTGCCAATGGGGTGTCGGCATCCAGTTCTCGCAACGATCTTTGGATATAGCCGCCTATTACCATTAAGATGTTATTATATTCATGGGCAATGCCGCCAGAAAGTGTGCCAAGAGCCTCAATTTTTTTCTCAGCGTTAATTCTTTGGTCGGCATTTTTCTTTTTATTATTATCCCACAGCAAAACCAACAGACGTTGCTCGCCCTCCACATTCATTCTGTGGATGTTAACCTCAAGGTTTATAGGCTGATTGTTAAATGCCCGAAAAAATACTTCCTGCCAGTTGTCACCTTTTATGGTGGCCAGCATTTTTTCCCAGGGCTTGGCAATTATTCTCTCTAAATCTGTGCTGAAATCGCGGACAAATGCATTTTGCAGATTGTCTTTGTTTCCCTTTAGAAGTTTGGCAAGTTTTTTGTTATAGGAAACTAGCATGCCGCTATGATCACAAAGAAAATATGCCTGAGGCAGTGTTTTCAATATGCTGGCGCATATTTCGTGGTTTTGTTCAATGTCAATTATCATAAACCACCCTCCCTACATGCATATCAAATTGCTGGATTTAACATTCGGGGCACCATCTTGTTCTTCTGTGCTGGCATTCAAGGAATGTTTTCTGGCAAATTCAATAAACTGGTTGGCGGGCAATGGCCTTGAGAAATAAAAACCCTGAATAAGTATGGTTCTGTCAGACTTTAATTGCTCAATTATTTCAGGGTCTTCCACCCCTTCGATGCAAATCTCCAAGCCTAGGCTCTCTCCTAATTTTATTAGGAAGTGAACTATTTCTAGTGCCTCTTTGTCTTGCATTGCATTTTGCACAAACATTTTATCAATTTTAATTTCGTTTATGGGCATGCGGTACAAGTGTGCCATAGACGAATAGCCCGTGCCGAAGTCATCCAACGATAATTGGAAGCCTTTCAAGCGCATGCGTGTCAGTGCAGACAGACTTTGTACGGGGTCGGTCATTATGCTTGTTTCTGTTACCTCTAATGTAATTTCATTAGGATCAACCCCATTTTCGGTTACGATTTTTTCATATAGATCAGCCAAGCGGTTATTGCTTAATAACGACTGTGAAATATTTATTGAGGTTTGCAGTTTGAAACCTAATTCTTTCCATATGCTCTTCTCCTTTAACACCTGTTCAAACACAAAATTGGTTAATTCATAGATGCAACCATCCTCCTCAGCGATAGGAATAAAGGTGACAGGGGAAACACTGCCATGAATGGCACTATCCCACCTTAAAAGAGCCTCAACCCCCTTTAGAAACGGGGGCATATCGTTTACCACACACATTTGTGGCTGGTAATAAACCTCAAGTTCATTGGCGATAATGGCTTGGCGAATATCATCAGCATTAACGGGTCTGCTTTTAATAGGTGGCGGGGCAATTGAACCAATTACTTCTTCCAACTCATCTAACATTACCGGTTTTTGCAATATGGTAACAATTTCAACATTGTTCATCTGGGCCAGTTTTTGCGCACTAGAAAGGGTGCGGCTGTCCATGCCGCTCATCATTATTACCTTGGTTTTTGTGTTTTGGGTTCCTAAAAACTCTATTAGCTCAATACCATCTTTTCCTGGTATTTTAAGATCAAGAAAAACCAGATGCGGCTGGTAAGACATGAAAAGTTCTGGAAACTCGGTTCCGTTTTGCACATGTTCATAGTCGTAACCCATGCCTTCTAATATATCACCCAACAAGTCGCAAATATCTATGTCATCATCGGCTATTATGGCTTTTAACTTTTCCATTTTTCTTCCATTTTTTTATTTGTTTAACAAAGATTGAACTTCATTTAGCAGCTCGTTGTCGTCTATTGGCTTTGATAGAAACTTTTCATTTTCACCAAGGCTTTGGTGACCTAGAAATGCATTGTCGGCATAGCCTGAAAGAAACAGCACTTTTAGGTCTGGTTTTAGTTTTCTAATGGCATCTGCCAGATCAGGACCACGGTAGTCGCCAGGCATAATCACGTCTGTGAGTAACAGGTCAAAGTCCAGACCCTTTTCCACTGCTGTTTTGGCCTTTATGGGTTCGTCATAAGGCAGAACCGTGTAGTCGCGATCCTCTAAAATGGAGACGATTACCTCTTGCACATCAGGGTTGTCTTCAACCAACAATATGGTTTTGTTACTGCCATTTGTTATTTGATTGTTTGATGGCTCACTGCTTTTAATAGCAGTGGGCTTGTCGTTGGTTGAGCGGGGGAAATAAAGGGTCATGGTTGTACCCACATGCAATTCCGACTGAAATTCCATAAACCCGCCAGTTTGTTCCACAAAGCCGTAAACCATGCTTAGACCAAGCCCTGTGCCCTTGTCCTGGTCTTTGGTGGTGAAAAAAGGCTCTAAGATGCGGGGTAAAATATCTTCAGCTATGCCCGTGCCGTTATCTGTTATTGAAACGGAAATATATTCACCAGATATTGCCTCGTCCCGCAGTTGTGGGACTTTATTTTCTAATATTTCATTTTTAGTTTCAATTATAATGCTACCGCCGCTAGGCATTGCCCCAGCCGAGTTAACACATAAGTTTAATATGGCGTTCTCAAATTGGGAAATATCAATTTCACTTGCCCACAGCACTTCAGCCAGATGCAATTTAATGTTTATATCTTCTCGTAATGAGCGGGTTAGGAATGCTTGAAACTCCAAAAGTTGAACATTGACGTTACACTGTATGGTTTCCAATACCTGACGACGGGAAAAAGCCAAAAGGCGTTTTGTCAGGTCTCTAGCCTTATCCGCAGCCTTTATAACGCGCCCAATTTTTTCTTTAGATTTGTCGTTATTTTCTACAACTGATTGGCGATTTAATATTTGTAAGTTGCCAATAATAACCTGAAGAATGTTGTTGAAGTCATGGGCTATGCCACCTGTTAACTGCCCAATAGCCTCCATTTTTTGTGACTGTCTAAGCTGTCGTTCAGTTTTTCTTTTTTCGGTCACATCAACAGAAACCATTAAGAAACGCTCTAATGCATTATTACTGTTATATTCAGCAACCACCTCTGTTTCTGTTTCAATTAAAACTTCTTCATTGGTTTTTAACATCAAGTTGTTGGAGTTGGAGCGCCCTTCAGTTTGTGCAGTTTCCAAAAGCTTGTTTATTTCTTTTTTACTGTCATCATCAACAAATTCAGTAATGCCGCAGCCACGCACAAACCCTCTTTGGTACTGCATCTTATTCAACCAAAGATCGCTTACTTCAATGACATCACCTTTCGGGTTTATGGAAAGTAACATTGAAGGGGTGTTGTTATATAAAGCTCTAAACCTTGCTTCGCTTTCTCTGAGGGAGTTTTCTGCAAGCAACCTTGCGGTGTCATCTCTGAATATGACCACGCAACCTTTAACCTCAAACCCCTCAACCAGTGGGGTGGCTATATATTTTATGGTAATTAACTCACCGTCTTTACGTTTGAAGGTTTCTATACCTTTTTTCAACTCGCCAGATTTGGCATCATAATCGCAAATGCTACATTCTTCAGATGAGTGGTTAGCGTTGGTGTGGAACAGCTCGTGCAAAGACACATCTTGTGGGAAGTTGGTAGCGTTATAACCTAATATATCCAATGCTGCTGGGTTGATGAACAGGCATTCACCTTTTAGGTCAACAGCGTAAACACCTTCACCTAATGAGTTGATTATTTGAGAATATTTTTGATTAATATTCTTTATTTGTTCTGACGCAATGTAAGTTTCATTAGCATCACGAATTTGACCAAGGAAATAGATATTTCTGTTGCCTCTGTCGCATACGGGTGTGTAATCAATGCTTACGGTTATGTAATGGCCATCTTTGTGACGGTATCTTTTTTCAATTTGGCCTATAAAAGTATTTCCAGTTAATAATTTTTTTAAACTGGTTTGGGTTTCTTTAATGTCGTCGGGGTGGGAAATGCTGTGACATCCAATGTCATGCAATTCCTCACAAGAATAGCCCAGCATGTTGGCAAAGCTGTTGTTCACCCTAATAAATTTATCATCTGAATTTACCAAGGCCATGCCAAAAGCAGAATTGTTAAAAAATGACGGGTTGTTGTTGTTATTCTGGAAAAGGTCTATCTCCAGAAACCCTAAGTTCTCTAGGGTTTGACTGTTGTCGAATGTCGTTGCAGGCTCTGAAAACATGCCTGTTACCTGTGTCTGAAACCTGGATAATGGGTTCTTCATAATTTTTTTTATTAGACAAAAACTAAATTTATATTTTGCCGTTTCCCATAATTTTAAAGCGAGTGTTAATATTT
>DAOWAS010000077.1 GCA_030634465.1 Alphaproteobacteria bacterium | reverse complement strand
TGACTTCCAATAAAACCTGCTGCGCCTGTAACTAAAACCTTCATTCCTACATCAACCTTATTTTCTAAAGCCTGCCATCAACCATATTTTTATCAAACACTGACTTAACATCATAAAAAACCACGTCAGACTTACCAAGCTTTTTTAAGCTTTCAAGCCCAGTATCTAGAAAGTCAGCATGGGCCACAGCTAAAATAATAGCATCATAATAATTTTCTTGTGGCGACAAGACAAAACTACCGGCACCGAACTCATCATTGCCTTCATCAGCATTTACCCATGGATCATATATATCAACCTTGGCACCAAAACTTTTCATTTCTGAAACGATATCTGGAATCCTTGAATTTCTAATGTCTGGACAGTTTTCTTTAAATGTTCCACCAAGTATCAATACTTTAGTACCCTTAATACTAGATACTCTATTTAACATCAGCTTTTTAACCTCAGCAGCAACGAATGCGGCCATGCCATCATTAATTTTACGACCAGATAGAATTACTTCAGGATTATAACCAACCTCTTGCGCTTTGTGAGTTAAATAATATGGGTCAACACCAATACAATGCCCACCAACAAGCCCCGGGGTAAATGGTAAAAAGTTCCACTTACTTCCTGCTGCCTGCAGAACTTCCTTGGTATCAATATCCAGACGATTAAAAATAATAGCAAGCTCGTTCATTAAGGCTATATTCAAATCTCTTTGGGTGTTTTCAATTACTTTTGCGGCCTCTGCAACCTTTATGCTAGATGCCAAATGAGTGCCTGCTTTAATAATCCTCAAATAAAGCTCATTAACAAACTTAGCTGTTTCTGGTGTCGAGCCTGATGTCACCTTTTTAATGTCGGGAAGCCTGTGTTCCTTATCCCCTGGGTTTATTCGTTCTGGGCTGTACCCAACAAAAAAGTCTACGTTAAATTTCAAACCAGAATGTTTCTCAATAATCGGAACACAAATTTCTTCTGTACAGCCTGGGTAGACCGTAGATTCAAAAACAACATAGTTGCCCTTAGAAATAACCTTGCCTACTGTTTCACTTGCAGAGATCAGCGGAGTTAAATTTGGGTTGTTATCCTGATCAATTGGTGTTGGCACAGTAACTATATAAACACTGCTTTTCTTAATATCATTTATATCGCTTTTAAAATTAAGCTTGCTGGCTGAAACCATCTCTTCTTTTGTGACTTCTCTGGTTTTATCATGTGCTGTTTTAAGGTCTGCAATTCTATTTTTATCTATATCGAAGCCTATTGTTTGAAACAGTTTACCAAACTCCACAGCTAATGGTAAACCTACGTAACCCAAACCAATCACACAAATTAAGTCTTCCAAATTATCATCTAATCGCATCTAAACATCTCACTTAAAAATAGAACTCCAAACAAGAAATCCAAGTGTCCAATTACCAGTAACCACAAATAAACACAACAAAAATACATTAATGCTTAATTATTAGCCATGCTTATTGCCTCACTAACCACTAACTAAGATTTGTTATACAGATAAAATTAGGATTTACACTATTACAAAGGGTTGATCTAAGTTATACCTTAGTTTAATTCTCAAATATTAGTGTGACGGTGTATAACTCATCCATAAAAACAAAGGAATGAGATCGATGGATTCTGATAACAAACAATTAAAAATCTCTGATGATGACACAATAGATATTGTAGCTTTGATCAAAACCTTGTGGCAGGAGAAAAAAATTATTGCTTCAATAGTCGCCGCCACAGTTACTATCTCAATATTTTATGCCCTTTCATTACCCAATATATACCAAGGCACCACGCTTCTAGCGCCAAATGAAAGTTCTTCCTCTCCGCAAGCATCATCCATTTCACAGAACCTTGCATCATTCGCTGGCATTAACATTGGGGGTGGTGCTGTTGACAAAACAGACATTGCCATAGCCACATTACAATCACACATGTTCTTGACTAACTTCATAAAAAGACGCGAAATAATCATACCCCTTATGGCTACAGTTAGCTGGGATAAAACAACAAACACACCTATTTATGATGATAGCATTTACAATCAAGACGAGAAAGTTTGGGAAATTAATAATGGTAAGGCCCCGTCTGACTGGAAGGCATTAAAAAAATTAAAGTCTATTTTATCAATCTCTACTGACACAGAGACAGGATTAATCACCTTAAGTATCGAGTTCCCTGTTCCCGATTTTGCCAAGCAATGGATAGTTTGGCTTGTTCACGACATCAACGAGTTAAGTCGACAAAGAGAAATCAACAACACCCAAAAAGAAATTAGCTACCTGCAGGGTCAGCTAGAAAAAACTTCAATGGCAGATATAAGGGATATTTTCTTTCAGTTAATTGAAGAACACTTGAAGAAAGTTCTTATTGCTGAAACAAAAGAAGAATTTGTCCTTACAACAATCGACCCTGCTTATGTCCCAGAAGACAGAATTAAACCAAGCCGCACACTAATAGTTATTTTAGGGGGTATACTTGGTGGTATCATTGGATTTGTCACAGCTATTGTAAGGGGTGGTGTTAGAAGGCAAAGAGGTTGATCTAAATCACTTCCGCAATGCAATTAACGACCAATACCTTGCCACTCTTTTCTTAAGACACCATAATTAGCCCTATCTACTAATTCAAATAGAGAGGGTCCAATCCCAACCTTCTGCCCGCCATCACGGGTCAGAGGTCTAAACAAGAAATTGGCTTCTTGTTTTGAGTGGTTTCGTAAGAATACACTGAATGGAAACTTAATATAAAAGCCCTTATCAAAACTTCCTTCACCAAAGTCAGCCGCAGAAACGTTTGTTCTGGTAAAGAATGCACCAACACGAACTCCATTATCAAATCTGCGTGACACCTCAAACGTCATACCATAGTCGCCTGCCAAATAACGCCCAGCACTCACAGTTGTGCGCAGACCGTACCAAGGCAGATCATAATTTAACGTTGCATGACCCGTAACTATTTCATAGTCACGGAAAGAGAATAATTGATTAAATGCGCGTTGTTTAACCCAGTCTAGCTCAACAGACAGCGCCCAAGGCTTACCATAAGGTCGATATAACACCTCGGCACCTACACCTCCGAACATAGGCTCAAACAGTCCCGCAGCAATTCTGTAATACCAATTGGACTTAGCACTTCCTATATAATCAACCTGCATGGATTTAATTGAGGTTCGTCCCTGTTGCAAATAACTTACTAGATCACTTCTGACATGTGGCAAGGCACTATCACTTACCCTTCTAATATTATCTAATGACCCAGCAATATATTGCCTTCCAATAACATTGAAGCTCAACCCTGGCATTGGTGTGTAGCTAAAGCCTGCCTCCAAATCAATGTCAGCTAAGTATATGCCTTCCGCGGGATCACCCAAATGTTGACTCAACTCAGGTGCTATCCACCAAGCAGATGAAGGATAAGTTCTTGGCTCCACGGTCATGTCTTCTTTACTTGGAACCTTTGGGCGTGGATAATGTATAGTAACATTTGACCATATTTCTTCTGAACTAGAAAAATAACGAGCTTCTCGTTCAATGTCAGAGCGCATTACACTAACTCTATAAATCTCAAAATCCGCTATTAACTCAACAACCGTTATTTTTTCTATTTTACTCGGTAAAAAATTAGAAACAATACGGGCAACCATGCCAACATTCTTAGCCACCTCTGTAGACAGTGATCTCGAAAGATAAACGGTAGCAGTTACATCGTCCAACTCTAGCCCGTAAGCCCAAAAACCAGCTTTCGCGAACGCTTCTTGAATGCTTGGGAATATTTCATCAACATAACCCTCATCATATCTCACAGGGGTTTCTTCATTACTCTCATGATCAATAATATCACGTTCTATATCGTAGCTATTTACTTGGCTTTCAGTATTTACACCTGACCTAAGGGGCTCACCTTCAATAATGTCCGTTGCAGAAAAACTTCTTTGCAAAACATTAACTTCAGCTTGGGTTGATACTTTATTTAACTGCTCAATTTGCCTAATTTCATCTCTTTGCATAACTCTGGGTATGGGCATCGGGACTTTCTCAACACCTGGACGATTAAGGTTGGCACGAAATGCCCCCCTTATCATTATCGATGTACCTCTCTCCCAAGCTAAAGATACATCAAACCAAGGTGCTAACCTGTAGTTTACACCAACACCAATTGCTGACTTATCTTTTATGAAGTCTGTGCCTGAATCTTGCCTTCCAAGAGCAGTTTGGTCCGTGCTGTTATACTCTACCTTTACAGATAAACCTTTTATATGCGTAAAGTACTCCACACCACCAAACAAAGCCACATCAGGCCCTGTAAACAAGCGATTAAACAATGGCAAACCACCAAGGTCACTTCGTCCTGTTCTAGTGTTGTATTTTTCACCAAATATTGAAAATGGATTACCAAAGTGGGCTCTATTACCCATAACGCCCCAACCCAAACCTAAGGACACATCTAAAGAGCCAAACTGCTTGCTAGCTACAAAATACTCACCACTAAAAAGACCAGTTCCAATAAAATCTTGAAGGCCAACTGCAATTGCTGGATTATATTTACCCTCAGACAGTAACTTAAACTTTATATCAAAGCCCCTATCTAGGTTTGTTCCCCCATTTCTCAAATGAAATAGATCATCAAAGAACTGACCCTGCGAAAGATCAAAAGCGCCCGCGCCAAACCTAACGTTTTGGACATCCGTATATCTAAAGGTTGCTTCTAGCTGAGGTAAAATTTGCCATGTAACAAAATAGCGACGGTATGGGTTAACAAAACTTGCACCCATATTTAATTGACCATCGGGGGCAAAGCGGGCTGTGCGTGTTTGCAACAAGCCTATACCGCCAAAGTCATTGACCGAATATTCATCCCCTTCTGGTTTTGCCAATTGAGCAAATGCATCACCTGACGATAAACTGGCAGTGACGAATAAGATCAGCGCTCCCACACTTATTTTGTGCAAGCTAAAAACCTTTAAGCTATGCCGCCCATAACACATACAGCTTACCCGCCAAACCTAATTGGCTATCACAGCAATAGATGCCGCAGATAAGGCCAACTGACTTAGAATTTGAGTTAATACGGTTACGCGCTCAAATGTTGTTAAAGGATCCAAATTCTTAGGTACAATAATAGTGCTTCCTGGTAAAACAGGTGAATGATCTGCTCCCCAGCGTGACATCTCAACAGGTTTTGCAACACCATTTGGATGGACTAAGTAAATTCTATCCTTATCTGCTGAACGTTGCGTGCCACCAGCTTCAGCTAAATAAACGCTAACTGCTTTACCTGAAATAAACTGAAGAGCACCAGGGTTTAAAACATCGCCACCAATTGTCACAAAGTTTGGACGCTTGGGCATGACAAGCTTATCGCCAGGCTCCAAAATTGTATCTAGCTCTGGCTTAACCCTAAGAACTGAAACATCAGCCTCAACAACCACACGACCCAATGCCTCAATGGTTGTCAAATCCTTGGACAAGTTTTGTGCGGCCACTATGGCATCAGCCGCAACATCCGAGCGAATAGACGCAACAACTAAAGCGCTGTCTATTTCACGAGCGGCACGTCTAAAGCTTTCTTGTTGACTTAGCTTTGCACTTAAGCGCGTAAAAACAGCACCTAACGGATAAGAAAACTCGGTTACACCACCTGCTCGCTCAATTAACTTACTTAATGTTTCACCTTTTGAAATTGTATAAACTCCAGGGCGAACAAACTCACCTGAAAGCAACACTGTACCACTTTCTTGATCTGTGGGACGAGCATTGGCGCGAATTGAATAATTAGCTTTAATAGATACATTATCTAATGATTGGCTCATGCCATTAACAATTAAACGCCTTGTGCGCTCGCTAGCAGACCCAGTCTCTGCTTCCACCTGCAACACTTCCACAAGTGAAAGGTCGGCATCTCTTGAGAAACCGCCAGCAAAAGCAACCACTGATGACAATGGAACCTCTCCTGAAACTGGAAGCAAACTAGGGGTGCGAACCGAACCACTAACAGAAGCCACATACTCTAATGTATATTCCAACAAGCCAGGATTTTCTTCAAACACCCTTACGCAACTATCATCTATAGCTTCTTCTTCAGATACGTCATCTACCACAAAAGCATCACCATCTTCACTAAAACGGCGCTCTTGCTCATCTAACTGCCTATTTAAAGCTTCAATTTGTAAATTAAGGTCAATATTTTGTCTGTTAATCTCTTCATTTTTCAGTTCCAGTTCCTCAGTTAACAAATCAGCATCTTCTTCTTTATTTGCTCCGCTTTCTATAAAGACATTACGAGACACTACAGAAAAACGATCACTGCCGAAGTTATTAATAAATTCAGCCAGTTCGCTCAAAGCATTACATTGCCCTTCTAGATAGTTACCGCTCAAGGCAACAGCCCTCAACAAGGGGCTTGATAAAAATCTAACGTCCACGGCACCAAAAACCACCACTCTATCCTGGTCTTTCAACTGGACATTATCAACACCTGCCAAAACACGCTGCAAGTTTACATGCTTGTAAACACGAGCCTTGCTTTGCTCATCTGTTGTTTCAATTACGGCAAATGATAAATATGGTGTGGGACGAAAACTATTTGGCCCGCTTAACAGGTCATAAAGCGTTGGGTTTGATGCTAACGGTCGACCACCCTCAACCTGTACATGTCCAGTTAAGAAAACGGCACCCACAATGGCATTTCTTTTGAAATTAACTATTACAATATCACCTGCAAGCAGGGTTTCTTCACCACCAGTTAAAGGCATCAAAGACTGTGAGCCATCTGCTTCAAAGCGGTTAACCGCAAAGTCATTACCCCTTGGGCGAGTTGTGTCCCCAGCAAGAGAGATAAGCTCACCACTATTAATTTCATTCTCACCCTTAGCTAATTCAAAAATAGCAGGGCGCGCTACTCTACCGTCCACAGCAACAGTTCTGCCAATTGTGGGAACAATAATTTTTGCACCGTCTTGAAGATAAATATTTTTCTCACTTGTTAAGCGCATTAATGCGTAAAGATCAAAAACTCTTGTTTCTCCAGCCACCTCAACTTGAATTGCGCGCAAGCTCCCTGTTTTTTTAACACCGCCTGCCTTTGCCAGTGCTTGCAAAACTGTTGAAAGGCTGGTCATATTATGCAGACCAGGCATTGAAACCTCGCCCAGCACATAAACCCCAATTTGACGCACCGCCCCAAGTGAAACAAAAACATCCGTGCCAAGCATGGCATCAGCAACTTTTGCCTTTAAGTCTCTTTCAAACTCGGCGAACTGCCTTCCCGCTACATGCATAGGGTTCAAATCAGGAACAATCACTCGTCCCTCCCTGTCTACACTTAAGGTAATTGTACGGTCAGTAGAGCCAACAAACGAAATAATAAGCTGGTCGCCAATGCCTAAAACATAATTTCCTGGAACACTACCAACAGAGGCATTAACACCTAGCGATACAGACTGAAAAACATCATAACCATATTGGCTCAACTCAGTTTGGGTGCGCCCTCTAAAGTCCTCCTCAAGCAAAGAAACACTTTCCGATATGGCTATCGCCGCTTCTTGAGCTTTTCTAAGGTCTTCGTCTTGCGCAGCTACTTCCCTTGAATTATCAAGAGGTGACTGCTGGTTAACGCTGCCCTGACCTTGCTGTTGCAAGCCCTGCAAAAGAGAAGGGTCGATCCCCTGCGATACAGCATTGTTATTTGGAACTATGAGCAGTAATGCAAATATGAATGCAAAACTTTTTAGCGCTAATAAAAACTTATTATTACGACCCTTAATCATCTCAGTAGCTCCTACCCCAAATTAGGCTATTTATTACCAATTAAAACAAACACATATCTCGAATTTTTGAGACAATACCACACACAGGCACAAGAGCAAGTCATAGAAACTCTTTTTAACTTATAAATTCTGATGCTTTACACCACCATTGCGGGTGGTGTTTTTTAAGGGTTGTCGCTACCCTCTGCGCTTCACCTAATGTTTCCGTTAAGGCCAAGCAAGTGGCTCCACTACCCGACATGCGCACAAGCAAAACCTTACCTATGCCACTAAGCATTTGCATGATTTCATTCAAATTAGGGTATAGAGCGCAAGCAGGTGCTGTTAAGTCATTTTTACATTTCAGCAAATAATCAATATCCACTTTACCGCTAACATCAGGCAAAGGTGCTGAAAACCCTTGGCTTAGGTTTTTATACTCGGCAAAAACCTGAGGGGTAGATAGCGCCTGCCCACTATTAACCAGCACACAGCCAAAGTTTTGTGCCAATCTGACTGGTCGAACATTTTCGCCGATACCTGATACAAATGAGGTGTGCGGGTTTATGCATGCAGGCACATCAGCCCCCAAACCCAGCGCTAACTGGTGCAGAGCGGCGTCTGTTATTTTAACATCCCAAAGCCTTATTAACGCACGTAGCGTTGCCGCAGCATCGCTTGAGCCACCACCAATACCTGCGGCAATTGGCATGCTTTTCTCTAGAACAATTTCAGCACCCTTGGCACAGCCAGCATGTTTTTGCAGAGCTTTTGCCGCCTTGATAACTAAATTATTGTCCGCCGCATCGTCAGAAAGAGAGGCCGCAAACGGCCCTGTTATTTCCAAACTAAGGGCACCTGCTTTTCGCACCCGCACTTCATCGCCAAATTTGGTAAACGCAAAAACACTTTCCAGTTCATGAAACCCATCATCACGCCGCCCAGTTACATGAAGGAATAAATTAACTTTGGCAGGAGCCAAAGCGCACAGCCAACCATTTTTTTCTTCAGTTAATGGAAATATACTATTCGTCATGGGTGTCATCCACCCCACCTTCCATTGCCTTAACCATTGTCAGGGCCTTAACAATTGTCAGGCCAAGACGAATTTTATCTTGAATTTTTTGCACTTCACCTTCCTCTGGATCTAAGTCCAAGGCGTGCCTCCACTGAAAGCGAGCTTCAATTTCACGACCAACCATCCAATAAGCGTCACCTAAATGATCATTTACCAATGGGTCATTTGGCGAAAGCTCAACAGCACGCTGTAGTTTTTCAACGGCCTCACCATATTCACCCATTAAATATAGCACCCAACCCAAGCTATCCATAATAGCGCCATCGGTTGGCCTTTGCACAACCGCACGCTCAATAAACCTTCTGGCTTGGGCAAAGTTTTTGCCCCTATCTACCCACGAATAACCCAAATAGTTTAGAACTTGTGGCTCGTTCGGGTTTAGGGAAAGAGCTTTAAGAAAACCTTCTTCGGCCTCATCCCAACGACCCAAACGCTCATAGGCAATTGCCTTTGAGAACACCAAGTACCAGTGCTGTGGTAAAATTTCATCTAAGCCAATAAGTGCTAGGTTATAATGATGTAACGCCTCTTCATAATTACCATTAGTTTGGTAAATATCGCCTAGACTTGTGCGAACCGCACTATCATTTGGCTGCTCGTCTAGAAAAGCTTCCAGCAATTGAACTGCCTTTTCTGTTTTCTCCTGCTGGTTATAGGCAAACGCCTCTCTAACTCTGGCAATGTTGGCAAAAGATGAGTTTTTATCTATGTGCCCCAGCGCCCGAATAGCCGCCTCTGGCTGGTGCTGGGCTAAAAACAAATTGCCTAACAGTAAAAATGTATCATCACCTTCTGGTGCCATAAAACTGGAAAGTCTGGCATATAAAATTGCTGGTGCATGGGTGTTATCTTGGGCAATTTCTGATGCCGCCCGCAACAATGCATGGGCTAAAGCACTTGTTGGGTCGGGGCGTTTAAAATCCCTTGGCTTTGCCCCATCAAGCTCAGCAACGGCCTCTTGAAATCTTTTATTTCCACTCAACTGCAACTGATATAACTCATACAGGTCTTCTGCTTTACTCATTTGATGTGAGCGCACCAGCATATCACCATAAAACAAAACATGATGCACCGTCACGGTGCCTTGCCCTCGCAAAATGCTCATATATGCAGTTGATGCTTCATCAAACCTATCGGCATAATCTAAAATTAATGCCGCTTGGTCTTTTTGATATGCCTCAAACATAGGTACAGATTTTAGCACCTCAAGCTCGGCAAGCCCCTCATCAACCTTACCAGACTGGGCCAAAACCCACGCCCGCACGATGGGAGCTATCAAACTGTCAAAACCTGAACCTTGAGCGCCAGACAAAAACCCTTCCACATCATTGTAACGTCGCCGCTTGAAAGCATTTAAACTAAGCAACATTGATGCGTTTGAGTTTTCAGCCCCTAAATCACTCAGTGCTTCTGCAGTTTTAAGGGCGTATCTAAAGTCCCCATCCATCAAGGCCAATGAAAATGCCTCTTGCAAAATAAATTCATTGTCTGGGTCTAGCTTTAGGGCATCTTCGTAATAACCAGCCGCTTTTTGGGTGTCACGGCTGTATTTGGCATGCTGACCAGCCACATAGTCGCTGTAAGCCCCACGCTTGATATCATAGGGCGAAGCACACGCACCTACAAACAGGGCGCTAGCCAATATCCAAAATTTCAAGAACTGTCGCATTATCAACCCAGTTAAATTACATATTTGGATAATTTGGCCCACCGCCACCTTCTGGCACAACCCAATTAATATTTTGTGAAATATCTTTAATATCGCAGGTTTTGCAATGCACACAATTTTGCGCATTTATCTGTAGGCTAGCCTTACCATCACCCTCACCACCAATTATTTCGTAAACACCAGCAGGGCAAAAACGTTGCTCAGGGGCATCATACTCTGCCAAGTTTAGCGAAATTGGCAAAGATGCATCCTTTAAGTGCAAATGCACTGGCTGGTCTTCT
>DAOWAS010000001.1 GCA_030634465.1 Alphaproteobacteria bacterium | reverse complement strand
TTATGCCCACACCCCTGATGGTTTGGAAAACGCCTTGGCTAGTTTGCAAAGCTACCGCGATAAGGGTCGTGTATTGATTGTGTTTGGCTGTGGTGGCGACCGCGACAAGGGCAAACGCCCCATAATGGGCGCCATTGCTGAGAAGTTAGCTGACAAGGTGTTTGTAACCGATGATAACCCTAGAAGCGAAGACCCCAAACAAATTAGAGCTGAAGTTTTAGCAGGTGCACCCACCGCTAACGAATTTGACGATAGGGCAACAGCAATTAACACGGCGGTAGCTTCCCTAAAAGAAAACGACATTTTACTGGTCACTGGCAAAGGCCATGAGCAGGGGCAAATTGTCGGTGACAAAGTTTTGCCATTTAGCGATTTAACTGCGGTCAAAGCCGCCATTAAAAATATTAATAAAACTGGAGCAGCGTCATGAGAAAATCTCTTTGGAGTATTGAAGAAATTTTAAAGGCGGTTTCGGGCAAATTGCTCGGCCAAATGCCACAAGACACTGGCATTTCAGGTGTTGTTTTTGACAATAGAGAAGTGCGTGATGGCGACTTGTTTGTGGCCTTGCCAGGTGCTGTGAGCGATGGCCATAACTATGTGGTTGATGCGCTTGAGCGTGGTGCCGTGGCGGCATTGGTTTCAAAACCGCTTTCGCTTGAGGCTGAAAAAACCTTTGCAAATCAGCTAATTAGAGTTGCCGACGTGCCAAAAGCACTGGATGCTATGGCACGGTTTGCCCGTGGTCGTGTGGCGGGTAAAATAATTGGCATAACAGGCAGTGCCGGTAAAACCAGCACCAAAGATGCGCTTTATAAAGCGCTTGGTCGTGAAGGGTTCGTTCACGCCAGTGAAAAAAGCTATAATAACCATGTTGGCGTGCCAGTATCGCTAGCTAGAATGCCAAGCAATACCCATTTTGGTGTGTTTGAATTGGGCATGAGCGCAAGTGGCGAAATTGACCAACTTGCCAGCATGGTTAAACCCCATATTGCCATTGTAACATCCATTGGCTTGGCGCACCGCGCCTCGTTTGCCAACTTGGAAGAAATTGCTTTGGCAAAAGCCGAGATTTTCAAGAACATGGCACCTCGCGGCATTGCAATTATACCAAAAGAAAGTGCCCACTTTGACACACTGTTGTTAGAGGCGCACCGAGCGGGTGTTTCAAAGGTTATTATAACATCTGTTAAGGATGAAAATGCCGATGTTTATGTGGAACGTATGGCGGCACATGAAAACTGCACCTGCATGACGGTTAATGTTTTTGGCCAGCGTTTAACATTTAAAGTTGGCATGCCCGGTATGCATTGGGTGGCAAACAGCCTGAACGTGCTAGCGGCGGTTCATTTGGTTGGTGGCGACTTAGGGTTAGCGGGTGTCTCCCTTGGTGAAATGCACGGTGTCGATGGTCGTGGGGTTCATCATTTTGTCGATAGCGTTGATGCGGCATTCACCCTTATTGATGATAGCTATAACGCTAACCCCATTTCAATGCAGGCTAGTTTGGACGTGTTGGGTGCCATGCGCCCTAAAGCCAAAATGGGTAGCCGCATTGCTGTTTTAGGTGACATGGAAGAATTAGGCGAGGTTACAAGCGAAGCGCACTTGGCGCTTAAAAACCACTTGTCTAAGGCACGGGTGCAAAGCCTGTATGGTTACGGCCCTGCTATGGCGGAATTGTGTGAAGCGTTAAACAAGCAAAACCTGTTTAACATTCAGGCTAAAAGCTTTTCCTCGAAGTCAGAACTTTTAAACAGTTTGAAACGCCAAGTTAAAACTGGCGATATTGTTTTGGTTAAAGGGTCAAATTCTCAAAAATTAAATGATGTGGTGGCTGGTCTGTTGGCACTTCACCAAGATGAGGATGAATGGCAAAGGCCATCATCTGCAGCGGAGTAATAGTATGCTTTATGAATTTTTAATTTCAATGGCTGACGAGTATAGCATTTTTAATGTGGTGCGTTATCTTACCTTTCGCACTGGTGCTAGTGTTATAACCGCGCTAATAGTTTGCTTTATTTTTGGCCCCGGCATTATTCGTTGGCTTAAGTCCAAGCAAAAAACTGGTCAGCCCATTCGTGAAGATGGTCCTAAAACCCACATTATAAAAAAACAAGGCACGCCAACAATGGGCGGGTTTATGATTTTATTGGCGGTTTCGTTTGGCACGTTTTTGTGGGCAGATCTGTCTAACCCATATATTTGGGCGGCAATGTTGGTGACCATGGGTTTTGGCCTTATTGGTTTTGCTGATGACTATTTAAAAGTAACCAAAGGGTCATCCGCAGGGGTTTCGGGCAAGGTTAAATTGTTGTTCCAAGTTCTCATTGCGGTTGGTGCGGTTTACTGGATTGGCGATGTTTCTGGTTCTCCCACACTTGCCCTGCCTTTCTTCAAGGACGTGCTGATTGATCTTGGCTGGTTCTACTTGGCTTTTGGTGCATTTGTAATTGTGGGTGCGTCAAACTCGGTTAACCTGACCGATGGTTTGGATGGCTTAGCCATTATGCCAGTTATTATTGCGGCGGCTTCCTTTGGGCTTATTTCATATTTGGTTGGTAGTGCGGTTTTCTCGCAGTATCTGGGTGTGGTTTCGGTGCAAGGTGCGGGCGAATTGGCAATTTTCTGCGGTGCGCTTATTGGCGCTGGTCTTGGCTTTCTTTGGTATAATGCCCCACCTGCCATGGTGTTTATGGGCGATACAGGTTCGCTGGCACTTGGCGGCGCGCTTGGCACCATTGCGGTCATAACCAAGCATGAAATTGTATTGGCAATAATTGGTGGCTTGTTTGTTCTGGAAACCGTTTCAGTAATTGTGCAGGTGGCATCATACAAACTTACAGGCAAGCGGGTTTTCCGCATGGCACCATTGCACCATCATTTTGAAGAAAAGGGTTGGGCTGAAAGCACCATTGTGGTGCGCTTTTGGATTATTGCACTGGTGTTGGCTTTAATCGGGCTTTCAACATTAAAACTAAGGTAAATACGTGATTGTAGCTGAGGCATATAAAGGAAAAACTATCGGTGTGTTTGGTTTGGCACGCTCGGGTCTTTCTATTGCCGCCAGTTTGGAAGCTGGCGGGGCCAATGTCTTGGCGTGGGACGATAACTCTGCAAATCGTGACCATGATAATTTGAATGTAACTGATTTGTATAATGTGGACTTTGACACCCTTGATGGCATTGCCATTGCGCCGGGGGTGCCATTAACCCACCCTGAGCCACATAAACTGGTTGAAAAGGCCAATGCGGCTAATGTGCCAATTTTCAGTGATATGGAAATTTTTGCCAACTGCCGTGCTGTTTTGCCCAAGCATAAGTTGGTGGCAATAACTGGTACAAATGGCAAATCCACCACCACGGCACTGTTAAGCCACGTTTTAAAAGCGGCTGGTGGCAACGCTGAAGAGGGTGGCAATATTGGTGTGCCAGTATTAAGCCTGCCGCCATTGCCTGACAGTGGAACATATGTTTTTGAAGTGTCGTCATTTCAAATTGACCTGATGCATGGTTTTAACGCTGATATCGCAATTTTATTAAACATCACCCCTGACCATTTAGACCGTCATGGTTCAATGGCGGGTTATGTAGCCTCAAAAACAAAGCTGTTTGAAATGCAGGCCGAAGGCCAAGTTGCCATTATTGGGGTTGATGATATTTATGGTCAGGAAATTGCCAAAAACTTAAGCCAAAGGGTTATACCCATTTCTGCGGAAAAAGAGGTTGAGGGCGGTGTCTATGTTTTGGCGGGCAAGCTTTATGATGCCATGTCTGGCCCTGCTGAGATGATGGGTTCACTAGCCCGCTGTCGGGCGTTGAGGGGTGACCATAATGGGCAAAATGCGGCGGCGGTTTATGCCGCAGGCAGGTTGTTGGGCTTAACACCGGATGAAATTTTAGATGGTTTTGAAAGCTTTGCTGGTTTGCGTCACCGTCTGCAAGTAGTGGCAGAAAAAAATGGTGTGCTGTTTGTTGACGACAGCAAAGCCAGCAACACTGGTGCAGCACAAAAAGCATTGCTTGCTTATGACCATATTCACTGGATTGCAGGTGGACGTTTGAAAGAAGATGATCTTTCTGCCCTGACCTCTGGTTTGCCAAGGGTAAAGCACGCTTATTTGGTGGGTGAGGCCGCCGACGATTTAGCCAAGTTTATTGGCGATAAAATACCGTTTAGCAAAACAGGAACCATAAAAAATGCCGTGGCTGAGGCCGCTGTAAAAGCAGAAAGCGGCGATGTGGTTATGCTGGCACCTGCTTGTGCATCATTTGACCAATATCCCGATTTTGAAGCCAGAGGGCGTGATTTTGCCGCCGCAGTTGCCGCCGCCACTGGTGTAACGACCATAGATGACAAAGGAGGTGCGGCATGAGAATAGCTTTCGCACGCTCCGATAACAGCCATGTGTCACGTTGGTGGTGGGAGCTAGACCGTTGGATGTTTGGCACGCTTTTATTATTAATAGCCGTTGGCCTGTTGCTAACCGTTGCCGCAAGCCCTGCGGTGGCTGAGCGTTTGGGTCTTAACAGTTTTCATTTTGTTAAACGCCAAGCGGTGTTCATGGTAATGGGTATTGGCGGAATATTATTTGTATCCATGCTTACCAAGCAGTGGGTGCGGCGTTTGGCCGTGGTGCTTTTCCCTATTACTTTGGGTTTGGTATATTTAACCGTGTTCCAAGGGGCTGAAATTAAAGGGGCAACACGGTGGTTGCAATTGGGTAGCTTTACCCTGCAACCGTCAGAGTTTTTAAAACCTGTGTTCATTGTTTGCACGGCTTGGATGTTCTCAGAACAATTTAATAACCCGTCATTCCCCGGTAAAAAAGTGGCGGTGGTGTTGTATTTGTTGGTAATTGGCGGGTTGTTGATGCAACCTGATTATGGTCAGACATTCCTAATCTCAGCAGTGTTTTTAGGGCAGTTGGTTTTGGCAGGTTTGCCAGTGTTGTGGCTGGGTGCATTCGCAGGCTTGGGCATTGTGGCACTGGTTGTGGCATATATGTTTGTGCCCCATGTGCAAAACCGAATTGATATTTTCTTGGATCCTGCCAGTGGTGATAGCTACCAAATTGACACGGCATTAAATGCATTTCGCGCGGGCGGTATGTTTGGACGTGGGCCTGGTGAGGGTGCGGTTAAAAGAGTGCTGCCAGATGCCCACACAGATTATATTTTTGCTGTGGCGGGTGAAGAGTTTGGCGCAATTTTATGCTTAGCCATTGTGGCGCTGTTTGCGGTTATTGTTATTCGCGGCCTTTCCCACTTGTTGGAAGAAGAAAATACATTTGTGGTTTTTGCCGCAGGTGGCTTGTTGGCATTGTTCGGTTTGCAGGCATTTATAAATTTGGCAGTTAACCTTGCCATATTGCCTGCCAAGGGCATGACCCTGCCATTTGTTTCATATGGTGGTTCGTCCATGTTGGCATTGTCGTTGACCATGGGAATGGTTATGGCACTAACCCGAAAAAACAAGTTTTTGAAGGGTAAGTTCTCGCATACTAGATTTCCAAAAAGCACAAAGTCGGCTGGGCAAAACGTGGGGGAAGCCTCATGAATAAGAAAAACACAAATATGCCAGTAAATAAGCCAGTAATAGCATTAACCGCAGGCGGCACTGGCGGGCATATGTTCCCAGCATCAGCCTTGGCGAATGAATTGCTAAGCCGTGGTTATAAAATTGTGTTGTTAACCGACAAGCGCGGCATGGCATATGCTGATGCGTTTAAAAACTGCGAGGTTAATTGCACCCCAAGCAGTAGCCCCATGCAGGGTGGTATTGCTAAGCGTTTGGGCTCGGTATTTTCTTTGTTGAAGGGCAGTTTTTCAGCCAGAAAAATAATTAAAAAACATAATGCCCAAGCAGTGATTGGCTTTGGTGGCTATGCCTCACTACCTGCAATTTTAGGTGGGCGTATTTCTGGTGTGCCTTATGGCTTGCACGAACAAAACGCCGTGCTTGGTCGGGTAAACAGGGTGTTGGCAGGTGGTGCGGGTTTCTTAGCCACAACATTTGCCGATACCAAACGTATAAAAGAAAATGTAACCGCAAAAACAGTGCTAGTTGGCAACCCAACCCGTGGGGAAATTAGCAAGGTTGGCGAAGTGCCGTACAAACAGCCTAAAGACAACCAGATGTTTAATATTCTAGCTGTTGGTGGCTCGCAAGGGGCAAGAATTTTTGCTGATATTATTCCCGCCGCATTAACATTTTTAGACCGTGAATTTAAAGAACGTTTGTACGTTACCCAACAATGCCGCCCCGAGGACAAACAAAGGGTTGAAAAGGCCTATAAGCGCAGTGGCATAAAGTTTGAAACCCACGAGTTTATAAGTGACATGGCAGCTGCGCTGAAGAAAACCCATTTGCTAATTACCCGCGCTGGTGCTGGTTCTGTTACTGAGGCAGCCTTGGCCGCGCGTCCCGCCATCTTTGTGCCCTTGGCAATAGCGGCAGATAACCACCAAACATTTAATGCTAAAGCGTTTAGCGAAAAACGTGCGGGCTGGTTGTTACCAGAAAGCGAGTTTTCACCGGGCCCATTAGCGGCGCTTATTGGTGGTTTGTTAACCGCAAGCGACCAGTTGGACGAAGCTGCGGCAAACGCAAACATGTTAGCAAAACCAAATGCCGCTAAAGAACTGGCTGATCTGGTTGAAGATAAGTTTTTTAAGACAGAAGCGGCAGGCGAAACAAAGAGTAAAAAACACAGTAAAAAACACAGTAAAAAAGTAGATAAGAAATGACAACAACGGCAAAAATAATTGGTGAAAAAGGGGTGGTGGCATGAGAAAGCTTCCCTTTGAATTTGGCACCATTCACTTTACTGGCATTGGCGGTATTGGCATGTCGGGTATTGCCGAGGTTATGCACAATTTGGGTTACAGCGTGCAGGGCAGTGACATGAGTGAAAATGCCAATGTAGCTCGTTTGCGTGGTCTTGGTGTGTCGGTTGAAATTGGTCAAAAGGCTGAAAATCTAGGCGATGCCAGTGCCATTGTTATATCAACCGCAATTCCGCAAGATAACCCTGAGCTAATAGCCGCCCGTGCCAAGCAAATTCCAGTGGTGCGCCGTGCCGATATGTTGGCCGAGCTGATGCGTTTAAAATGGTGTGTGTCAGTTGCGGGAACCCACGGCAAAACCACAACCACATCAATGGTGGGTGCGGTGCTTGATGCCGGTCACTTTGACCCCACGGTAATAAATGGCGGTATTATTAATGCCTACGGCTCTAACGCTCGTTTGGGTGAGGGCGACTGGATGGTGGTTGAGGCCGATGAAAGCGATGGCTCGTTTGTAAAACTGCCCGCAACAATTGCTGTGGTAACAAATATTGACCCCGAGCATTTAGATTTTTACGGCGATTTTGATGGTGTTAAGCAAGCCTTTAGAACATTTGTTGAAAAAGTGCCGTTTTATGGTGCCATTGTGCTTTGCATGGACCACCCTGAGGTTCAGGCCATGATACCTCATATTAGAGACCGTAAAATACTAACCTATGGTTTTTCCCACCAAGCCGATGTGCACATAAAAGAAGTTGCCTTCAAAGATGGTGGTGCCGAGTTTAGTTTGAAAATTTCTGCCCACGTTACGGGTGAAGAGCATGAGATAAACGGTCTTAAGCTACCAATGCCGGGCAAGCACAATGTGCAAAACGCCACCGCCGCCATAACCGTTGGTTTGGAAATGGGGTTGAGCGAAAAAGAGCTGTGTGATGCGTTTGCCGGATTTAAGGGTGTTAAGCGTCGCTTTACCAAGGTTGGCGAGGTTGGTGGTGTTTCAATAATTGATGACTATGGTCACCACCCTGTTGAGGTTGCCGCCGTGTTAGAAGCCGCGCGTGAGGCATATGATGGCAATATATTTGCCGTGGTACAGCCCCACCGCTACAGCCGTTTGGAAAGCCTGTTTGAAGAGTTCTGCTGTGCCTTTAACGATGCCGATACGGTTGTTGTGGCACCTGTGTTTTCCGCAGGTGAAGAGCCAATTGCGGGCATAGACCACAAGTCATTGGCGGAAGGTTTGCGAAAACATGGGTTGAAAGCTGTTTACACCATTGAGAGTGAGGGCGAGTTAGCACCGCTTTTAAATGGTTTGGTTGAACGAGACGATGTTGTGGTTTGCTTGGGTGCAGGTTCTATCAGCACATGGGCGAATGCGCTTCCTGATGAAATGTCTGAACTGTTAAAAAGTAAGGAGGGTTAGATGATCTTGGCTAGATGTGAGAAACATTTAATTGATAATTTACCGTTGGTGGAAGGTCAGCTTGAAGCTGATGCGCCGCTGTCTAATTTAATTTGGTTCCGTACTGGTGGCAAGGCCGAGGTGCTGTTCCGCCCCAAAGACGAGGCAGATTTAATACAGTTTTTGCAAAAAATTGAACCATACATTCCTGTTACTATGTTGGGTGTGGGTTCAAACCTTTTGGTGCGTGATGGCGGTGTTGACGGCATTGTGGTTAGGTTAGGCAAGCCCTTTGCCCAGATTGAGCGAAACGGTTTGGAAATAACCGCAGGTGCCGGTGCAGTAGACGTTAGCGTGTCGAACTTTGCCGCCAAAGCAGGCTTGGCAGGGTTAGAGTTTTTGCGCGGCATTCCGGGCACCATTGGCGGTGCTGTGGTTATGAACGCAGGCGCGTTTGGTGGCGATGTATCCGAGCGGTTGGTTAAAGCACGCTTTTTAGATAGAAGCGGCAATGTGCATGAGTTGAGCAATGCTGAGCTGGGCTTTACGTATCGTCACACTGAAATTGACCCAAGCTGGATTGTGCTAAGCGCTACGTTCGCCTGCGAAAAGGGTGAGACCGAAGAAATTCAGACCCGCATGGATAATATTTATAAAACCCGCGAGGAAACCCAACCAATGCGCACGCGCACTGGCGGTAGCACATTTAAAAACCCTAACCATGGCAAAAAAGATGCGCCATCAGCTTGGCAGTTAATAGACGAAGCTGGTTGTCGAGGTATGCACAACCGTGGGGCGCAGGTATCTGAAAAGCATTGCAATTTTATAATTAACAACGGCTTGGCAACAGCAACTGACATTGAAGAGTTAGGCGAGCAAGTGCGTGCCAAGGTTAAGGCGAAGTCTGGGGTTGAACTGCAGTGGGAAATAAGACGCATTGGGCGTCCGTTAGCAGGAAAACAGTAACTTAGGGCAAAACTATAGGGGTAGATATGGCGTTTACAGGTTTAAATATGTTGCATGGCTCAGGCCACAGAGCAGGCCACAGAGCAGAGCAAAGCCAGCTTTGGCAGGCTTTATACGTATGGCTTAAAGAAAAATCCAAATTTTTAATGGCTGGTTTGGCCTTGATGGTTGTGGTTTTTCTAATCAGCCCTGCTGGAACCAAGACTATAGAGGGCATTAAAACCTTTGCCACTAATGCGGCTTTTGCCAACATGACCTTGGAACAGGTGCATTTTGTTGGGTTTTCTCGCACCCAAAACCAGCAGTTAAACGATGTCATTGCCCTAAGCCAAGGTTCAGCAATGCTTCAGCTTAATTTAGAAAACATCAAAGCACAGGTGGAGCAACTGCCGTGGGTTAAAACCGCGGCTGTTAACAGACAGTTCCCCGATAGTTTGTATGTAAATATTATTGAGCGAGAGCCATTTGCCCTGTGGCAGATAGATGGCGAGATATGGCTAATAGATGGTTTTGGCACAAAAATTACCCAAGACAATTTGGCTTCGTTTGCCACCTTGCCATTTATAATTGGGTCAGGTGCGCCAGAAAGTTACGCCAAAATGGCAGAGGTATTAGCCAGTGAACCTGTTTTAAACGCCAAGGTTGCCAGTATTATCCGCGTGGGTGACAGACGTTGGGACGTAATGTTTGCCACAGGTGCGCGCCTGCGTTTGCCTGAGGAAAGTGAGAAATATTCAACAGGTTCTGCTTGGGAACGGTTCGCCAAAATGGAACGTGACCACGATCTGTTAGCAAGGGAAGTTGCAGTTTATGACATGCGTTTGTCAGACCGCATAATAGTTACCCTGACAGAACGTGGTGAACGTGCGCCGTTAGCGTTAGGCGATGAGACTTGAGTTTAATTTGGTTAGAAAGCTAGAGAGGTAAACAGACCGAAATGGGTCAAAGGATAAAAACCAAATTGCCGAAAGGCCAAG
The DNA here is from genome assembly GCA_030634465.1 of Alphaproteobacteria bacterium. GTDB lineage: Bacteria > Pseudomonadota > Alphaproteobacteria > Sphingomonadales > SMXR01 > DAOWAS01. Next base: position 73,980 of record DAOWAS010000001.1, on the reverse strand, counting down.
ACCAGCTTGTGGTTGCCCTTGATGTGGGCTCTACCAAGGTGTGTTGTTTTATTGCCCGTGTGGATGGGGACAATAAAATTAACATTCTTGGCATGGGTAACCGTGTTTCAAAGGGCATGCAAAACGGTACAATTGTCGATATGGAGCAGGTCGAGGCTTCAATTAAATCTGTGGTGGAAAGTGCCGAGAGCATGGCAGGTGAAACCGTTACCGATGTTTTGGTCAACCTGTCCGCAGGTCAGCCGCGCTCAAAAGTAATAGAAGCCAACGTGCCAATTAATGGTAATGGCGTTGAGCAAATGGATATTGATAAATTGCTAGGTCAAGCAAGCGATGGCATTTTAGTAGACGAAAGACATTTGTTACATGCATTTCCAGCGTGTTATGCGGTGGATAACTCCATTGGTGTTATTGACCCACGGGGCATGTACGGCGAAAAGCTAACCGTGGCACTTCATGTTATTGATACGGCTGTGGGCCCTGTGCGAAACCTGCACACATGCGTGGCGCGCGGCCATTTGAACCCATCTAAAATGGTGCTTTCAGCTTATGCCTCAGGTCTAGCAACGCTGGTAGATGACGAGATGGATCTTGGTGCGGCGTGCGTTGATTTGGGCGGTGGTACCACGTCGGTTTCGGTTTTTGCTAAACATTCAATGGTTTATGCCAACACCATAGCCCAAGGTGGTCATGACATTACCAAAGCCATAGCCAAAGAATTGTTAACACCAATTGAGCATGCCGAGCGTCTTAAAACCCTGAACGGTAACGCAACCGCAACCAGTTCAGATGTTCATGATGCCATAGACATTCCAATTTTGGGTGAAGATGAGCGTGACGTTGACGGTCATGTGCGAATTCAAAAATCGCAATTAATAGATATTATTGAGCCACAGGTGGTTGAAACACTGGAAAAGGCCGCAGCATGTTTGCAGGAAAGTGGTTTTGACCGTGTTTCAGGAAAACGTGTGGTTTTAACTGGTGGCGGCAGTTTGTTGCCAGGCATGCAAGATTTGGCTCAGAAAATTTTAGGCAAGCAAGTTCGCTTGGGTCGCCCCCACGGTCTTAGTGGCATGGCAGAAAACACCAGAGGTGCGGCCTATTCCACATGTGCAGGGCTGTTGCTTTATGCCGTGAAGGCACCATTGGAAATGGGTGAGCAAAAATCATTATCAGTCAGACAAGGAAGTGCCGCAGGTTTTGGTGGTTTTACCAACTGGTTGAAAAGGAGTTTTTAGGAGGTTGGGCAGAGTTTCGCCCGACAAATTTGTGAGAGAGGGTAACCTTAAGCGTAAGTTTAAAGGTTATGTATTTGATACAACAGGGACTACAGGAGAAGAAAATGTCAATAGAGTTAACAACGCCGGAATTGACCGAGTTGAAGCCAAAAATCACCGTAATTGGTGTTGGTGGTGCTGGGGGTAATGCCGTAAATAACATGATAAATGCCGAGTTGATGGGGGTTGAGTTTGTTGCAGCAAACACTGATGCACAAGCACTTTCACATTCAGCGGCTGGGCAAATTATTCAGCTTGGTTGCAAAACCACACAAGGTCTGGGCGCAGGCTCACGGCCTGAGGTTGGGCGCGCGGCGGCTGAAGAAAACATTGAAGTTTTAGAAGAAGCCTTAACCGGTTCGCACATGGCCTTTATTACTGCTGGCATGGGCGGTGGCACTGGTACAGGTGGCGCGCCAGTTGTGGCAAAGCTTGCTAAAAGCCTTGGTATTCTAACAGTTGGTGTGGTGACAAAGCCTTTCAAGTTTGAAGGCTCACGCCGTATGAAACTGGCTGAAGAGGGAATTAAGGAACTACAAAAAGAGGTTGATACTCTTATTATAATTCCTAATCAAAACCTGTTTAGAATTGCCAATGACAAAACCACATTTTCAGATGCTTTCGGCATGGCGGATGAGGTTTTGCAATCAGGCGTTCGCGGTATTACCGACCTTATGACCATGCCTGGTTTGATTAATTTGGATTTTGCTGATGTTAACACCGTTATGAACGGCATGGGCAAAGCCATGATGGGAACAGGCGAAGCTGAGGGCGATGATCGTGCTATCAAAGCCGCAGAGGCAGCTATTTCTAATCCGCTATTGGATGAAGAAAGCATGCAAGGTGCCAAGGGTGTTATTATTAACATTACTGGTGGCGATGACCTTACTTTGTTTGAGGTTGATGAAGCCGCAACCCATATCAGCAACCAAGTTGATGGTGATGCCAATATCATTATTGGTTCTGCAACCATGAGTGAGCTTACTGGCCGTATTCGCGTAAGCGTTGTGGCAACTGGCGTTGGTGCTAGTGCTGATGTGAAAGCATCTGAGCCTAAGGTGGAAGATGTTATCAAACTTGTTAGCAACAACACCGAACAAGAAGCGCAAGAAGAGAACCCGCTTAGCCATGAAGAAGCTTTTCTTGAAGAAGAGCCATTGGAGCTAACAGGTGCTGATGTTTATGACCATGAGGCAACCTTTGTTATGGAAGATGCCTTTATGGGTGAAGCACCCGTTGAGCCAGCAGAAGAAATTGAGTTTGCTGGTCAGGCTGACCCTTTTGCTGAAGCGGCTATGGCTAATGCAATGACTGCTGAGGCTGAAGCAAATGCTGAGCCTGTGCCAGAGGCATTGCGTCCAACGGCTAAAAAGCGTGGTGAGCCCAGAAAGGCTAGAGGTCTAAGCCTGTTTGAGCGCATTATGGGAAGCGATGAAAAAACAGAAACAAGTGCCAATGACAGTAGCTTTGCCTCTAACTCTGAAGCAGATGCTGTTGAAGAGCAAACTGAGATAACTGGTTTGGGTGGTCTTAGCACAGAAGACCGTCCTGCACCTGAGGAGAAGGACGACCAGTTGGACATACCTTCGTTTTTAAAGCGTAAAGTTTTTTAAGTATCAAACTTTAGGTTTTTTCCTGTCGTAACTGTTATCCTGCAGTTGCGACCCTGTTGTGATGGCCGAGAGTATTTATACTCTCGGCCATCTTACATTTGCCGTCAGGTTGGGTGTGTGGGTGAACTGGCGGCAAAGAAAAACACTGTAAATTAAGGCTTAAGCCCTTAACCTCTAATTTTTAATATTATCAATTATTGGCTCAATAGTGGGTGAATGGTTCATAACATCGATTAAATTAACCAGTGCAATGCGAATTGCGGGGTTTATTTCTGATATTTCAATGTTCCCATTGTCAGCGCGCGGTGTGGATGGTGTGACAATGCTGTGTTCGTTAAGTTTAAGGAAAAAATAAGAAATATCGACACCAAGCAATACAGCTAGATAATACAATCGGTCGGCACCAATGCGGTTGCTACCTTTTTCATATTTTTGAATTTGCTGATAAGAAATATTTATGGCTTGAGCCAGACTTAGCTGGGTTAGTTTTAATTCTTTACGTCGTTGCTTAAGCCGCATGCCAATATGGGCATTTGTAGCCAGCAACTGGTTTTCTTGTAATGGGTACAGGTTATAGTTCATGAAACAAATGCTCTTTAATTTAGTTTACGTTTGGCTTTGACTTCGGGCTATTGGTTAAAGGTCTTATTTAAGCCCGAATTTATAATTAAAAAATTTCTAGGTTGTTTTTGTATTTTGTTTTCATACTTAGTTTTTTATGCTGTTTTATTCGCAAACTCTTTGTTGTATAAAGCTTCAAAGTATGGATTGTATAAAACTGTAAAGCTGCTCACTTTTTTGTATCTAACAGTATGAAAAATTGGCTCGCAATAATTAGATGCTCAGAACTGTGATTATGCAACGTATACGTGCATTTTAGAATTTGGCAGTTTTGATGGCACAAGTTATAGCAATGCATAAAAATGTATGAGAATATGCGGGCGATTGAAGTTTAAGTTAAGCGGTGAGATTTAAGGATAAGTAAGAATATGCGTTTGAAAATAATAGCAATGGTTTTGATGACAGGGGTTTTGGCAAGCTGTTCTTCTAATGATGAAGATGTCTATGTAGCTAATGATGTTGAGCTTCTTTACAACTTGGCCTCTGACATGATGGAGCGTGGTAACTATAGGTTTAGCGCTGTTTATTTTGATGAAGTAGAGCGTCAGCATCCATACTCGCCGTGGGCAAGACGCGCTATGTTGATGAGTGCATATTCATATTACAGAACCTCTGATTATGACGAGGCAGTTTTGTCAGCACAAAGATTTTTAACCCTGCACCCTGGTAACAGGTCAGCACCTTACGCACATTATTTAATTGCAAACAGTTATTATGCCCAAATTTCAGATGTCGGGCGCGACCAAAGGGTAACCCAACAAGCGCTAACTGCATTAAAAGAGGTTGTGGCACGCTATCCTGATAGTGATTATGCCCGTGATGCCCAGCTTAAGGTTGAGATGGCAAGAGACCATTTGGCGGGTAAAGAGCTTGATGTTGGTCGCTTTTATCAAAGCGAAGGTCAGTATTTGTCAGCCATTGGTCGCTTTCGTAAGGTTATTGAACAATATCAAACCACCAGCCAGACACCAGAAGCACTGCACCGCTTGGTTGAGTGTTTTCTCGCCATTGGTTTAAAAGAAGAAGCGCAACAAGTTGCTGCTGTTTTGGGTTATAATTTTCCAAATAGTAAGTGGTATGATTATTCTTATTCACTTTTAACTGGTCAAGACCTTACCCCGCAAACTCCTAAAGACGGGAGCGAGGGTTGGTTGGGCAAACTGTTTGGCTAATATCTAGCCCAAACAACCTGAGGGGGCTTGTTCGATGCTTAACACACTGGTCATTAACGATATAGTTTTAATAGAAAAACTCGATCTGGCTTTGACCAGTGGTCTTCTTGTTATGACTGGTGAAACTGGTGCAGGTAAATCCATTGTTCTTGATGCCTTGGGTCTGGTTTTGGGTAACCGTGCCGACACGGGCTTGGTTCGCCAAGGCCGAGAGCAGGGTTCGGTAACCGCCAGTTTTGAGCTTGATGCCAGTCACCCTGCTTTTCAAATTTTGCACGAACAGGGCATTGCCACAGACCTAGATGGTATTATTCTCCGCCGTATTATTGGCCGTGATGGCAAAAGCCGTGCTTTTATAAATGATAATCCTGTAAGTGTTAGCTTGTTGCGCACCTTGGGCGATATGCTGGTTGAAGTGCATGGTCAGCACGATGACCGTGGCTTGTTAAACCCATCGGGTCATAGAGCGTTATTAGACAGCTTTGCTTTAGTTAGTGCTGATAAAAAGGCCGTGGCCTTAGCTTACGGCAAATGGCAGGACGCCACCAACAAGCTTGAGGCGGAAAAACGCACGCTTGAAAGCTTGCGTGCTGAGCAGGAATATGACCAGCACAGTTATGATGAGCTGATGGAAATTAACCCCCAAGAGGATGAAGAGGAAGAGCTGGATAGCCAGCGCCGCTTGATGATGCGCGGGGAAAAGGTCATGGATGATCTTAAATCTATTGTGCAAACCTTGGAAGCCAAAGGCGGGGTTGATAGCTTGGTTAGAGGTTCGGTTAGCAAGCTAATAAAGTTAAACGATGGCTTGGAAGGCCATTTGGACGAAGCCATTGAAGCTTTAGCCAAAGGGGCAGAGGAAACCGCAATTGGCTTGGATGCCCTGCGTGTTGCCCACCGTGATATGAATTTTGATGGCGAAACACTGGAATATGCTGAGGAGCGCTTGTTTGCGCTACGAGCCTTAGCCCGCAAGCACAGGATAGATGTTTCTGCCCTGCCAAAACTGAAAGATGATATTGAAAATAAACTAAACCAGCTAAGTCGCGGCGAAGACGAGCTGTTGCGTTTGAAAGAAGAGCAAACCCTAAGCCGTAGTATTTTTGTAAAAGCTGTTGGGGCGTTAAGCGAAAAACGCAAAAAATCTGCAGGCAAACTATCTGCCGCTGTTATGGCTGAACTGCCGCCATTAAAGCTGGAAAATGCTATTTTCGAGGTTAGCATAATTCCGTTGGACGAAGAAAACTGGTCAGCTGAAGGAGCTGAGCGGGTTGAGTTTTTAATGGCAACTAACAAAGGTAGCGAATTGGCACCAATGATGAAGGTTGCCTCAGGTGGTGAATTGTCACGGGTTATACTGGCATTAAAGGTTGAGTTGGCAAAAACAGGCAGTGCGCCCACCCTTATTTTTGATGAGGTGGACAGAGGCATTGGTGGTGCCACCGCCGATGCAGTTGGGGAACGCTTAAAGTCATTATCCGCACAGTCACAGGTTTTGGTTGTTACCCATTCACCGCAGGTGGCGGCACGGGGTTCAAAACACATGCGTATTACAAAATTTGACGTAACCGATGGTGGTAGCACCCAAACATTTACCAAGGTTGTGCCATTAAGCGATGATGAGCGCCGTGAGGAAATAGCCCGCATGTTGGCAGGTGCCAGCGTAACTGATGAGGCCAGAGCCGCCGCAGACCGTTTGATGAAAGCAAGCTGATGGCAAGCTTGTTTCCCATAGATGTTGCTGATATGAGCGAGCTTGACGCAGAGGTGGAGCTAAAGCGTTTAGCCGCTGAAATAAAGCTACATGATAAGCTTTACCATACAAAAGATGCACCCAAAATTAGCGATGCTGTCTATGATAAACTTAGATTGCGTAACCAAGAAATTGAAACTAAATTCCCCCACTTAAAACGGTCTGATAGTCCTAGTGATAGGGTGGGAAGCGAAGTGCAGTCGGGCTTTAAAAAAATAACTCATACCCGACCCATGCTTTCATTAGCCAATGCCTTTGACGAAGGTGATGTTCAGGATTTTATAGAGCGTGTACAAAGGTTTTTAGGCTTGGCAGATGAAGAGCTGGTTTTAACATGTGAGCCAAAAATTGATGGCCTTTCGGCATCGCTTCGCTATGAACACGGTGTTTTTGTCTCTGGTGCAACTAGGGGCGATGGCAGGGTTGGTGAAGATATTACGCAAAACCTATCCACCATTGCTGAAATTCCCAAAAAACTAAGTGGCGATGGCTGGCCTGCTGTGTTGGAAGTGCGCGGCGAGGTTTATATGTCCAAGCCCGATTTTAATGCATTAAATGTGGCACAAGAAAATGCAGACAAGCCACCATTTGCTAACCCACGAAATGCCGCGGCGGGGTCATTGCGCCAGTTAGATGTGGCCGTAACCCGAACCAGAAAATTGCAGTTTTTCGCTTATGCTTACCTGTTTTATGACGCTGATGGTAACGATGCCACCCCAACACTAAACAGCCATAACGCAAACCTGCATGCGCTTGAAGCGTGGGGTTTTACCATTAACCCCTTAACCGCCACTTGCGCTACGTTGGCTGAAACCATGGCGCAGTATCATAAAATAGAACAGCAACGCTCTAAACTGCCATATGATATTGATGGTGTGGTTTTAAAGGTTGATAGGCTAGATTGGCAAAGCAGATTAGGCATGGTTTCGCGCGCCCCACGTTGGGCCATTGCGCAAAAATTCCCCGCAGAAAAAGCCCAAACCAAAATTAAAGATATTGAAATTCAGGTGGGTCGCACAGGCGCACTTACCCCCGTGGCTAAGTTAGAACCTGTAACTGTTGGCGGTGTGGTGGTCTCAAACGCAACGCTGCATAATGCGGACGAAATTGCCCGCAAAGATATACGCATTGGCGATACGGTTATTATTCAACGTGCGGGTGATGTTATACCGCAAGTGGTTGAAGTTATTATAGAAAAACGAGATGCTGCGTCTCAGGCATTTGTGTTCCCTGACCATTGCCCTGACTGTGGCAGTCCTGCCATTGCTGAGGGTGACGATGTGGTTATGCGTTGCACAGGTGGTTTGGTTTGCCCAGCGCAACATGTGGAACAGCTTCGGCATTTTGTCTCGCGCAACGCCTTTGACATTGATGGTTTGGGTGCAAAGCAAATTGAAGAATTGTGGCAAAAAGAACTGGTTCGTAGCCCCGCCGATATTTTTAAACTAGTTGATAAAAATAAAACACTGGGTGAGCCAATTCAAAACTGGAAAGGGTGGGGCGAACTGTCGGTTGATAACTTGTTTGCCGCAATTGATGAGCGCCGCACCATACCATTAGAGCGTTTTATATTTGCCCTTGGCATTCGCCATGTGGGGCAGGCGTCAGCACGGTTGCTTGCTAAAAACTATGGCTCGTTAGATGCGCTAATAACCGCCATTGATGCCGCCCAAAATGTAGATACAGAAGCATATGCCAACTTGTTGGCTATCGATGGTTTTGGCGAAAAAGTTGCTAAAAACTTATTATCATTTTTTGCTGAAGCAGCCACTAGAGAAATGGTTGATAACCTTATAGCCAGCTTGGACAGGGTTGAAGATTTTATAGCTCCTAAAAACGATCATGCCATTGCTGGCAAGATAATTGTTTTCACAGGCTCTATGGAGAAAATGACCAGATCAGAAGCTAAAGCCAGAGCAGAAAGCATGGGGGCGAAAGTGTCAGGCTCAGTTTCTGCCAAAACAGATATTGTGGTTGCAGGGCCCGGTTCTGGCAGTAAGGGTAAAAAGGCTAAAGAGTTGGGGCTGAATGTTATTGACGAAGACGGGTGGCTAGCACTTATCGCTGAATAGCGTGTCTTTGGGTTTAATCTAAAGATATAATGTGAATAAACTGATCTACCTTTTCGCCATCACTTGAAATGGGCAGTTCTAATGATGTGAATTGCATATCTTTGTTGGCTAAGGTTTTTAACGTACCTGTGGTCATGCCAATAAGCGGGCCTTCTATCATAGCTTTAATTTTTTCTTTAATGTCTTCTTTAGTTGCTGGAGGCACAGCCTTGTCTATGGTGTCACCAGTAAAGTCATCATGAACAATTTTAACTAAGCCTGTAGACATTATTCGCCACCGTGGTACTTGCTCTTTTTCATCCATTTGCGAAAGGCAAATATGGTGATGCCAGCCTTTAAACTCAGAAAAGCTGAAAGATTTCCACGATGGTAGCTTTATTCCATTTTGAGTAAATTTTGAGCGCCAAAGTTTAATCATAGGCTCATAAACATCAAATGTTTCTGCCGGTACATCAATAGGCAATAAATAAAAGTTCCACCCTTTAGAAAGGGAAGTTTTCTTTATCGCTAAATCTTTTACTTTATCATTCATCTTCTTAGAACACCCATAGCAGAACTTAATAGTAGGGCTGTTCACTAGAATATATCTACTAATAAAAGATTAAAATGCTCCAATTATTATCGTCAATTTGAAATTTGAGTGTAAGCGATTGTTTTTCATAAGCTTTTCTTACAACCTCTGCTTGTGTTGTTAAGATGCCGGAAAGAATTATTATACCATTATTTGCTAAATTTGCCTTCATTTCAGGTGCTAGTGCCATAAGCGGGTTTGCTAAAATGTTTGCTATAATCAGGTCAAACTTGGCAGATGTGTGAAAATAAGGGTTTTCAAACCCTTCGCTGAGCAACAGCGCAATGCCATTTTCCTGACCAGTGTTACATTCTTTAACGTTATTCTTTGCCAAGTTTTCACGGCACACATCTATGGCAATGGGGTCGTTATCGGTGGCTAAGGTTGCCACAGGCCAAATTTTATATGCCGCCATGGCAAGTAGGCCTGTTCCCGTGCCCATATCTAATATATTTTTTGGCGATATTTCATCGGCTAACTGGTCAATTGCCTTCAAACAGCCAAAGGTGGTTTCATGCTCGCCAGTGCCAAATGCCTGCCCCGCATCCATCAATAATGGAATGGTGTTTTCATTCATTGTTTGGCTTATGTCATGGTGGCTTGCATAGCACAAAAACCTACCTGCTTTAATTGGCACTTGTTGTTTTTGACTTTCCGCCACCCAGTTTTTTTCTTCTAATGGGGAAAATGCGATATCAGGCAAACTGCTGCCTGTTAACTGGCACAGGTGGTCATGAATAATATCTATTTGTTCTGAGGTTGGGTTAAAATCGGTGAAAATTTCAACTAGCCAGTTTTTTGTTCCCTCAATTTCAAAACACGAAATTGTTGGCTCGCTATTCAGTGCATAAGGCCAGTTTATAAAATCTTGCAAGGGGGTGATTAAACCCTCATCAATGCTAAACTTGGCATGCCAAGTTTTTATGTTTGATGTATTACTCATTTTTTTCTCATTACTCATGGGCGCGACACATAATCATCGACAATCTTTTTATTGTCTGAGTTATCAAACTTAATTTCCAAAACATCACCCTCAATATCTTCAACAATGCCGTACCCAAACTTTTCATGGAAAACCCGCTCGCCAATAGCATAGCTACTTGTTGCAGTTTGCTTGGATGGTTTTTTTCTTGCTTGTCTGGGTTTGCCTTTGGCAATTCTTGTTTGTCGGGTTTCGGTGTGTGACTTTTTCCAACTTGGGTTATAATAACTGGCCCACGGTTTTGATGTGGTTTTCTCAGCGTACCCTGTATCTGCTCCTGCCTCGCCAATGCCTTGCTGCTCATATGTTTGCGTAGTTAATGCACTGGTGCGTTCACAGTGTTCATCTGGCAGTTCATTAATAAAGCGTGATGGCAACAAGGTTAGCCACTGCCCAAACACCAAGCGCGACCCTGCGTATAACACATGTGCTTTTTTCTTTGCTCGGGTCAGGCCAACATATGCCAGACGGCGTTCTTCTTCCAACCCAGATAAGCCTTTTTCATCGATAGATTTATGCGATGGAAACATGGTTTCTTCCCAACCGGGCAGAAAAACCAGATCAAACTCAAGCCCTTTTGACCCATGCAAGGTCATTATAGAAACGCTATCAGCGCCCGCACCTTGCGAGTTTTCCATAACCAGACTGATATGTTCTAAAAACTCATCCAGCGTTTCATATTCGCCCATGGCACGAACCAGCTCTTGCAGGTTTTCAATACGGCCTTCGGCTTTTATGTCTTTGTCGGCCTTCCACATTTCTATCAGGCCTGATGTCTCCAGTATCTCATCCATCAACTGATCAAGTTTTAAGGTTTGGGCTTGCTCGCGCCACTTTTCAAACATTGCCAACAGGCTGTTAAGGGTGGCGCATGGTTTGCTTGGCATAAGGCTGTGTTCAATAACCTCCTCAGCCGCAGTGTAAAGCGGTATGTTTTTGTCACGGGCAATAATGTGCAATTTTTGCAGGCTGGTGGCGCCAAAACCACGCTTTGGCACATTTATAATGCGCTCGAAAGCAGGGTCGAACTTAGGCTGGGCAATAATTTTTAAATAAGCCAAAGCATCGCGAATTTCTTGCCGTTCGTAAAACCTCGGTCCGCCAATAACGCGGTAAGGCAGGCCAAGGCTAAGAAAATTGTCTTCAAAAGCACGCATTTGCGAACCCGCACGCACTAAAACAGCCATTTCGCTTAAAGGAACCTTTTTTCGTTGTTGGGCTTCTATTTCTTCACCCACAATGCGGGCTTCTTCACGGCCATCCCACACACCCATAACGCTTACTTTGTCGCCACCATCAATATCAGTCCACAGGGTTTTGCCTAAGCGCCCTGTGTTGGTGGAAATAAGCCCAGAAGCCGCCCCCAAAATGTGAGCGGTAGAGCGATAGTTCTGCTCTAATCTGACTGTTTTTGCACCGGGAAAATCTTGTTCAAACTTTAAAATATTACCAACTTCAGCCCCACGCCAACCATATATGCTTTGGTCATCGTCACCCACACAGCAAATGTTTTTGTGTTTTTGTGCCAATAGCCGTAACCACAAATATTGCACCGTGTTGGTATCTTGATACTCATCAACCATAATGTAGCGAAAGCGGTTTTGGTACTGAGCTAAAACATCAGGGTTTTTCTGAAGCAGGGTTAACATGTGCAACAGCAAGTCACCAAAGTCGCAGGCGTTCAGGGTTAACAAGCGCCGTTGGTAAATATCGTAAATTTTCTTGCCCTTACCATCAGCAAAATGAAAAGCATCATCTTTTGAAACTTTATCAGGGGTCAGGGCTTTGTTTTTCCACATATCTATCAACCCCGCCATGTTTTTGGCTGGGTGTTCTTTGTTATCAATGTTTTGTTCTTTTAAAATATGTTTCAACAGGCGAATTTGATCGTCGCTATCTAAAATTGTGAAATCAGCTGACAGCCCAACAAGCGTGGCATGGGGGCGTAACAACCGCGCGGCAATGGAATGGAAGGTACCAACCGCCATATGTCCTGTGGGGCGGCCTATCATGCGCGAAACTCGTTCCTGCATTTCTTGTGCGGCTTTGTTGGTAAATGTCAGCGCTAACACCTCGCCAGGGGCGGCCTTGCCTGTGGTTAGCAAGTGGGTTAACCGTGTGGTCAAAACTCGGGTTTTGCCCGTGCCAGCACCAGCTAGTACCAAAAGCGGGCCATCTAAACTTTCAACCGCTTGTTTTTGTTCAGGGTTAAGACCAGTCAAATATGGGGCATCCGCACCAGCACTAACGCCAACTGTTGGTTTTGGCGCCTCCCTTGGTGGAGTATAGTTATCCATAGAAAATGGGTCTTGGTTCATTTTGGTTACTTTTTTCTGGTTTGTTTGGTTTTTCTGGCTGAATAAAACCTAACCTACATTAGGCTGTTTTGCATCGCTAGGGGCAATTCGGCATAAAGGCATTTTATTTTGTTTTATTTAGTTACATTAAAATTCTAATTATTAAATCATAAAAAATTCATATTTTTACGCAAAACTAGCGCCATGTGCTAAATTACTGTCAATATGCTTGGTGTAATGTTTAAGGGGTTTGAGTGTAGTGAAAAAAGGCCTGATATATTTTGTTGCTATTGTTGCTATTATTGTAGGCATTATTGCCTCTATTCCAGGGTTTTTAAACTGGAATGAATATAAAACAGAAGTAACCGACACCATATACTCACAAACGGGCCACCGTATAAACATAGGTGGCAATTTGGTGGTTAGGTTGTTGCCATCACCCGCCTTGGCGGCTGGGGATATAACCCTTTTAGATCCAACTGGTGCACCATTTTTGAAATTAGATAGTTTAGGCATTAATGTTGGCTTTATCGCCCTTGTTATGGGGCGGATTGAGGCTAAAAGTCTGGTTTTAAAAGGTGGTGTGCTAACATTAGAGCGAAATGCTGATGGTATTGCCAATTGGCAGTTTTTATTACCCGAAGAAAATGAAGCCACACCCAGCAATGCTGATGACATGCGTTTTGACCATGTATCTATAGATGACCTTGAGGTGCATTATAACGATGCTGTTTTAGGTCGCACAGATGTTTTTAAAAATATCGATGCAGTTTTAAGGGCGGATAGTGCCAAGGGGCCATTTAGTATAAATTCATCATATTCTTATGGTGGTGTTGGTTTTGAGCTTGAGGCTACCTCAGGCCGTATTGAAACCTCACGCAGTTTTCCTTTGTCACTAAACTTAATTGTAGCGGGGCAAAATCCGGGCATTAATTTTCAAGCAACTGTGGTTTTAGATGGTGCGGCATCTGCGGCATCAGGCCAATTTAAGGCCGCAGGTGGTAACTTGGGCGAGGTGGCGGCAGGCCTTATGTTACTAGCAAACGGCACTGAACCAGACGAGTTTCCGCTAAATTTGGATAAAGGTTTTGAGCTGTCAGCACCCTTGGTGTTGACCAAGGCGCGCATAACCGCACGATCATTTGCCCTGAAGGTTGGCGAAACAACTGGTGAGGGTGAGCTGCTGGTTTCTCCTGAAGCTGAGGGTGGTGCCACTGCTGATGTTTCGCTTAAACTAAACAGTGTAACGGTTGAAAATTGGCGACAAGAAAATGTGTCACTAGCCAGCACCACTACAGTGGCAAGCCCAACAATCGCCACTAGTGCCACTAGCAATCAGTTCAAAATAAACTATAAATTAGAAGTTGGCTTGGTTAATTATGCTGGCGAGGTGGCAAGACGAACCAGTGCCAAGGGCTATTTTGATGGCACCAAGCTACGTGTTGATGAGGCCGCTTCACTTTTGCCCGGCAATACCGAGGTAAAGCTCAGTGGTGGCTTTAATGTGGGCGCAAACCCAGTGTTTAGGGGCAATTTAGACCTTAACAGTAACAATATTCGCACGAGCTTAACATGGCTGGGGCAAGATTTAAGCGAAATCCCAACTGAACGCCTAAAAGGTTTTTCTTTAAGAAGTATTATAAATGTAGGTCTTGATAGTTTCGCCATAAGTGGCGCAACAGGCCAGTTAGACGGCATTCAATATAGTGGCAATATGGCGGTAGAAGGTAACGGTGAGCCAATATATAAAGCCGACATTAGTTTGAGCAATTTGGATATTGAAAAATATTTTCCACCCAAGCAACAAACTAGTGGTGATGGCAGAACATGGGCTGAAACCACAAAAGCCATTGAAGATGTCTTGTCGCCGCTTCAGGGCTTGAGCGCCGTGTTGAAGCTAAAAGCTGATAAGTTTAGTGTTGGAGATGCTCGTTTCACTGATTTTAATTTGGACAGTAGGTTAGCAGAAAACCGTTTGACCATTGCCAGTTTTAGCACCACGGATTTCAAAGGGGTTAAGGGCAACCTGTCAGGAACGGTTGAGGGCATTGGCAGCACGCCACGCTTTAATTTATCTATGGATATGGAAAGCCCAAGTTTGGCGGCATTAACACGCTGGGCGGGGGTTGAGCTGCCTGTGGATGTTTATAAACTGGCGGCAGTGTCCCTAAAAGGCCATGTTGATGGCACTTTAAGCCAAGTGAACTTAAATATTGAAGGGCGCGCCGCCCATGCCAACTATTCGCTAAACGGGTATTTGGGTGGCCTAAGCCCAACGCCGCAACAAATGGATGTCAGAATTTCGGTTTCTGGCGATGATCATCAAGATTTTATCAGACGTATGGACCTGCCGCTTGATATGCACGGTGACGGCATGGGCTTTACAGTGGCGGGCGGCTTAAAGGGAACGCCCGACGCATTAGAAAGCAACCTAACTGTAGATATAATTGGTGGGCGCATGACCATGGTTGGCATGATAGATACCAATGCCGAGCAACCAACATTTAATTTAGAGGTTGAGGCCAACCACGCAAGGTTTATGAATGTGTCTGATGCCCTTGGTTTTGGCTTTAGCCCTAATGGGGATCGTTTGGGTCGCTTCCAGTTAATTGCTAATATCAGTGGTGGTGAGGGTGTCTATCAAAGCAGCGATATGGTTGGGTTGTTTGGCCCCACCAGATATGGTTTGGACATGCGTTATGACGATAATGGGGTGCGACCAAAGCTATCAGGCACATTGTCTATTGATGGTTTGCCGCTTTCACGCTTTTTAGGAAACTCAAGCACAGGGGCAACAGCGGTAAAAGCCGCAGGGGGCAGACGCTGGTCTAGAAACCCGTTTGAGCTAAATTGGATGCGTGAAATTGACATTGATATTGGTTTTGATGGTCAAGAAATTAGCTATGACAAATATCGTTATATGGAACCGCAGTTTAAAGCACGTTTGGAAAACGGCGTTTTAAACATTACAGACTTTAAAGGAAAAATGTTTGGTGGTCGTGTTTTGGGGCAACTTAGAATGGATGTGAACAATGTGCCTAAGGGCAGTGTTGCCATAACCATGGAAGAGGCCAGCCTAAAACAGGCGTTAGAAGCCAGTGCCGCCATTAGCCCTGCCACGGGCAGCTTGTCGCTTAGGTCTGATGTCAGCTTTAGCGGCATTAGCCAGTATGATGCGGTGTCGTCGTTAAATGGCAATGTTGAAATTTGGGCGCAAAACGGCGTTATAAAAGGCATTGATATAGACCGTATTTCACGGCGTTTGGCGCGGCTAAACAGTTTGCCAGATTTCTTATCGCTATTAGGAAATAGTTTAGGTGGAGGCGAGACCCCATTTGGCAACATCAGAACTAATTTTGTTGGTGAACGTGGGGTGTTTTCTGCCCGCAATATAACTGCAGATATCGAAGGTGCTGATGTTGATGGCAGAATGCGGCTAGACCTGCCCCAGTGGACCATGACAGGCACAGGCAGTATTAAGTTTAACGAGGTAGCACTACCAGCAACTGCACCCCAAACCAGAGAGGTGCGAGATGCCACTGGTCAGATAACCATTGAGGAAATTGCCGCGCCACCAGTGCGTGACGTGCCACCAATTGGGGTTGATATTGCGGGCGATATTGATAACCCAACTATAAATTATCGAACCGACAGGTTGCGGGCATTTATGGGTGAGCGTTTTGCCTCGTCGCTTTTGGATAGCATTACAGGCGGTGAGGGTGGCATAGGTGCTATTTTTGGCATTCCGACACCGACACAGACACCGACACAAACTCAGCCGCAAGAAGCCCCTGCTCAAGAACCTGAGGTTGATCCAGTCGATCCCGCAGGTCGCGTTGACCCTGCTGATGTAATTATTGATACATTGTTAGATTTGCTGCAACCACGACCACAACCAGAGCAAACACCTGACGATGATTAGCTAAGACTTTCGTTGCATCCAGGCCATAACAAATACTCGTAAACTGCTAGACAGGTTACTAGGGTCATCTGCGCTCATGCGACCTAGGTCAATTTCCTCAACCAAGGCGTTTAGGCTTTTACCCTTTTCTTTGGCGATGTCTTTTAAAACTTCCCAAAAAATACCCTCTATGGAAATGCTGGTTGTGTGACCAGCAATTTTTAAAGAGTGTTTTTCTATTTTTGTTGAGTTTTTAATCGCACTGACTCCTAAACATTTGGCTCCTAATCATCTGGACCGATCATTTTTTCAGGGCGAACTACTTCTTTAAAGCGTTCTTCGGTAACCAACCCTAAGTCTAATGCCGCAGCCAACAGGGTTGAGCCTGTTTTGTGGGCGTGTTTTGCAACCTTGGTGGCATTATCGTAACCAATTTCAGGGGCTAGAGCTGTAACTAGCATCAGGCTTTCGTTCATAATTTTTTCGATATTTTCTTCGTCAGCCTCAATTCCTGAAACACAGCGATCGGTAAAGCTTTCCGCACCTTCAGCCAATAGTTTTATGGATTGTAGAACGTTATAAACAATAACCGGTTTAAATACGTTTAGCTCCATATGCCCTTGCGAACCTGCAACGGTAACCGTGGTGTGGTTGCCCATAACCTGTGTACAAACCATGGTCAGGGCTTCGCACTGGGTGGGGTTAACCTTGCCTGGCATAATTGACGAACCGGGTTCGTTTTCAGGCAATTTAAGCTCGCCCAAACCACAACGTGGGCCAGAACCTAGCAAGCGAATGTCGTTGGCAATTTTCATAAACGAAACCGCAACGGTGTTTAATGCACCTGATGCCTCAACCATGGCGTCGTGGCTGGCGAGAGCTTCAAATTTATTTGGTGCAGTGATAAATGGCAGGCCAGTTATGGTGGCTACTTCGCCTGCGAAATGCTCAGCAAAACCTTTTTTGGTGTTAAGCCCTGTACCCACAGCAGTGCCACCTTGGGCTAGTTCGTAAATGGCGGGCAGGGTGGCTTTAACACGGCGTATGCCGTTTTTAAGCTGGGTGGCATAACCCGAAAACTCTTGGCCTAGTGTTAGCGGGGTTGCGTCTTGCAAATGGGTGCGGCCAATTTTGATAATGTCTTTAAATGCTTTTGCTTTTTCGTCTAACACTTTATGCAGTTTTTCCATTGCGGGCACTAGGCTGGCATTAATTTCTTCAGCAGTGGCAATGTGCATGGCGGTGGGAAATGTGTCGTTTGACGATTGTGAACGGTTACAATGGTCGTTTGGATGCACAGGGTCTTTTGAGCCCAAAACACCACCTAAAATTTCAATGGCACGGTTGGCAATAACTTCGTTGGCGTTCATGTTGCTTTGTGTGCCCGAACCAGTTTGCCAAACCACTAGGGGAAAATGGTCGTCTAGTTTGTTTTCTATAACGTCTTGGGCGGCTTGGACAATGGCGTCTGTGGTTTTTTTATCCAAATTATCCATGGCGAAGTTGGTTTTTGCCGCCGCCTGTTTGATAATGCCTAAGGCACGAATAACCGCAGGGGGCATGGTTTCAATGCCAATTGGAAAGTTTATTGATGAACGCTGTGTCTGCGCCCCCCAATATTTGTCACTTGGTACTTCAAGTGGGCCAAAACTGTCTGTTTCTGTACGGGTTTCGTTATTTGACATGAGTTGTCCTTATTTCTTTTTACGGAATGCATCCAAGGTAATAACTTTTGGGGCATCGTTGCCAGTGTCTTTAGTAGCTTTCGTGTTTTTAGCGGCCTTAGTGTTTTTGGCGGGTGGCCCGTCTTTGGCAGGTGAGATGTCTTTGCTATCAGCTTCTTTTATATCTTCTACCGCGTTCTCAAAACCCACTTCAATAACCGCATCAGATGTTGCGCCATCCTCTACACCAGTGTCGTTAGAGGCCACGTCTTGGGCATCTTCAAACTGCAAGGCAAACTGTGCCGTAGGGTCAACAAAGCCGATAATAGCCGCATACGGAATAACCAACAGCTCTGGCTTATTGTCAAAGCTAAGGCCAATTTCGAAATATTTTTTTTGTATGTTTAGCCCCCAATAGCGATGCTGAATAACAATAGTCATTTCATCTGGGTAGCGTTGTTTTAATTGTGGCGGGATTTGCACCCCCTCGTCATGGGTGCGAAAGGCCACATAATAATGATGGTCACCCTTTAGTCCGTTTTGCGATACGTCTTCCAGAATTTTTACAACAACACCTTTTAGCGCTTCTTGTATCATCTGGTCATAGTCAAAGTACTGATCTGACATGCAAGTCTCTTTTTATTTATTAACCCCTAAAACTTACTATTAATAAGTAAGTGGGTGGTTTCTGTTGCCCGGCACCACCCAAACCGCGGGAATTGTATTCTGTTGCCCGGTTACATCCCACGACCGCGCTATTTTTGCTTAACTTCGTGCCGTTAGGCAGTTAGTTATGCAGCAATTGCTAGAGCCTCGTTATCATTGGCATCTAAAAAAGTGACCCATCACGGCGGTATCATGCCGAGCAAAAGATTCGTATCTTTGAACATCCGTCGATCCTATTTCGCCCCCACATAAATATTTGTTCGCTATAAAGCTTTATATTACAAATACTTATGGTGGAGGCGCCGGGTACCGCCCCCGGGTCCGAAATGTCTATTACATACGTCGTTTATCGCCATAGCTAGCAAGCTAGCACCCTCTATATAGGGTAGTATTATGGGTTTTTAAAGGCTTAGTGTGCTGATTTGCGAGATTAATTGAAATTTTATTTTTAGGCTATTTCTTCATTGCTTGGGCAAATTCGGTCAGGGAAGCAAACGTCCAGTGGGGTTTTACGGGTGTTTTGGGCTTGTTCGTTGCTCCGCCATCATCACCACGTCTGTCTATCCAACAGGTTTTAAGGCCAAAGCCTTGCGCTGGCACATGGTCGTGAAATAGCGATTGTGCAGTGTGGAGAATATCGCTTTTTTTAAGCCCTAGGTCAGCCTTGGCGTGTTCTAGCAAATATCTAAAATTGGCCTTTTGTGGCTTGTATGAGCAAATATCCTCAGCCGTGTAAACAGCGTCAAATTCCACGCCTAGTTTTTTTGCTGTTTTGGCGAATGAGGCATTATCCACGTTTGACAGGATAATAAGTTTATAATCCTTTTTTAGTGACTTCAATGCTTCCACAGTGTCGTCAAACGCAGGCCAGTTACCAACACTGTGCATAAACTCTTCACGCAGTTGGCGGCTAGATTTTACTTTAAATTCGCGAGCCAGAGCAAGATGCACACCTTCTAAAATCTCAGGGTAGGGTGCGCTTTGCACTTCGGCTTGTTCTTCGCTTTCATGGAGGGCAAATGCTTTTAAAATATCATCATCAGCAATGTTTTTACCTTCAGCCTCTAACCACGGCTTGAGGGTGGCAAGCAGACCTTTTTCCCAGTTGATAAGCGTGCCATAACAATCGAAAGAAATAGCCTTGAATTTTTGAATATTGCTCATCATCCAAATATGATTATGAAGGTCATTTGGGTCAAGGAAAGAATTTTATGTATTTGCCTACTAACGGCTTGACCATGTTTGGTGCTGTGCTATCAAAAGACAATTCTTATTTTAGTGGGGTGCAGTTTTATGAAGGCCTATCTAGATCTATTGCGTCATATTCGTGAGGACGGTAATTTTAAGGGTGATAGAACAGGAACTGGTACAACCAGTGTGTTTGGCCACCAAATGCGTTTTGATTTAAGCAAAGGTTTTCCTGTTTTAACTACTAAAAAGCTGCATTTACGTTCAATTATCCATGAATTGCTGTGGTTTATTGCGGGCGATACCAATGTAAAATACCTGCAAGACAATAAAGTTCGTATTTGGGACGATTGGGCCGATGAAAACGGCGATCTTGGCCCTGTTTATGGCTATCAATGGCGGTCATGGCCGGCACCAGATGGCAGAAAAATTGACCAGTTAAGCCAAGTGGTTGAGCAAATTAAAAATAACCCAAACTCCAGACGTTTAATTGTTTGCGCATGGAATGTGGCGGATGTTGATAATATGGCCTTGCCGCCGTGTCATTGTCTGTTTCAGTTTTATGTGGCTGATGGCAAATTGTCGTGCCAGTTATACCAACGTTCAGCCGATGTGTTTTTGGGGGTGCCGTTTAACATTGCCTCATACGCCTTGCTGACCATGATGGTGGCGCAGGTAACAGGCTTGGAAGTTGGCGAGTTTATTCACAGCTTTGGCGATGCTCACTTATATTCCAACCATTTAGAGCAAACAGACCTGCAATTAACTCGTGAAACTAAGCCATTACCCACTATGAAAATAAACCCTGATATAACCAGTATTTTCGATTTCACCATAGATGACTTTGAACTGGTTAACTATGACCCCCATCCACATATTAAAGCTGAGGTAAGTGTTTAAATGAGTGAAATGAAAATCAGCTTTGTTGTTGCGGTGGCGGACAATGGTGTCATTGGTAAAAATGGTGACCTGCCGTGGAGCATTCCTGCTGACCTGAAGTTTTTTAAAGAAAAAACCATGGGTCACCCCATTGTTATGGGGCGCAAAACCTTTGACAGCATTGGTCGGGTGTTGCCTGGGCGCACTAACATTGTGGTAACGCGGAATGAAAGCTACACGGCTGATGGTGCCGTAGTGGTGTGCAGTATGGACCATGCTTTTGAGGTTGCCAGCAAGGAAACCGACGAGGTTATGGTCATTGGCGGGGCTGAAATTTACAATATGGCGATGGATGTGGTAAATTGCATTTACCTGACCGAAGTTCACGCAAAACCTGAGGGTGATGCTAGCTTTGTTTTTGACAAAAATGAGTGGACTGAAACCCACAGAGAGTTATTTGCAGCTGAGGGCGACAGCCCTGCATATAGTTTCGTAACATTGGAAAGATAGTGGCATGATAAAAACAAGCAGAATAATAGCTATTATAGTTTTTTGTCTGTTTTTAGTTCCAAATGCCTCCTATGCCCAATCCCAACTACAGCCAATACCTGAGATGCAAGGTTTAGACCATGATTTTCCTGATAGTTTAGGTAAATTGATGGATCTTGATACAAAGTTCTCAGCTCTTTCGGTTGAAAGCGGTGCCATTGTGGCATTTCAAACATATATGGCTGATGGTGCCATATCGCCTGTTAATGGTGGCGAGTTTTTACACGGTCTGCCAGCAATTTTACGAGATATGCAGGCGGCGGGTATCTACACCCTTAAGTGGACACCACTCGGTGGTTTCCTGCCAGAGGGTAGCCGCATGGGCTATACATACGGTCGTTATGTTTATGAGAGCACAGATTACCAAGGTGAGAAAATTCTTAGCCACGGTAAATATGTTAGCATTTGGTTCAAGCAAAGCGATGGTCAGTGGAAAGTTGTGTTCGACATGGGTAACAGCAACCCCGCACCCTACAGCAACCCGTTTGAATAGGTTTTAAACTACTAACCCTGATGTCCTAACTTTTTAGGCCCGCTATAACTTTTTCGGCAATGTCTATAAATGCCTTGGCCTCAACACTATCGGGGTCGGTGGCGACAATTGGCTTACCCGCATCTGATGTTTCACGAATGCTCAGGTGCAATGGAATTTCACCCAAAAATTCAGTGTTTAATTTTTTGGCCGTTGCCTTGGCTCCACCAGCGCCAAAAATATGGGTGCTTTCACCACATTTAGGGCAGTGGAATACTGACATGTTTTCAACAATGCCTAAAATGGGAATTTCAACCTTTTTGAACATCTCAATGCCTTTGCGGGCATCTATCAGGGCAATATCTTGCGGGGTGGAAACAATTACCGCACCTGCAACTGGCACTCGTTGTGCCAGTGTTAGTTGGGCGTCACCAGTTCCCGGTGGCATATCAACCACCAAAATGTCCAGATCGCCCCAGTTAACATCGCTAAATAATTGCGACAATGCACCTGCAACCATTGGCCCACGCCAAATCATCGGTGCGTCTTCTTCTATCAGATAGCCCATGGACATGGACTTTATGCCATACGCTTCAACAGGGTTTATACGCTCATCATCAGCTTGCGGACGTTGCCCGCCCGCACCCAACATGCGCGGTTGTGATGGGCCGTAAATATCAGCATCCAAAAGACCAACTGATTTGCCTAATTTTTTAAGTGCTAATGCTAGGTTTACCGCCACGGTGGATTTGCCCACACCGCCCTTGCCACTGGCAACGGCAATGATAGCCTTAACAGTTGGTAGCTCAATTTTTGGTGGTGGCGGTGGTGCTTGTCTGCCGCCGGGGCTTTGATTAGGTGCGCTTTGTGGGGCATGGCTGTGCCCTTCATGGCTATGTTCTGCATGTCCGCCTTCTGGCTGTTGTGAGCCTGCCTCGCGTTCAGCAGTTAGCAATACACTTGCGGACATTACACCCTTAATGGCCTTAACAGCATCTTCAGCCGCTTGGCGCAGGGGTTCTTTTGCCTTGGGGTCACCGCTACCAATATCTAACGCAAAACCAACATTAGCCCCTTTAATAACTATGCCAGAAACAAGACCTAAACTAACGATGTCTTTGCCGCTTTCTGGGTCAATAACAGTTTTTAAAGTGTCTAGAATTAGTTCATTGCTTAGCTCGGTCATGGCATTCCCATTTGTTAATTTTCAATTGCACTGAAGGGCTTATGTGTTTCTAGCATTTAGCACGTTTTTATATTTTTGCACTATTAAATTAGAAAATTTCAATAAGCCCTTCTGCTTCAGTAGGGAAGCAATTAGCTATGGTAGGAATATATCTTCAATTTTTCTTTCAAACAGGGCCGCTATGGAAAAAGCAAGTGGTAAGCTAGGGTCATATTTTCCATTTTCCAGCGCAATAATTGTTTGCCGCGATACCCCTAGTTGCTCACCAAGTGCTGCTTGAGAAAGCTCACGTTCTTTCCTGAGTTGCTTGATAAGGTTTTTCATGAAAGGCGCTTGTATATTTGAATTTTTGCTACTGACCAAACAAAAATAAGCGCTGGCAATACCCACAGAATTTTAATTTCAGGAAAGCCCGCATTCTCTAAAAAGCTATAAGCGAAGCTTAAAACACCCACAATGATGGCAGAAGTTGTCATAGCTTCTTGGTTAACTCGTTTTTGCATTTCATCCATATTGCTAATAGATTTTAATAGTGATCTTGTGGCAAATAAAATTGGTATGATAGGGCTAATTGATATGACCGTTTCTGTGGTGCCTATCTCTGCGGCACCTTTGATGTAAGAAATAGAAAACCAAAGTGTTACAGCATATATTGATATGAATATGAGGAAGTTTCTCATGTGGCAATTTTGTGAATTTGTTGGCACTCTATAAATCCTTTTTTTATTTAATGTTAAGCTTCCTTTACATAAATCGCCAAATACGCAATGTC
Source organism: Alphaproteobacteria bacterium (assembly GCA_030634465.1). GTDB lineage: Bacteria > Pseudomonadota > Alphaproteobacteria > Sphingomonadales > SMXR01 > DAOWAS01. The sequence goes on along the minus strand of DAOWAS010000001.1, from coordinate 50,345 downwards.
AAGCACCCTTTACATATTTTTATTATTTTTCTCTTTTCCGTACGCTTATCATTGCAGGTGGGGCATATGTAACATATATAAGGGCATGACCCATTGTCACACAGGCATGTGGGGTTGGGGTAAAACTAAATATAACAATTAAATATAACAATGAAGCGGGAGATATCTGATGTCATGGGATAATAATGGCGGTAATCAAAATCCTTGGGGCGGCGGCGGCGGACCACGTGGCCCACGTGGTGGTGGACAGCAGCCACCAGACATTGACGAGCTAATTCGCCAAGGTCAAAAGAAGTTAAAAGGCATGTTACCCGGTGGTGGTGGCAAAACATCTTTATTATTAGGGCTTTTGGTGCTTTTGCTTTTGTGGATTTCTACAGGCATTTACACAGTGCAACCCAGCCAGCAAGGCGTTGTTATGCGCTTTGGCGAATGGACAGAAACCACAACTCCTGGTTTTCATATGCATTTACCATACCCAATTGAAACAGTTCTGTTACCCAATGTAACATCCATTAACCGTATTGATGTTGGTTTCAGGTCTGACCCAGTTGTAACCCGTCGTGGTCGCACACAGGCAAATTATCTTAATGAAAGCCTGATGTTAACTGGCGATGAAAACATTGTTGATATTGAGTTCACCGTGTTTTGGCGGGTAGAAGATGCAGGTCAGTTCTTGTTTAATATTCAAGAACCGCAAACACTAACCATTAAAGTTGTGGCTGAGAGTGCCATGCGTGAAGTTATTGGTCGCACCCCTATTGAGCGCGCCTTAACCGAAGATCGTGGTGCTATTCAAAGAGAAGTGCAGGAGCTAACTCAAAGCGTGCTTAATGGATATGGTGCTGGCATACAAATTACTGATGTGAAGCTAGAGAAGGTTGACCCGCCTGAGCAGGTTATTGAAGCTTTCCGTGATGTTCAGGCTGCTGAGGCCGATAAAGAGCGTTTCCAGAACCAAGCAGAATCTTATGCCAATTCTATCGTGCCAGAAGCCCGCGGTCAGGCACAAAAAATGATTTTGGAAGCCGAGGCGTATAAAGCCGAGGTCGTAGCCAGAGCGCAGGGTGAGGCATCTCGCTTCATGTCTGTTTATAAAGAGTATGCGCTGGCAAAAGACGTGACACGCAAGCGTATGTATTTGGAAACCATGCAGGAAATTTTAACAGGCATGAACAAGGTTATATTGGATGAGAATGCAACAGAAGGGGTGGTGCCATATTTACCGCTACCCGAATTGCAAAACCGAAGTAATAACAGAGGAGGGCAATAGATATGTTTAAAAACCCATTTATAAAAATCATTGTTTTGCTTGCTGTGTTAGTAACAGCTGTACAATCTGTTTTTGTTGTTACTGAACGAGAGCAAGCGCTAGTTATTCAGTTTGGTAATCCAAAGCAAACCGTTAAAGAGCCAGGTCTGCATTTTAAAATTCCTTATTTGCAACAGGTTCTTTATTTAGATAAACGCATTCTAAACTTGGACATGCAACCGCAGGAGGTTATTGCTTCTGACCAGAAACGTTTGGTTGTTGATAGTGTGGCACGTTTCCGCATTATTGACCCATTGCTTACCTACCAAACACAAAGAACTGTTATGCGGGCAACTAGCCAGTTGGCAACGTTGTTATCATCAAACGTTAGGGAGGTTTTGGGTAACCAGACATTCATAAGCCTGCTTTCAGGTGAGCGTAGCAATATGATGCTAGCCATTCGTGAGGCTGTTAACACCGAAGCTCATGCTTGGGGTATTGAGGTGGTTGATGTGCGTATTTTGCATGCTGATCTGCCTGCGGCTAACTCACAGGCCATTTATGCCCGTATGCAAACAGAACGCGAGCGTGAAGCCCGTGAAGCCAGAGCATTGGGTCAAGAGCAAGCAGTTCGTATTCGTGCTGAAGCTGAGCGCTCTCGCACCATTCTTATCGCTGAAGCTGAGCGTGATGCGCAAATTCTTCGTGGTGAGGGCGATGGTGAAAGTGTTCGTATTTTTGCTGATGCTTTTTCAACAGATGAAGAGTTCTTTGATTTTTACCGTACTATGGAAGCCTATAGAGGAGCGTTAACAGGTGCTGATACAACTTTGATGATATCACCCGATAGCGAGTTCTTTAAGTACTTCGGTGGTTTGGAAGGCAAGAACTAATAGAGAGGCGTTGAATTAGTGGAAACTGGCAGTGTGGTACTAAGCGCTATTGGTTTGGTGTTTGTGTTAGAGGGATTGTTATATGCTCTTTTTCCAAGCGGAATGAAACGAACCGTTGCTAAGCTTTTGGAAATGCCCGATAGCAAAGTAAGAGATGTGGGGCTAGTAGCCGTTGCTGTTGGTGTTTTCATTGTTTGGTTAGCCAAATAAAATTAAGATAAAGTCGTGCATTTCATAGTAAATGTGCGGCTTTATCGCATTTTACTAACACTTGGACGCAATATTGCGGACACTTGGAATAAATGAAATATATTAAGCATATTAGTTTAATTACTATTTGTGCTAGGGGTAGGGCTAAGGAAAAGTCAAAAGGAAAAGTTTGAGAATGAATTATAATAAAATATCGCCATTAAAAAATGAAAGCCGTGTGGCAGTACGCGAAAATACTGCTCCGCAAAATATGACAAGGGCATTATTATTGTTGTTAACAATAATTGCTTTTGCAACGCTTTTTCTAAGCCCGTGGCAGTCAGCTATTGCGCGCGGCGCCCCTGATAATTTTGTTGATCTTGCTGAAAAGCTAAGCCCAAGTGTGGTGAACATTTCATCTACTCAGGCTGTGCCTGATGAGGATGAAACCAGAGCAATGCCCGAACTGGCACCTGGGTCACCGTTCCAAGAGTTTTTCGAACAGTTTAATAATCGCCGTAGAGAGCAAGCCCCAGAAACCCCACGTGTTTCAGTTGGTTCGGGTTTTTTCATAACCAAGGACGGTTATTTGGTAACTAACAACCACGTTATTGCTGATGCCTCCGAGGTTAGCATTACCACCAGTGAGGGCGATGAATATACCGCCGAAATTATTGGTCGTGATACTGACCTAGATATTGCCCTATTGAAGGTTGACGCGGACGAAGAGTTTGAACCGCTTAAATTTTCCAACAGTGACGATATTCGTGTTGGTCAATGGGTTATATCCATTGGTAATCCGTTTGGTCTTGGTGGTTCGGTAACTGCTGGCATTATCTCAGCACGTCACCGCCGTATTAGAGCAGGGCCGTATGACGACTTTATTCAAACCGATGCATCTATTAACCGCGGTAACTCAGGCGGGCCATTGTTTGACATGGACGGTAAGGTTATTGGCGTGAACACCATGATTTACACCCCTAATGGCGGCAATATTGGCATTGGTTTTTCTATTCCTTCAAACGATGTCGAGCGCACTGTTGCGCATTTGATGGAGTTTGGTCGCCCTATCCGTGGTTGGATTGGTGTTTCCATTCAGCCTGCTACTGGCGACACAGCTGATAGCATTGGCTATGAAAGCACCGAAGGCGCTATTGTTGGCGATGTAACCGAAGGCGGCCCAGCAGAAGCAGCAGGTATTTTGCCTTATGATGTTATTACCCACTTTAACGGCGAGCATGTCAAAGAAGTGAACGACTTGCCACGCATTGTTGCCAACACTGGTGCTAACGCAGAGGTAGAGGTAAACATTTGGCGTAATGGTGAAGAAATAGTTCTGACCTTGGTAACTGCTGAAAAAGGTGCAGACGAGGCAGAAGAAGAAGCTGAGAAAGAAGAGGCAGAAGAAGAAAAGCCGGTTCAAAATGAAATTTTGGGAATGCGCATTTCACCACTAACCGATGCCTTGAATGAACAGTTTAAAATCCCAAGCGATATTGAAGGCTTGTTGGTTTCTAACCTGTCACGCTCGTCTGATGCGGCACAAAGTGGCATTCGCCCAGGTGATGTTATTGTGCAGGTGAACCAGCGTGATGTTAGCGAGGTTGATGAGCTTGAAGATGCCATTGCCAGAGCTGAAGATGCTGGTCGCAAGGCCGTATTGTTCCGCATTTACCGAGCTGGAAGCTACTTTCTTGTTCCAGTTAAAATGCCTCGGGATGAATAATAGAAAATAAACGAAGAATAAAAATTAATTAAATGGGCGGGGTTTGCTTTAGTTAGTGAACTCCGCTTTTTTATATCCTTGATAAAACAATAAAGTTTCCAAGCTTGTGTGGTTAATGGCGGCGGTGGCCTGTTCCGCAGTTTTTGGTTTTGCCATATATGCCACGCCCAAACCTGCCTCTAAAATCATGGGAATATCATTGGCGCCATCACCCACCGCCAAAACATCATCTTTACCCAGTTTATATTGCTCTCTTGCGGCAACAAGCAATTCACGCTTGCTATCAGCGTGTAAAATTGGCTCGGTTACTTTGCCAGTTAAAACGCCATTTTCAATCTCTAAAACATTGGCATGGTTGTGGGTAAAGCCAACCTCAACTGCCACTTTTTCACTAAAATATGTAAAGCCGCCAGATAATAAATGGGTGCTGGCACCATTGCTAGCCATGGTTTTAACCAATGTTTTGGCACCTTTCGACAGGTGTATGTGGGTTTTATACACTTCATCAAGCTTTTCTGCTGGCAAGCCCTTTAACAATGCCACGCGCTGAATAAGCGATGCTGAAAAGTCCAATTCGCCGCGCATGGCTGCTTCGGTAATTTGGGATACTTGTTGTTTAATGCCCAGCATGTCGGCAATTTCATCAATGCACTCAACCGTCAGTATTGTACTGTCCATGTCGGCAACCAGCATTTTTTTCTTACGGTTGCTGTTTGGCGAATAATCAGAACAGAAAAAATCCAGTGGCATGGCGGTGAAAAGCTTGCTTAAGGCACTTTTTGCCACCGCCTGCTCTATGTCGCTAAAAAATAAATCCACAGCTTCGTTGTCTGAAAGAATGGTTTTGGATGTTAACTTGCCACCCTCAGCCTCAATTGCTCTAACTGCACCAGCCACCACATCGCCCGTAAGGGGAAATGATTGCGGGTTGCTAACAATGGTGACAACTATTTTCATGGTGGGCTTTCTTTCTTGTTGCTAGTTATGTGTTCTTCTATATCAATTAGTGTAGTTTTTGAAGAGGGTTAAAGAAGCAAAAAATGTCAGCAAAGGTTATATTCATTGCAGGGGCAACCGCCAGTGGCAAGTCTGGTTTGGCGCTGGCTGTGGCAAAAGCTATCGGTGGCACCATTATAAACGCCGACAGTATGCAGGTTTATAACACCTTGCAAATATTATCTGCCCGCCCCAGTGACGCTGAAATGCAGGGTGTACCGCACAAGCTGTATGGCTTTTTAAACCCTGACGCTAATTATTCCGTAGCCCATTGGCACGATGATGCCATGGCGGAAATTGCTAAAGCTGAAAAAGCAGGCTCAGTACCAATATTGGTGGGTGGTACAGGGCTTTATTTTAAATCACTTCTAGATGGCCTAAACCAAATACCTGAAATTGATGGTGCTATTCGTGGTGATGTCAGAACAATGTTGGAAGGCCGTGGTGCCGAACATATTTACAAACTGTTGCTGGCAGAAGACCCTGATATGGCGGCGCAACTGAATAAAGCTGACGGTCAGCGTCTTGCCCGCGCGCTTGAGGTGTTTAGAAGCACAGGCGTTTCGCTATTAGAATGGCAAAAAAAGCCCCAGTCGGGTGGCTTGCAGGCACTAGATGCAAATGGGCAAATATTAAAACTGGTGGTGGAACGCCCACGAGATGAAACCTACGACCGCATTAACAAGCGCTTGGTCGAAATGGTGGCTGAGGGTGCGTTAGATGAAGTACGCCAGTTGCAAACCATGCACATAGCCCCAGACAGTTTGGCAATGAAGGCGCTTGGCGTGCCATCGTTTATGGAACATTTAAAGGGTGATAAAAATTTGGATGAATGCATAACCGAGGCGCAGACACTGACAAGGCGCTATGCTAAAAGGCAAATGACATGGTTGCGCAACCAGTTTCCAAACTGGAGGCGGGTTTCACCTGATGATATGAAGAAGCTACCTACAGACGAGCTATTAAAGGCACTAGAGTTATGAATGTTTTAAAAGATGCTGACATTTCAATTAAACCCATTTTGGAAAGAACTGTTGCCATTGTGGGTTATGGCAACCAAGCCAAGGCGCAGGCGCTAAACCTGCGTGATAGTGGGGTTAAGGTTATTATTGCCCTCAGGTCTGGCAGTGCCAGTCACGCCCTTGCGGTTGCTGATGGTTTTACGGTTGCGGATATTGCCAGTGCGGCAAAGCAGGCCGACCTGACCATGTTGTTGGCGCCAGATGAAGTGCACGGTAAAATTTATGACGAGCATTTGCACGAAAACCTAAAGCCAAACTCAGCCATAGGTTTTTCCCACGGTTTTTCCATACGGTTTAACCTGTTAAAACCAAGAGATGACCTAGACGTGATAATGGTTGCGCCAAAAGGGCCGGGTAAAACTTTGCGTGAATTATACGAAAAAGGTTTGGGCATGCCGTGTTTGTATGGGGTGGCGCAGGATAGGCGCGGCAATGGGGCTGAGCTGGCAATAGCATATGCGGGTGCAATTGGCGGTGGGCGCGCAGGAATTTTAGCATCTTCTTTTGCTGAAGAGTGTGAAACCGATCTTTTTTCCGAACAGGCAATTTTATGTGGCGGCATACCCGCATTAATAAAGGCTGGCTTTGAAACATTGGTGGATGCGGGCTATGCCCCTGAGGTTGCCTATATTGAATGCCTGCATGAGGTGAAGCAAATTGCCGACCTGTTGTGGGAGGGTGGTTTGGAACATATGGACAAAGCCATTTCAAACACCGCAGAATTTGGCGGCTACACTGCGGGTCAACGTATTGTTAGCGCAGACGTGCGGGCAGAAATGCAGGCTATTTTAGCCGATGTGCAATCAGGTAAATTTGCCAAAAGCTTTTTAGACGATGTGGAAAATGGCGGGAAAATTATCAAGCAGGAGCGAGCAAAAGATGCCGCCCACCCAATTGAACCTGCGGGCGATAAGGTGCGGGTAATGCTGCCGTGGTTGAAAAGCTAGTATTGCGTTTGGCATTTTCTTAGTTTTATTATATGGTTAACTATGTTTTTTTAAGAGAATGCTTGAAACTTCTCAAGGTTAAGGGTAACGCTTCTTGTGTGTTCTTTTTACATGTTTTTTTTATTAAGGGATTGGGTTTAAATGTTTTCTAAAATTCTTGGGTTTTTCTCATCAGATATGGCTATTGATCTAGGCACTGCAAACACGCTTGTTTATGTTAAGGGCAGGGGCATTGTTTTGGACGAGCCTTCAGTGGTTGCCATGAAAACAGAAAGTGGTCGCCGTATGGTTCTGGCTGTTGGTGATGATGCAAAAATGATGCTGGGTCGTACCCCTGGTAATATTGAGGCAATTCGCCCACTGCGTGATGGTGTTATTGCTGACTTTGACATTGCCCAACACATGATAAAATACTTTATTCAAAAGGTGCATAACCGCTCTTTTGCCAGCCCGCAGGTTGTTATTTGCGTGCCATCAGGCTCAACCGCTGTGGAACGCCGCGCTATTCAAGAAGCCGCCGACCAAGCAGGTGCTAGTAAAGTTCGCCTGATCGAAGAACCCATGGCGGCGGCAATTGGTGCTGGAATGCCAGTGACCGAACCACAAGGTTCTATGATTGTTGATGTTGGTGGCGGCACAACCGAGGTTGCTGTTTTATCACTTTCAGGAATTGTATATTCAAATTCAGTTCGTGTTGGTGGCGATAAAATGGACGAGGCTATCATTGGTTACATTCGCCGCACCCATAACTTGCTTATTGGTGAAAGCACCGCAGAACGTATTAAAAAAGGTATCGGTACCGCTAAAGCACCCGAAGACGGCTTTGGCGAAACAATTGAAATTCGTGGTCGTGACCTTATGGAAGGCGTGCCAAAAGAAATTGAAATTAACCAAGTGCAAATTGCCGAAGCTTTGTCTGAACCAGTGGGTGCTATTATTGAGGGTGTGAAAGTTGCCTTGGAGCAAACCGCACCAGAACTTGCCGCAGATATTGTTGATAAGGGCATTATTCTTTCAGGTGGTGGGGCGTTGTTGCGCAATCTGGATACAGTAATTCGTGAAGCAACTGGTTTGCCAGTTAGCGTGGCTGAAGAAGCGCTTACTTGTGTTGCTCTTGGAACTGGACGCGCCTTAGAAGACGAAATGTTTGCTCAGGTTCTGACCACAGAATATTAAAAGCATAAAATTTTAACCGGGATATTCCCCAGCTATGTTCGAGGGAGATAAACGTGCGACATCCCTCACAAAAAACAGGGGCAACTGGCGCTTTATTTAGAAAGCAGGGCCAAACTTTTGGCGTGGGCTTCTATTTGTTTTTGTCTTTGGTTATTTTCATATCAAGCATGATCGAAACTGATAGCATGAACAAAGCTAGACGTTTTGTTGGCGATGTTATTTCCCCTGTAATTGAAGGGCTTGGCACCCCCATTATCTGGACCAACGATGGACTTCATTGGTTTGATAATGTGGTCAGGGTTTTTAAGCTTAATCAGGAATTACGAGCTGAAAACCAGACCCTTAAAGAATGGGTTGGTGTGGCGCAGGTGTTATCGTTGGAAAACAGGCGCTTGAAAGAGCTGTTAAGCGGTGGCGATTTTGGTGTTTCAACACTGGTAACCGCACGTGTAATTGGTGTTACTGGCGGGCCATATGTTCGCAGTCTGTTGATAGATAAAGGCCACGCTGATGGCATTAGAGATGGTCGCCCTGTTGTCGATGAAAATGGGGTTGTGGGACGGGCAATTTTAACTGGTAACAGTTCTGCTCGGGTTTTAATGATAAATGATCTTAACTCTCGTGTGCCTGTGCGGGTTGAACGTACAAACCAGAACGCCATGGTTGTTGGTCAAAATGATGACATGATGCGTTTGATGTTTTATCCTGTGGATGCTGATATCAGAATGGGGGATCGTTTGTTTACATCTGGTAATGGGCGGGCATATCCGCCAGATCTGTTGGTGGCAATAGTCACCCATGTGGAAAGCGATAATATTATAGTGTCACCTGCCGCAGATCTGAACCATTTAGATTTTATCAGGGTGCTGGATTATGACGCTATTGCTTTAGAGCCGCGACCTGAAGGCGACAATCAAGACCAAGATGGGGGGACGCAGTGATATGTTAAGTCCTATACAAAACAAAAGTGCTATTGGTATTAAGTTTTTCTTCCCTGTTATTTTGGCAATGTTGCTTATTTTAATATTCAGGCTGCCTTTGCGGGTTGAGGTTTTGGGCATGTATATGCCTTTTGTCAGTTTGATATTTGTTTATTATTGGGTTTTAAATGGGCGGCGTTACGTTCCATTTGCCTTGGTGTTTTTATTGGGGCTGTTTGAAGACATGGTCACCATGGGGCCTGCGGGTTTGAACTCAATTGTTTTATTGGCAGTGGCTGCTGGTTTGGCTAATCAAAGAAGATTTTTTATTAACCAGTCATTTTTGGTCGGTTGGGCTGGGTTTTGCTTTATATGCATTGGTACGGCAATTTTCAGATGGATGTTGGAAAGCGTTTACGCTAGTGACTTTTTGTCCATGTGGCCGTTAATGTCTCAAGCAATTGTAACCATGCTGTCCTATCCTATTTTAGGGGCTGTTTTTGGTTCGTTAAGAAAAAGACTAAAAACCAGATAGCACCATTGTTGTTAAGTGAGGCATTATGGAAACCGAAGGCGATCGTTTCAGGCTTTATACACGAAGAGCATTGCTTTTAGGCGGTGGTCAGTTGGCCTTGGCAACGGTTCTGGCTGGCAGAATGTATTATCTGGCTGTGATTGAAAGTAGCCAGTACACCATGCTGGCTGAGGACAACCGCGTTTCCATGCGCATTTTATCGCCCACAAGGGGCGAGATATTAGACCGTGCGGGAAGGCAACTAGCCACCAACAGAAAAGACTACAGGGTTTTTCTTATTCCTGAACAGGCGGGCGATATGGAGCAAACCTTGCAGCATTTGCAACTTGTTTACCCTTTAACCACGTCGAATATAGACCGTATCAAACGTCAGGTTGCCAGACAGCGCGCATTTTTGCCCGTTACTGTTGCCGAAAATCTGACATGGGAAGAGTTTGCCAAAATTAATGTAGATATCCCGCATTTGCCTGGTATTAAACCAGATGCAGGTGAGACCAGATTTTACCCACACGGTCAGGCGGTAAGCCATGTGGTGGGTTATGTTGGCCCCGTAACTGGTGGCGACAGGTCGGCTGATAATGACCCCGCGTTAGCACTTCCGGGTTTTAAGGTTGGTCGTGGTGGCTTGGAAAAAACTTTTGACAATGCGCTGCGTGGTCAGGCCGGTGATGCCAGAGAAGAAGTGAACGCATATGGCCGTGTTATTCGTGAGCTAGCCAGACAAGACGGCACTGAGGGTGACGAGGTTGTGCTTACCCTAGATCTTGAGTTGCAAAAATTTGTTCATGAACGTTTGGGCGAGCATAGTGCAGCGGTTGTGGTTATGGATGTGGAAAATGGTGATGTAATAGCCATGCATTCAACCCCAAATTACGATTCAAACGATTTTAACTTAGGTTTTTCCCGTCAGGAATGGGACAGCCTGCGAATGGACAATAGACACCCACTGGTTAACAAAGCAACCTCAGGCCAATACCCACCGGGCTCTACCTTTAAAATGGCAGTGGCAATGGCGGCATTAAAAGCAGGGGTGATTAATGCCAATGAACGCATTGAATGCACAGGAAAGCACGAGTTTGGTGATCGTATTTTCCATTGCTGGAAAGAAGACGGCCACGGCAAGGTTAATCTGGTCGATGCCATAGCTCATTCTTGTGATGTTTATTTTTATGACATTGCTAACCGTGTCGGCATTAACAAAATTAATGAAATGGCATCTGAGCTTGGCCTTGGCACGTCATACGATATTGGTTTACCAGGGCAAATGGCAGGTTTGTTGCCAACACCTGCGTGGAAACGTGAGCAATATGGTACAGGGTGGCGCGCTGGTGAAACCTTAATTGTTGGCATTGGTCAGGGTGCTGTTTTGACAACGCCATTGCAACTAGCCGTAATGACCGCACGTTTGGCTAATGGTAAAACAGCCATAGAGCCACGCTTGGTTCATTCAGTTGGTGGCGTGGTGCTTGATGCGCCAAGTAAAATAGAAATGAATTTAAACGACAGGCATTTGGCATATGTGCGGCGCGGCATGGAAAAGGTTCATGAACCGGGCGGTACTGCCTATGGTTCACGCCTACGTGGTCGTGGCCGTTCAATGGCGGGCAAAACAGGCACATCGCAGGTTCGTGCCATTACCCAACAACAGCGTGATGAGGGCTTGGAAAACCGTGGTATCGAGCCGTGGGAAGAGCGTGACCACGCTGTATTTGTGGGCTTTGCCCCTGCGGATAACCCACGTTATGCTATTTCAGTATTGGTGGAACATGGTGGTGGTGGCTCAAGCGTTGCGGCGCCAATTGGCAAGGATATTATGAACAAGGTTCTAGATTTAGATCCATCAGCAACCCCGACTTTGAGCCGCAAACCTTCTTCATCAACAAATGAGCAGGAGGCGTAAATGGGTGGCAGTTTAATGTTTGGCCAGAAAAGCGTGAAAAAATCGCCTTTGCAGAAGCTACGTGACATGAACTGGATTGTGGTTTTGGTGCTTGTTGCCATTGCCCTGACAGGTACGGCGATGTTGTATTCGGTTGCGGGTGGCAATATGGACCCGTGGGCATCGCGGCATATCACACGTTTTGTGGCAATGTTTTTGCTGATGGTTTTTATTGCCATGATCGATATCCGCTGGTGGATGCGCTTTGCCTATCCATTATATTTTATTGGCATAGGAATGTTGTTATGGGTGGAGTTTGCTGGTGTTACAGGAATGGGCGGCACCCGTTGGCTTGACTTGGGGGTGATACGTTTGCAGCCATCGGAACTTATTAAAGTTGCGGTTATACTTGCGATAGCAAGGTATTTCCACAGCCTAACCCTGTTTGAAACCAAGAAACTGACAAGCCTGATTATTCCCTTAATGATTGTTGCTTTACCTGCGGTGCTGGTGGTTAGACAACCAGATTTAGGCACGGCTATTTTGCTATCGGCGGGTGGTATTGGGGTTTTGTTTTTGGCAGGTGCCAGAGCATGGTTGTTTGTGGTTGGTTTTATTCTCTCAATTGCATCAATACCTGTGGCGTGGAACTTTATGCAAAATTATCAGAAAGAGCGGGTGCTGACATTTTTAAACCCTGAACGTGACCCTCTTGGTGCTGGTTATCAAATTTTACAGTCAAAAATTGCTCTTGGTTCGGGCGGTACATGGGGCAAGGGCTTTATGGAAGGCACGCAAAGCCAGTTAAACTTTTTGCCTGAAATGAAAACTGATTTTATTTTTACTGTGCTGGCAGAAGAGTTTGGCATGGTGGGTGGTTTGGGCATTTTAACCCTGTTTATGATAGTTATTGGTTACGGTGTTGTGGTTTCGCTTACATGTCGCTCGCAGTTTGGGCGCTTGCTCGCCGCAGGTCTTAGCTTGGTTGTTTTTCTGTATGTGTTTATTAACATCGCCATGGTTATGGGGCTGTTGCCTGTGGTTGGGGTGCCGTTGCCGTTGGTTTCATATGGTGGTTCGGCAATGATGACGGTGATGATAGCTTATGGTCTGATTTTTTCAGTTGCCATTCACCGTCACATTAACATTTCACGCAAAGACAGCTTTGGTTAGCTTAGTTCAGTGTATTATATTTACTTTAGTAGCAGGAATCGTCGGCCATATATTTGACGTTGACCTTCCATGCGCTTTTACCATCAGATGATACAAAACCACCCAATTTTATATATCGCTCATTGGCCTGAAGTAATAACGGACCCGGGTGCACACTTCCTGTTACATTATCCGCTATGGTTGTGCGTGTATAAAAACAAATGGGTCTATCATTGCAGGTGTTGTTAGCATAATAGTCAACACCATAGCTCCACCCATCACTATCATATAGATCGGTCATGGTCATGTCGGCACAGGCCGTAAGGTCAGTTATACCAGCCTGCGCCAAGTGTTGGGCAGATAGGTTAGCAGGTGTGATTGATGCATACAGAAAGATAAAAACTAGCAGAAATTTTGGAATAGAAATTTGGAATTTTATCATTTGCCTTCTCCAAGGTTTTAGATATCCCCCCCAAACTCAATGTAACTTTACAGTGCATTCCTAGCATAATTTTATAAAAAAGTCCATTTGGCTTATGAGTGACATGCGCAACATACAGCCAGCTTATTCGTTTTCATTAAGCTGAAACAGGTCGGTGTTGCCACCAATGGCGGCTGTGTTCACGCTCATGACCCGCTCGGTAGCAAACCCGTATAAATAGTGCGGACCACCTGCTTTTGGCCCTGTACCAGACAGGCCTTCGCCACCAAATGGTTGCACACCCACCACCGCACCGATCATATTGCGGTTTATATAGGTGTTGCCAACCTTGTGCTTTTTAAATAGCTCAAGCCAGCGACCTTCAATGCGGGAATGCACCCCAAATGTCAGGCCGAACCCTGTGTTTACAATATCTTGCATAACCTGATCCAAATCGTCTGCGGAATATCGCACCACATGTAAAATAGGGCCAAACTCTTCATCTTCAAGCATGCTTAGGGACGATATTTCATAAATATGCGGGGCTAAAAATGCACCATTTTCAAAGCCATCAGGCAGGGTTGCTTTGGCTATAAGTTTGGCTTCCTTGTCCATGTGGGCAATGTGTTTTAACAGACCCGCACGCTCGCCCACATCAATAATGGGGCCAACATCTGTGCTTAACATTGCAGGGTCGCCAATGCTCAGCTCAGCAATGGCACCTTTAAGCATGGTAATAACATTGTCTGCGATGCTGTCTTGTACGAACAATACCCTAAGGGCAGAGCAACGCTGACCAGCACTGCCGAAGGCTGAGCGCATAACATCGTCACTAACCTGTTCGGGTAGGGCAGAGCTGTCGACAATCATTACATTTTGCCCGCCAGTTTCAGCAATGAAACGGTTAATGGGGCCGTCTTTTTCTGCCAAGGTTTTGTTGATAATTTTTGCGGTGGCGGTTGAACCTGTTAAGGACACCCCTGAAATGCGCAGGTCTGGGGTTATTTTAGCGCCAAGCTTTGAACCCTTGCCTAAAATAAGATGCACAGCCGCACTTGGCACGCCAGCTTCTAGGAACAGTTCGATGGCCTTCATGGCAACAAACGGAGTTTGCTCGGCTGGTTTTGCCAACACCGTATTGCCCGCCGCCAGTGCTGCGGCAACTTGGCCTGCAAAAATAGCCAAGGGGAAGTTCCACGGGGCAATGCAGAAAAACACCCCGCGACCATGCAGGGAAATTTCGTTCCGCTCACCTGTGGGGCCTTCTAATACCTGTGGTTGGGCAAATTTGTTACGGGCTTCTTTGGCGTAGAAACGGCAAAAATCTGCGGCTTCACGAACTTCGGAAATGCCATCTTCAAATGTTTTGCCAGCCTCACGGGTTAGAATATCAAGGAAGGTATGTATGTTTTTTTCTATCAGCTCAGCAACACGCTCTAAAATTTCAGCGCGTTTGTCGCCACCAATATCGTCCCACGAAACTTGGGTGTCGTGTGCTAGTTGTATGGCATTTTCGATATCAGCGTCGTTAGCATAAAATGCCTGACCAATTTCTTCCCCTGTGGTGGGGTTGGTAATTACTGTGCCTTTAGCGCCGCACTTTTCACCAGCTACAATTGAATGGGCTAAAAACGGCTTGTTTGGAATAGCCTTAATTTTAGCTTCCAAATTGGCAAAGGCAAGACCATCTCTAAGGTCAATGCCGTTTGAGTTTTTACGGTCACTATATAGTTGGGCAGGTTTTGGAATGCCGTGGTGACGTTTGATTTTAAAGCCAGATACGGCAACAAACGGATCTTTTATTATTTCTTCAATGGGGGTTTTTTCGTCCATAAAGCGGTTTACAAATGACGAGTTTGCGCCATTTTCCAATAACCGTCTTACCAAATATGGCAACAGGTCTTCGTGCTTGCCAACAGGGGCGTATGTGCGCACAGCTATGTTGGCGCTTAATTCTGCTGATACCGCAGTGTATAACAAATCACCCATGCCGTGGAGCTTTTGAAACTCCATTCTGGAGGTGTCTTCTTTTGTCGCCATGTTGGCAATGGCGGCAATGGTATAGGCGTTATGGGTGGCAAACTGGCAATAAAACGCCTGTTTCGCCGCCAGCATTTTTGCCGCACATGCTATGTAGGATATGTCGGTAGATGCTTTTCTGGTCCACACTGGATAATCAGTAAGGCCAAGCTCTTGGGCGTGCTTAATTTCAGTATCCCAATAAGCCCCCTTAACCAAGCGCACAGGAAAAGTGCGCCCTGTTTCGTTAGACAGGTTTTCTAACCAGTTAATTACATAAATTGAGCGTTTTTGATATGCCTGCACAGCTAAACCAAGTCCTTGCCAGTTTGCCAGATCGGGGTCTTTGGCTAGCACCTCTAGAATGTCCAGTGAAATGTCCAGACGGTCAGCCTCTTCAGCATCAATTGTCAGACCAATGTCGTATGACTTTGCCAACAATGCTTGTTCTTTAATGCGCGGAAGTAGCTCATCTATAACACGGCTGTGCTGGGTGGTGTCATAACGTGGGTGCAGGGCGGATAGTTTGATAGAAACCGCAGATTTGTTTTGATGTCCATTAGTCGGATTTTTTTTACTGTCTTCGCCAACATCTTTAATGGCGGTCAGGTATAGCTCTTGGTAACGGTCTGCGGCATCTTGGGTGCGCGCACCTTCGCCTAGCATATCGAACGAGAAAAGCTGGCGGTCATCTGCTGATTTTTTCTTACGCTTAAGAGCCTCAGCCATATTGCGGCCAAAAACAAACTGCTTGCCCATAATTTTCATGGCTTTGTTTGTGGCTTCGCGAATTACAGGCTCGCCCATTTTGCCAACCATGCCTTTGACCCAACTGGCAGGGTTTTCGTATGTTTTTTTATCCATTTTTACCACACCACCCGTAAGCATAAGCGCCCATACGGATGCGTTAACAAACATGTTTTCAGACTGCCCGCGGTGCTCACCCCAATTTCCAGAGGCTAATTTTTCGGCAATAAGTTTGTCTTGGGTTTGGCTGTCGGGAATGCGCAACAACGCTTCAGCCAAGCACATGAGGGCAACACCCTCTTGGTTGGAAAGCCCAAATTCCTGCATGAAGGCATCTAAAGTGCCGCGTTCGGCTGTCATTGCCCGCGAGCGGCTGACAATACCGTGAGCTTTTGCGCTTATGTTTGCTCTGGCCTTTTCGCTTAATGGATAAGTTTCCAAAAGTGCTGAAATAGCCTTGTTCTCGTCTTCAAGCTTGGCTTTTTGTAGTGCTAAGCGGGTTGTTTTTAGGTTATTTGCCTGAGCTGTCATTATATTTTTATCCTGATATTAAACCTAATATAAATTTGGTTTTCTATCTTTCAAGAAGGTTATTTTTTCACGGGCATTGTTAACACGATCTTTTCGTAATTCAAATATTTCTAGCTGTTCAGATGAATTAAATTTAAAGGGTGGTGTTTCCTCATCAACCCACGGTTCGCAAAATATTGAATGGCCAAAATCTTTACCCGCCCTATTGAGGCTGAGAAAGTAAACCTGATTTTCAAGCGCGCGGGTAATGGCAAAGGAATGCCAGCTATAAAATGTAGGGTCTTTTTTATAAGCACCACAATGAAGAATAACTTCTACCCCATCTTTAATTGCCAGTTTGCGGCTAAGTTCGGGAAAGCGAATATCATAACAAATAATCGGAGAAATTTTAAAACCTCTAATGTTGATGCAAAGGGTTTTATTGCCGTCTTTAAAGAAAATATTTTCATGGGAATTTTTAATCTTAGCCAGATGTATTTTATCATAATAGCCATCTAATTTACCATCGGGACCTACAATTATTTGTGAAATATAGGCGCCATTCTCTCCCCGCCTGGCAATGCCATAAACAAGCGTGGATTTGTGTTTTTTAGCTAGGCTGGAAAATATAGTAAAGCTAGAACCAGTGGTGCTTTCAGCTAGTTCTGTAAGGTTTTCAAAAGCATCTATACTGTAATCCAAACTGCTTAGCTCAGGCATAACCACCAAGTCGCAGTGTTTTTTACTAAGCTTGGTGTCAATAAGACCCGCCACACGTTTGTTGTGCGCATCTCGGCTTTTGGCATCAGAGAAGTTTGGTACTTCAATTTGACAAGCTAGAATTGTAATTTTATCTGCCATAAATTTCATCAGAATAATTTTTTACTATTACACATCATTTACATATCATATGGTGGTGCCAGAAAACTACAAATGTATTTTATAATATTAAAATAGTTAGGGGTAATGATGCTTGTTGAATTAACGGATTTTATCTGGTTGGCGCTGGTTTATATTTTAGTGGGTTTTGGCGTATTTTTCACTCTGGCATCACGCTTTGCCCAGTTTAGATATTTTCGCAACATGTTCACCATGCTTAAAGAAAAGCCCGATAGTGATACTGGCGTTAGCTCAATAGAGGCTGTGCTTTTAAGTATTGGCGGGCGTGTTGGCAGTGGTAATATTATTGGCGTTGCGGTGGCTATTACTCTTGGCGGGCCGGGGGCGGTTTTTTGGATGTGGGTGACCGCTCTTCTAGGCATGGCCACTAGTTATTATGAAAGCACCTTAGCCCAACTGTTTAAGCGCCGTGAGGGTAATGAATACCGTGGTGGCCCCCAAAATTATATTCGTTATGGCATGGGGAAAAAGTGGAATTGGCTGGCTAGCCTTTATGCCATTTTGCTCATTATCACCTTTGGTTTTGCCTTCAATATTATGCAGTCATTTGCTCTTGCGGCCTCATTTCAAGAGGCATTTGATGTGCCCACCATAACCACGGGCATAGGTTTGTCGCTCTTTATTGCCACGATTATTTTTGGCGGTATTAAACGCATTACCCATTTCACTGACGTTATGGTTCCTATTATGGCGTTAGGATATGTGTTGATCGCATTTTATGTGATTGCCACAAACCTATCTGAAATGCCTGGTGTGTTTAGCTCAATTATTGATAGCGCTTTTGGCCTTAACCAAGCTGTGGGCGGGGGCATTGGCGCGGCCATTGGTTTTGGTGTGAGGCGTGGGTTGTTTTCTAACGAGGCAGGCTTGGGCAGCACCACAGTTGCCGCCGCTGCTGCCAATGTGCACCACCCATCAACACAAGGCTTGGCGCAGGCGCTAGGTGTGTTTGTTGATACCATTGTAATTTGCACCGCAACAGCGGCCATTATTTTGCTTTCTGATGCCTACACACCAGGTTCAGACGTGGAGGGTTTGGTGCTTACCCAACTGTCACTGGCTGAGCATATTGGTATCTATGCCTCACAATTTTTAAGCGTAGCGCTGGGATTTTTTGTAGTTACCTCAATAGTTTATAATTATTATTTGGGTGAAACTGCCATTGATTTCTTCTCAGGCGAAAATAAAATGGTATTCATTGGCTTTCGGATTTCATTATTGTTTTTGGTGTTTTGGGGGGCGCAACAAGACCTTACAACGGTGTTGAGCTTTACCGATTTTTCCATGGGTATTTTGGCGCTAGTTAACCTGTTTGCCCTGACCATGCTGTTTAAAGTGGCACAGCGGGTGCTGGCAGACTTTGATGCACAGTTAAAAGAAGGCAAAACATCGCCTGTTCTGGACGTGGATAAATTTTCAGATTTGGATATTGATAGGGAAGCGTGGCCGGCTAAAGAAAAGTAAGATCAGGCATCGTATATCTCTCTTACAAAGTGGGCAACCTTAACCCGAAGTGATGCGATGGAGCCTTGTTCCATGAATATAATTATGTGACCTGCAATGTCACTTTCGTGTAGCTTAAACTCAACCTCGGCCACAATGCCCAAGCTGTTTTCAACCTGCCCCAGTTTTTTAATGAAACCGCCATGGTCGTCTTTGCTATATTGTGGAAGGCCATTGTCTAGGGTGAAGCTTAAGGTATCGCAGAACGATGACAGGCAAGCATTAAGGATAATGTTGCCCAATTCGTTCAGGGTGTCTTCCAAATATTCAGCACGGTCTGCTTCTGGGGTCTCGTCACCCAAAATAACCCCAACAAGCTTAAGCCCTTCGCTTTCAGGAAAAATAAGGAAGCTGTCGCCGTAAATTACCCCGTCAAAATCTAGCTTTATGGAGATAATAAGCTCGCCATCGGCTGTTGTGACGTGCTTTAGCACATCACTGGTTGGGCAAAATTCTATGTGTGGTGTACACATGTCAATATCCTGCCCGCTAATCTCATTCAGGGTTGCGGCGGCTCTACCCAGTCCTAAGTTAAAGAACTCGGTAAGGGCATCTACTTCCAATTTAGTCCAGGTGTTCTTCATTTACTTACTTGGCTTCTTTACTATTGAAGTTATTCTTAATTGTTTGCTTAAGCGCTATTTATTTGCAGGTTGCAACAAACGCTTTTAACTTATCAACCATTATGGGTTTCGGAATAAACGTAATGCCAAGTGCGGTAACCTTGTCTTGTATGCCGCTTTGAATGTTTGCTGAACAAACTGCAATGTTTTGATCGGGGTTTGCCGTTAAAATCATAGACGAGGTTTCAACACCATCAATGCCGCCCATGTTTATATCCATCAAAATAAGGTCAGGTTCTGATGTCTCCAGCATTTGAAGGGACTGCTCGCCGCTATCAGCCTCTAACACTTCAATGTCAGGGTAAACTTGTTTTACAATACGGGTGGTCATCATGCGGGCAACTTTACTGTCGTCAACAATTAGTATATTTTTTGGCTGTTCCATAAAACACTTCTGTCTATTAGGTTAAAATTCAAATTCTATAATACGCAATAGTTATTAATATACAATTTTTTTTAGTCAGTAGTTTGAAAGAAATGTGGACATGCATATATCATTTTGATATAGTTATCTGGTGTGCAAATGGTGAGATTAAAATGAGATATATTTTTATAGCTTTAGGAGTGGTGTTTTTCATCATCGGTGTGGTTGGAATTTTAACCCCCATTCCGTTCGGCATTGTTTTTTTAACGCTGTCTATTGTGCTGTTGGTGCCAACCGTACCACGTTTCGCTCGTGTGGTTCAGGGTATGAGGGGTAGGTTCAGCCTGCTTAACCGTGGTTTGCATGGCATAACAAGGCGGGCGCCAATGCCATATCGGCGTATTCTTCGTCAAACAGAACCTACAGATCTGTAATTATATTCAGTTATAGCGGTATGCTTGTATCAAACTTTATCTCACGCAGGGCAAAGTTTGAGCGCACTTGCGATATGCCTTCTAGTGTGAACAAAAAGTCTTCCAAAAACTTGTCGTAGGCGTCAATGTCAGGAACCATAACCCTTAGCATGAAGTCGGCATCGCCTGTTACGGCATAACATTCCTGCACCTCTGGGCGCAGGTGGGCGGCCTTGGCAAATTCTTCGGCATTTTCCTTGGAGTGACGTGTCAGCGAAATGTTAACAAAAATGCACAGGCCATGACCAACGGTTTTAGCGTTTACAATTGCCATGTATTTTTTAATGGTGCCATTTTTCTCCATTGCCTTGGTACGGCGCCAGCATGCGGCTGATGATATGCCAACCTTTTCAGCTAGGTTCTGATTGGTTATTCTGCCATCAACCTGCAGGGCGTTGAGAATTTTTTTATCAATATTGTCCATAATTATTTTTTCATTAACTTAGGCTATGTGATGTAAATATTTCATATTATTAATTTATATGAAATATATTACCATAATGTGTGAATTTTACAATAAAAATGAAAACACCTTCATTCTAAAAAAGTCTATACTTACGTCTGGTTCAATCGCATGTTTTGAAAAAGGTCACTCTTAGGTTTATGGATAATTCTCAGAAAAACAATAAGCTAACTATTGATGCCAACTATCAGTTGGATGATCGCTATGTAAACCAAACAGGGCAAATTTTTCTTACGGGTACGCAAGCCTTGGTGCGTATATTATTGCAGCAAAAGCGAATTGATGACCGTGATGGCATAGATAGCTCAGGTTTTATTTCTGGTTATCGTGGCTCGCCCTTGGGCGGTGTTGACCTGTCGTTGTGGCAGGCGCAAAGTTTTTTGGATGATAACAGTATTCGTTTTTTACCCGCCCTAAACGAAGACTTGGCGGCAACTGCGGTGCTTGGCACCCAGCAAGTTGAAAGCGACCCCAATAAAAACGTAGATGGTGTTTTTGCCATGTGGTACGGCAAAGGGCCCGGTGTTGACCGTGCGGGCGATGCTATAAAACACGGCAATGGTTACGGCTCGTCGCCTCACGGCGGGGTGCTTGTGGTGGCGGGGGACGATCATGGTTGTGTGTCGTCGTCCATGTCGCACCAGTCGGACGTGGCCTTCATGGCGTGGTACATGCCAATTATCAGCCCAACGAACATTGAAGAATATGAAAGTTACGGCTTATGGGGTTATGCTCTTTCCCGCTATTCAGGCATGTGGGTTGGTTTTAAGGCCATTTCTGAAACTGTTGAAAGTGCGGCATCGGTTGCGGTGGCACCGTTACCAACATTTAACATCCCTGATGATTTTGAAACTCCGCCTGAGGGTCTGCACTATCGTTGGCCTGATTACCCCGGTCCGCAAATTGAAGCCCGCATGGTGCCAAAGGTAAAGGCTGTTTTGGCCTTTGCCCGTGCTAACCCAATTGATAAGCAAATTTACAATGTTGAAGCTGCCAGTTTTGGCATTGTTACCAGTGGCAAGGCACATTCTGACCTGATGGAGGCTTTGTCATATTTGGGCTTGGACGAGCAGCGTTGCCGTGACCTTGGTATTGATATTTATAAGGTTGGTTTGGTTTGGCCGCTAGAGACCCAAGGTCTGTCAGAGTTTATGAGCGGCAAAAAAGAAATTTTAGTGGTGGAAGAAAAGCGCGGCATTATTGAAAGCCAGCTTAAAGAATTTATTTATAGCCATAAGGGCAGGCGACCAGACCTGATTGTTGGCAAGTTTGACGAAAGTGATAATGAGCTTATCACATGGACGGCAGAGCTTTCACCAAGCTATCTCGCCCCCATAATAGCCAAACGCTTGCAAGGTGTGTTGGGCGATATGAACTTGGTGCCGTGTTTGGCAGAACTGTCCGACACTGGTATTACCGCCCATGACCCCGGTACGGTTAAGCGTATGCCATATTTTTGTTCTGGCTGTCCGCACAACACCTCAACCAAATTGCCAGATGGTAGCGAAGCTATGGCGGGCATTGGCTGTCATTTCATGGCTAATTGGATGGATAAAAAAACCGAAGGCCTTATCCAAATGGGTGGCGAAGGTATAAATTGGGTTGGCAAGTTTCCTTATATTAATTCAGATCATATGTTTCAAAACCTTGGTGATGGTACATATTTCCATTCAGGTTCAATGGCAATTCGCCAAGCAATTGCGGCAAATGTAAATATTACGTACAAAATTTTGTTCAACGATGCTGTGGCTATGACTGGCGGTCAGCCTGTTGATGGCACCCTAAGCGTGCATGCAATTGCCCAGCAAGTGCGGGCTGAAGGGGTGGGGCGCATTGCTGTTGTTAGTGATGAGCCTGAAAAATATACAGATCTGTCTATTTTTCCAAAAAATACTAGTTTTAACCACAGAAATGAGCTTGATACGGTGCAACGCGAGCTTAGATCAATAAAAGGCGTTACAGTTTTAATATATGACCAAGCCTGCGCCACCGAAAAACGCCGTAAACGCAAACGCGGTCTATACCCCGACCCTGCCAAGCGCGTGTTCATTAACCCGCAAGTGTGTGAAGGGTGCGGCGATTGTTCGGTACAGTCCAACTGCCTGTCTGTGGTGCCGTTGGAAACACCATTTGGCCGCAAGCGCCAAATTGACCAGCATAGCTGTAATAAAGATTTCTCATGTGTGGAAGGGTTTTGCCCATCGTTTGTGGCTATTGAGGGTGGCGAGTTGCGCAAAAACAAACCCAAACAAACACACGAGCTAGCAGATCATTTTAAAAACCTGCCGTTGCCTAACATGTCTAATTTGGACAAGCCCTTTGATATTTTAGTGTCAGGTGTGGGTGGCACAGGTGTTGTTACCATAGGTGCTATTAT
This sequence comes from Alphaproteobacteria bacterium, assembly GCA_030634465.1. GTDB lineage: Bacteria > Pseudomonadota > Alphaproteobacteria > Sphingomonadales > SMXR01 > DAOWAS01. The sequence continues at coordinate 27,258 of DAOWAS010000001.1, read as the reverse complement.
TACCATGGCGGCACATTTAGAGGGTAAGGGCGCTAGCGTTCTAGACTTTATGGGTTTTGCCCAAAAAGGTGGCTCAGTTTTAAGCTATGTTCGTTTGGCTAAAACCCCAAGTGAACTGAACCAAGTGCGTATTGATGTGGGTGGTGCTGATGCCCTAATAGCCTGCGATCTGGTGGTGGCAACATCGGATAAAGCCTTGTCAGTGTTGCGCCACGGCAAAACCAACATTGTTTTAAACACAACCGAAATTCCCACCGCAGATTATGTTCTAAACCGCGATGCCGACATGGGCGCTGATGACAGAACCACCCTGTTGAAAAACGCGGTTGATGGTGATCATCTAACCGAGCTGGCATCAAACAAGCTTGCCACCGCACTTATGGGCGACAGTATATTTGCCAATGTTATGACGCTTGGTTTGGCGTGGCAAAAAGGTTTGGTTCCCATCAGCTTAGCGGCAATTGAACAGGCATTTAAGCTTAATGGTGTGGCGGTGGACAGTAACCTGCAAGCATTTAACTGGGGTCGTTTGCTAGTAAACGATGCAGCCTTGGTTCAGGAACTTGCAGGCATTACCCCGCCAAAACCTGAGACGTTAGATGATGTTATTGCCCGCAGGCAAAAATATTTAACCGAATATCAAAATAAAGCATATGCCAATAAATATACTGATTTAGTGGCGCGGGTGCGTAAACTTGATGAGGGTTTAACCACGGATGAACTAAATCTAACCCGTGCCGTGGCTGACAATGCCTTTAAGGTAATGGCCTATAAAGACGAGTATGAAATAGCGCGACTTTATTGTGATGATAAATTTAGGGATCAGCTAAAGCAAAACTTTGCAGGCAATTATAAGGTTAGTTTTTATTTGGCTCCGCCGTTATTGCCCCTTGCCAGAGACACCCAAGGCCGCCCCAAGAAAATTAAACTGGGCCCGTGGATGATGTTTGTTTTCAAAATTTTAAAACGCCTGAAAGGTGTGCGTGGCACAGCCATTGACCCATTTACTTACGGGCATGACAGACGGTTAGAGATAACCTTGCGCGATGATTATTTGTCTAGCATTGAAAATATGCTGAAAACTGTAAACACTGACAATTACGATCAGGCTATTAAGCTAGCGAAATTGCCATATGAGGTGCGCGGTTACGGCGTTGTTAAAGAAAAGGCAATAAAAATATTTTATAAGCAATTGGAAAAGCTTGCTAAATCTTGCTAAACTTGTGCAATAATTGCGTCAATACGCTAGCCTGCACCCAATAAAATAAACAAAGGACACACCCATGTTTGAAAATTTAAAACCCCTAGATCCTGATCCAATATTAGGTTTGATCAACGAATTTAAGGCTGATGAAAGCTCGTTAAAAGTTGACCTTGGCGTGGGTGTTTATAGAAACGAACAGGGCAAAACTCCAATTTTAGAGGCTGTACGAGAGGCCGAGCAAAGACGCATTCGTGAAGAAAACACCAAGGAATATTTAGGTGGCGCAGGCGAAGTTGCCTATAACCAAGCCATGATAAAACTGCTGTTTGGCACAGACAGTGCTGAGGTGGATAATGACCGTGTGCGTGCAGTGCAAACCCCCGGTGGTTGTGGTGCGTTACGGGTGTTGGCAGAGTTTTTAGTGCGTTGTAATCCCGACGCTACCATTTGGGTCAGCAACCCCACATGGGCAAACCACATGCCATTATTGGGTGAAGCTGGTTTAAAAATAAGAGAATACCCATATTATAACTATGAAACCCACAGTATAGATTTTGATGAAATGATGGAAACCCTGTCACATGTGGGCAAGGGTGATCTGGTTTTATTGCATGGCTGTTGCCATAACCCATGTGGTGCTGATTTAGATGAAACCCAGTGGCATGCACTGGCAAAACTGGCAAATTTAAAAGGCTTCACCCCGTTTATCGACATTGCTTACCAAGGCTTTGGTGACGGTGTTGAGGAAGACGCCATTGGCGTTCGTGTGATGGCAAATCATGTTGAAGAAATGGTTGTGGCACAATCGTGTTCGAAAAACTTTGGTCTTTACCGCGAGCGTGTTGGTACTGCGTTTATTCTTTCAAAAAACACCAAACAGGCCGACATTGCCTATTCTCAACTATTAAATGTTATTCGCGGCATGTATTCAATGCCACCTGCACATGGTGCCGCCATTGTCCGCAGAATATTGGAGGACGAAGCCCTTAAAACCATGTGGATGGGCGAAGTTGCTGAAATGCGCCACCGTATTAAGACCCTGCGTGTTGAACTGGTAAAAGGTTTGGCGGCTAGCGGGTTTAACCGTGACTTTTCTTTCATTGAGCGTGAGCGCGGCATGTTTTCATTTTTGGGTTTAGACCCTGAACAGGTTGCAATCCTGAAAAAAGAACATTCAATTTATATGCTGGGTAGTAGCCGTGTTTCCATTGCGGGGTTAAACGCGGGCAATATGCAATATGTGTTGGATAGCATTACTAAAGTTTTGAAAAACGATTAGTTTTTTCAGCGATCACTTTTCTTAGCTAAGGTACGCACACCGTTTTCGAAAATCTCTGCCGCCATTGTCGCTAATTCTTGACTTGAGATTTGGCCCTCAGGCTTAAACCATGTATGGGTCCAGTTTACCATGCCCAAAAACAGCATGGTTAGGGCGGTGTTTTGCGGATCATCCGCAGGTTTTTGCGGGTTAAATTTAGCAATTTGCCCTTTGATGATATTTTTTATTCTATCTTCATTTTCAACAATTTCTTTCCGGTTTGGCTCGGAAAGCTTGTCTAGCTCTTGCAACAAAACTCGGTGTTTTGGCCCTGCAGATTTGTAGTTTTCCATCAGGCTTTCTACAGTAGCGTGGAAGGTCCCGCTTATATCATCACCCGCAGTTGCGGCTTCTTCCACAGTTTTTAACAGGTCTTTGGTATAGCTAGACATTACGGCAAATAATATGGCTTCTTTCGATGGGAAATAGTGATAAATCAACGACTTGGATATGCCGCATTGCTTTGCAAGGTCACTAACGGACGAACCATGAAAACCGTGTGAGGCAATAAGTTTAGCCGCCTCGTCCAATATAAATTGTTGGCGCTGGTCGTAATTTGCTGCTTGTGGTCTTGCCATTTTTAAGCTTTAGCCCTCATACGCGTTCAGGGTTAACAGTTCGTATGTGGCAACGGTTTCGCCGTCTTGGTTTGTTGCTTCCACATCCCAACGCACTTCGCCGTAAATTTGCTCGGCGCGGGGAATTTTTTGTTTGCAGGTCAGGCGCACCGACATGCTGTCGCCGGGGTAAAGTGGCTGTTGGAACTGCAGGTCGTTCAGGCCGTAATTAGCTAAAACTGGCCCTGGCTCGGGGTCAACAAACAGCCCTGCGGCGAAAGATAGTATTAAATAACCGTGGGCAACACGGCCTTCAAAAAACGGGTTTGCCGCCGCTGCTTCCTCTAACATATGGGCGTAAAACTCGTCGCCAGTAAAGTGGGCGAAATGTTCAACATCTTTCAGTGTTACTTCGCGTGACTTTGTAAACAAACTATCACCCACATTAATAGCGTGGAAGTTTTTGCGAAACGGATGCTCGTTTAACTCTTTGGTTTCGGCTCCTTTAATGAACTTGTTGGTAGTACCAGTTAAAATATCGGGCGAGCCTTGCAAGGCCACACGTTGCATATAGTGTTTTACCGCTAAAATACCGCCAAGCTCTTCACCGCCACCAGCACGACCGGGGCCACCATGTTTTAAGTGTGGCAAGGGCGAACCATGACCAGTGCTTTCCTTAGCGCAGTCTTCGTTAATAACCGCAATGCGCCCGTGGTAAGGGCCAATGCCCATAACCAGCTCTTTCACCACGGCTTTGTCCTTGGAAAACACACTTGCCACTAGCGATCCTTCGCCCATATTGGCTAGGGTAATGGCCTCAGCATTGTTTTTATATGGAATAACCGTTGCCACAGGGCCAAATGCTTCGGTGTTGTGAACTTTTAGTTTTTTAAATGGTTCGTTACACAGCATTAAAATTGGTGGGAAAAACGCACCTTTGTCGCGGTTGCCGCCTTTAATGGTGAAATTATCAACATCGCCGTGGACAATTTCATTCTCGGCTGACAGTTCCTCAACCCTTTCACGCACCTCATCACGCTGTGAAATGCTGGCAAGTGCACCCATGCGAACCCCCTCAATGGTGGGGTCGCCCATGGTGGTTTTACCTAATATTTCCTGCAGTGCTGTTACCACCGACGCGGAATATTTTTCTGGCACAATGGCGCGTCTGATAGCAGTACATTTTTGCCCTGCCTTTACGGTCATCTCTCGTACTACTTCTTTTACATATAGCTTAAATTCTTCGGTGTCTGGGGCGGCATCTTCACCCAAAATTGAACAGTTTAAACTGTCGCACTCAGCCACAAAACGTACATTTTCCGACATTATTGTGGGGTGAGATGTCAGTTTTGATGCTGTCCAAGCCGAGCCCGTAAACGAAACCACATCTTGGCATGTCAGGTGGCTAAGCAGGTCGCCAACACTGCCGCAAATAAGTTGAATGGCACCTTCTGGCAACAAGCCGCTTTCGATCATTTTTTCAAACACAGCTTTGGTCAGGTATGATGTGGATGTGGCTGGTTTTACAATGGCAGGTAGCCCTGCAAGCAATGTGGGGGCTAGTTTTTCCATCATGCCCCAAACAGGGAAGTTAAAGGCGTTAATGTGAACCGCAACACCCTTCATTGGCACCATAACGTGTTGCCCTAAAAATGTGCCTTCGCGGGAAATTTGCTCTAAATTACCATCAAGAACAATGTTTTCATCAGCCAGTTCGCGCCGTCCTTTGGAGGAATAGACAAAAAATGTAGCGATGCCACCATCAATATCAACCCAACTGTCGCCCTTTGTTGCCCCTGTGGCGTATGACAGGTCGTAAAATTCTTGTTTGCATTCATCCAAAAACTTTGCCAGATTTTTCAGCATCATGGCACGTTCGTGCATGCTCATTGCCAGCAAGTTTTTACCACCAACATCGCGGGCGTAATCGGTCATTTCTTTGAAGTTCAGGCCAGCACTGCTTACAGAGCCAATGTTATCGCCAGTTATGGCATTATGTAATGGTGCTGAATTTTCATCTTTGCCTTCAAACCATTGTCCTTGGGCATAACTTTTTAGTGTCATGGCGGTAACCTTTGAAAAATAAGGGTGAACGTGAACTTGCTACTAGCATACATTCACCGACCGACCAGTCAATGAATTGCTGTGCTTATAGGAATTAAAAAGCTGTTATGAAATAGCAAAGTTCGCCGTGGCTGAAGCGATAAGCGTACCCTCAGCATTCTTAAGCGTAGCTTTGGCAAAAGCAATGTTGCGACCCATGCGGGTTATCTCGGCCTCAGCCACAAAAGAGCCAGTTTTTGCGGCATTTAAAAAGTCAGTATTAATGCTGATGGTTGCGGTGCTTTGCTCGAGCTTAACATGGCTAAGCACGTTAAACGCCATGGTGGTGTCCAACATGCTGGTTAATATGCCGCCCTGAATAACCCCCGCACCATTATACATATGGTCTTGCCCTTCAAACCCCATGCTTAGCTTGTAGGCATCATCGTCAACATCTATGATGCTGGCTTGTAAATATTCACCGATAGGGCTGGGTATGGTGGCATTTTTGTCCACATCACCATTTTTAAATTTTTCTAGAAAATCTTTATCGGGGTTTTTCATGAGATCGCCTTTTTACTTAAATGTTTCCAGCAAACATTGACAAAAGCTAGCGTTCGTTTCACACAATGACAAGGAAAAGCTGGGCTTATTTATGGGTGATTATTTTATGGCTTACAAAACAATTTTAATGGATGTTTCAAACGGGGTTGCCACACTTACCCTGAACCGACCCGAAAAGCTAAATGCCTGCACCATGGAAATGTTGGGTGAGCTTGCCTCGGCCTTGGATGAAATTGCCGCAAATTCTGATGTCAGGACATTACTGTTAACAGGGGCTGGGCGTGGTTTTTGTGCTGGGCAAGATTTGGGCGCGCGAGCCCCATTGCCAGAAGGTGAGCGTTATGACCTGTCGGACAATTTGCTAAATGGTTATCACCCTGTTTTGGAACGTTTGGAAAAATTAGATATTCCCACCATTTGTGCCGTAAACGGTGTTGCCGCAGGGGCAGGGGCAAACATTGCCCTTGCTTGCGATATTGTGGTGGCAAGTGAAAGCGCAAAGTTTATTCAGGTTTTCTCAAAAATTGGTCTGGTGCCAGACTGTGGTGGCACTTATAACCTGCCGCGCAGTGTGGGTATGGCACGAGCCAAGGGCTTAACATTGTTGGGCGAGGCTTTGTCCGCAAGCGATGCTGAAAACTGGGGCATGATATGGAAATGTCTGCCTGATGATAGTTTTATGGCTGCTGCGGTAAGCATGGCTGAAAAGTTAGCCACAGGGCCAACATGGGGCCTAACCCTGACCAAGCGGGCGTTAAATGCCTCATTAGGGAATGATTACCACACCCAATTGGCGTTAGAGGCTGAAAGCCAAAAGCAGGCGGGTGAAAGCGACGATTATATGGAAGGCGTTGCCGCCTTTATGGAAAAAAGAAGCCCTGTGTTCACAGGTAAAAAAACAAATAAGAAATAATAAATAAGTGGAGCGAGGATATGTCTGAGGCGTTTATTTGTGATGGTGTGCGCACACCAATTGGTCGTTTTGGTGGTAGCTTAAAAGGTGTCAGGGCTGACGATTTGGCGGCTATTCCATTAAAAGCATTAAAAGAGCGTAACGCAGGTGTTAACTGGGATGCTGTGGATGATGTGTTGATGGGCTGTGCCAACCAAGCAGGCGAAGACAACCGCAATGTTGCCCGCATGGCGGCACTGTTAGCAGGGCTTGGCACTAGCGTGCCAGGCGCCACCATAAACCGTTTGTGTGGTTCTGGCATGGATGCTGTGGCGGGTTGCTCGCGCGCGATAAAGTCTGGCGAGGCTGAACTGATGCTAGCAGGCGGGGTTGAAAGCATGACCCGTGCACCATTTGTAATGCCAAAGGCAGACACAGCATTTTCTCGTAATGCAGAAATGTACGACACCACCATTGGTTGGCGATTTGTAAACAAACTGATGGAGAAAAACTTCGGCATTGATAGCATGCCTGAAACTGCAGAAAATGTGGCTGTTGAATTTAACATCTCACGCCAAGATCAAGATGCCTTTGCCCTCCGCTCACAAGAAAAGGCCGCCGCCGCCATTGCTAGTGGTCGTTTAGCCAAAGAAATTGTCCCTGTTGAAGTGCGTATTAATCGCAAGGAAACCGCAATGTTTACGGTGGATGAACACCCACGGCTGTCTAGCTTAGAAAAATTAGCGAGCCTTGGCACACCGTTTAGACAAGGTGGTTCGATAACTGCGGGCAATGCATCAGGCGTGAACGATGGAGCATGTGCGTTGTTGTTGGCAAGTGCAAGTGGGGCTGAGGCACATGGCCTAACCCCGCGGGCAAAGGTTATCGCGTCCGCCGTTGCTGGTGTGCCGCCACGCATTATGGGCATTGGCCCTGCACCCGCCACGGAAAAATTGTTAAAACAAACTGGCTTAACCCTAAAAGACATGGATGTTATTGAGCTGAACGAAGCCTTTGCCGCGCAAGGTTTGGCGGTAACCCGTCAGCTAGGTTTGGCAGATGATGACAGCAGGGTAAACCCAAATGGTGGTGCCATTGCCCTTGGGCATCCACTTGGCATGTCGGGTGCGCGTTTGGTGCTGACAGCCATGCACCAGTTGGAAGAAACTCAAGGTAAATATGCTCTGGCAACCATGTGTATTGGTGTGGGGCAGGGTATCGCCATTATTATTGAGCGGGTTTGATTTAGCTAATTAAACAGCAAAATTGTCTATCAAACGAGTTTTGCCCAAGTGGGCGGCGACTAAAACCCTTGTCTGCCCGCTAAGGTCATTAACTTGTTTTAAGGTGTTTGCGTCAACAAAACTAAAATAGTCCACCGCTTTAAAGCCAGCTTTTAAAAGGTACAGCGTGCTTTCAGCTTCTATAACCCGCAGGTCTTCACCCGCATTTGCCCTAGCAACTGCTTGTTTTAGCGTTGCTGACAATAAAGCGGCAATTTTACGCTCATCAGCAGTTAAATAGGCATTGCGTGATGATAGTGCCAAGCCATCATCCTCACGCACAATAGCACCGCTGATAATTTTAGTGGGCAGGTCAAGGTCTTGTTGCAACCGCTTTATAACCGCCAGTTGTTGAAAGTCCTTTTCGCCAAAAATAGCCACATCAGGCATGGCCTGCACTAGAAGCTTGGTGACTATGGTTGAAACACCATCAAAATGCCCCGGTCTAGCTTTGCCACACAGGTCATCGCTTAGCCCTGCCACGGTGATGTTGGTAGAAAAACCCTCAGGGTAAATGCTCGCACAATCAGGAATAAACACGGCGTGGGCGCCAGTTTCGCTTAGCATTTTGCAATCAGCATCTTCGTTTTTTGGATAACGGTCTAAATCTTCACCAGCACCAAATTGCTTGGGGTTTACAAAAATGCTGGCGATAACCTTATCAGTTTGCCCAAGCATTTTAGTAACAAGCGACAGATGCCCCGCGTGCAATGCACCCATGGTTGGCACCAAGCCAATGCTGTGACCTTCAGCCCGCCATTTAGCAATGGTTTGGCGCAGGTCTGTTACGTTTCGTATTATGGCTATGTTTTTCTGGGTCATAATTTACCTTACAATGCTGGGGTTAGCAGCATTTGGTCAAGCTTTGCAAATTGGTTGGTGCGGATAATTGCTTGTAAGTCCTGCACATATGCCTCTCTGCGGGTGGAATATGCAATCAATGTATTGGTCAGATCATTGCCATCATTATCTAATGCTCTGGTGGTGCGAAAATCAGCATAAGCATTGTGCGAGTTTAGGTTAAGGGCATAAGCACGAACCGATTGTATAAGATAAGCAAAAGACTTAATGCGGTGACGCTCGCCCTCAGCTCGGCCACTTGGCACCAGACCAGCACTGTCAGTGTCGCTCCACGTCCATTGCCCGTAAAGTGCGTTGGCTTGCTGGGCAAAACGCGATGTACCCCAACCACTTTCAATTGCCGCTTGGGCAAGGGCAAGGGAGGGTGGAATGGTATTCATACGCAGTAAAAGTTCTGAAACATCTATGCTTGAAACACTATCATTGGATAGTTTGTAGCGCAGGGCAGTTTGCAACAGCCATGTTTCTTCATTAAAGCTAAGCCACTGTTTAGCCATAAGAAACTTAACTTGTTCCCGCTCTTCAACTATCAGCTCATTAACCCTTAATATTAGCGGTAAAAGAGTGGCGACAAATTGATTTTTGCGGGTTTTAACATCCATTTGTTCCAAGTTTTTTGGCAGGTTAGCCAGAAAATTACGCTCAACATTTTGTCTTTGATCTAGTGAAAAAATAGGTGGTGTTTTTTGAGTATTGGCAGGGTGATGGTTTAGGTATGAAATGCGGTCGCCAAAAAACAGATTACTATGGGCATTTTCCACCAGAGTAATAGCGGTGGATGTGGGCAGAAAAAAAGCAAAGACCAGTATCAAGCCAAGCCCTATGAAGTTCTTTTTAATCATTTTGCCCATATCCTTAAAAAACAGGATTTTTAATATACCATTGAAGTAATTTTTTATCCCCATATATAGTATTTTGTAATGTAATGCCCGCAAGTAAGTGTATTAGTGTTGCAAAAAAGACAAAAACCACCCTTTTGACGTTTCAAAAATTTATTATGGGCGATAATATTACACTAGGCTAAGTTTTAGGAAGAAAAATGGCATATTTCGTTGCAGGTCTGTTTGTTTTAGGTATGGGTCTGCTGTTTATAAAATGGTTAACCGAAACTACACCAAAAAACATTAAAGTAGTTTTGGCTTTTGTCGTATTTTTGCTGTTTGTAATAGCTACTATAGGGTTGTTTGCAAGCGGCAGGTTTGTGCTGTCCGTACCCACATTGTTTGGTGCATTTGTTGCCTATCAGCGTTATCGTATGGTGAAAAACCTGTGGCGGCAAATGAATGGCAGAAGCGGCCAAACAGGTGGTAACGTAGATAACAGAACATCAATGAGCAAAGAAAATGCGGCAGATGTTTTGGGTGTGAATGTAAATGCTAACGAGGGTGAAATTAAAAAAGCCCACAAAAAGCTAATGAAAAAATATCACCCCGACCAAGGTGGTAGCACTTATCAAGCTAAAGAAATAAACGAAGCCAAAGATATTTTGTTGAAATAAAAATATAGATGCCAATATTCAAAGAGTTGAAATAAAGAGATTAAGTTTTGAAAAATAATAATAAATATAGCAATGAAATTATCCCCCGCATGGGTGACAACCATGATGACGGAGATGATCACGACCGTCACCACGATAATGACCGCAACGATGACCGTGGCACTGGTACAATTACCAAGCCTAAGGTCAAAACTAAAAAACCATCCATGTATAAGGTTTTGTTATTGAATGACGATTATACTCCGATGGACTTTGTTATTTATGTTTTGCAAAAATACTTCAGGCTATCCATCGAAGACGCAACTGACGTAATGTTGCAGGTACACACCAAGGGTGTGGGAGTATGTGGTGTTTTTACATTCGAGGTGGCAGAGACAAAAGTTACCCATGTGCTGGACTTGGCAAAGAAGCACGAACACCCACTGCAATGCACTTTGGAAGAAGCGTAAAAAGAGCTAAGAAAAATAAGAATTATAGGATTTTAAATGGCTAGTTTTTCACCATTGTTAGAAGACACCCTCCACCGCGCCTTGGCTGATGCCAGTAGCAGGCGCCATGAGTATGCCACGCTAGAGCATTTGTTATTAAGCCTGATAGATGACCAAGATGGTGCGGCGGTTTTGCGGGCGTGTAATGTGGATGTTGAAATACTTCGTGCAAAGCTAGAGCATTATCTAGAGCATGAAATGGAAAGCCTGACCATTAAGGAAGATGAGTTGGAAACCACGCCAACTGCTGGTTTTCAACGGGTTATACAGCGAGCAATATTGCATGTGCAAAGCTCAGGCCGAACCGAAACAACAGGTGCGAATGTTTTGGTGGCGCTGTTTTCCGAGCGTGAAAGCAATGCGGTGTTTTTCTTGCAACAGCAGGACATGACGCGGTTAGATGCCGTTAGCTACATTTCCCACGGCATTGCCAAGGCATCAGGCTACAGCGAAAACAAAGCTGTTAGCGGAATTGAGCATGAAGGCGATGAAGGTCAAGAACAGCACGGCGATGATATGGGCGGTAAAGAAGACACTAGCGCCCTTGGCAGTTACTGTGTTGACCTGAACAAAAAAGCCCAAGATGGGCGCATTGATCCACTTATTGGTCGTGAGGCTGAAATTGACCGTGCAGTGCAAATTTTATGTCGCCGCACCAAAAACAATCCATTGTTTGTGGGTTCAAGCGGGGTGGGCAAAACCGCGCTGGCTGAGGGTTTGGCCCTTAATATTGTTAATGGAAATGTGCCAGAAGTGTTGAAAAACACTACGGTTTATTCGCTTGATATGGGCGCATTGTTAGCTGGAACCAGATACCGTGGTGACTTTGAAGAACGCTTAAAAGGTGTGGTTAAGGAATTGGAAGAACACGAAGACGCAGTGTTGTTTATCGATGAAATTCACACTGTTATTGGTGCTGGTGCCACCAGTGGTGGTGCTATGGATGCCTCTAACCTTTTAAAGCCTGCTTTGGCATCAGGGCAGCTTCGTTGCATGGGTTCAACCACATATAAAGAGTTTCGCTCGCACTTTGAAAAAGACCGCGCTTTGTTGCGTCGTTTTCAAAAAATTGATGTTTTGGAGCCATCCATAGATGATGCGGTTAAAATTATGATGGGGCTAAAGCCTTATTATGAAAAATATCACGGGGTTAAATATTCAAACGATGCCATTAAAGCTGCGGTTGACCTTTCGGCGCGCTATATTAGTGACCGCAAATTGCCCGATAAGGCAATTGATGTAATTGACGAGGTAGGTGCCGCGCAAATGCTATTACCCAAGGGTAAGCGCAAGGTGAACATAAGTGTAAAAGACGTTGAAAACGTAATTGCCAGCATTGCCCGTATACCGCCAAAATCTGTTTCTCGTGATGATAAGCGTATTATGAAAAACCTTGCTAAAGACCTGAAGCACGTTGTCTTTGGGCAAGATACCGCCATTGATGCCTTGGCCGCGTCTATAAAGCTGGCAAGAGCAGGTCTGCGTGACCCTAACAAGCCAATTGGCAGTTATTTATTTTCAGGCCCCACAGGGGTGGGTAAAACCGAGGTGGCGCGGCAATTGTCCCACGTTATGGGCATGGAACTGCACCGTTTTGATATGTCAGAATATATGGAGCGGCATTCAATTTCACGGCTTATTGGCGCACCGCCAGGCTATGTTGGTTTTGACCAAGGTGGTTTGTTGACCGATGCCATAGACCAGCACCCCCATTCAATTTTATTGCTGGACGAGGTGGAAAAGGCGCACCCAGACCTGTTTAATATTTTGTTGCAGGTTATGGATAATGGCACCCTGACCGACCATAACGGCAAGCATGTGGACTTTAGGAATGTGGTGCTGATAATGACCACAAATGCAGGTGCCAGCGAGTTGGAAAAATCTGCCATTGGTTTTGGCCGTGAAGAGCGTGTGGGTGATGATAAAGAGGCCATAAAACGCTTGTTCACACCTGAGTTCCGCAACCGTTTGGATGCCACCATAAGCTTTGCCAACTTGTCACCTGAGGTTATTTCAAAAGTGGTTGAGAAGTTTATTTTAGAGCTAGAAATGCAGTTGGGTGACCGTAATGTTCACATTGCCCTTGATGACAATGCCAAAAAATGGCTGGCTAAAAAGGGCTATGACAAACAGTTTGGCGCCCGTCCACTTGGCAGGGTTATCCAAGAGTATATTAAAAAGCCGTTGGCTGACGAATTGTTATTTGGCAAACTGGTCAAAGGCGGCGAAGTGCAGGTACACGAAAAAAATAATGAGTTAGTGTTTGAAGTGGTGGCAGGTGTTAGTGCTACGAGCAAACCAAAAGCCAGCAAAAAAACTGCTAAGAAAAAGACAACAAAGAAAAAAGCTAAGGCATCTAAATAAAAACACCCTTATTTTTTGAACGGAGTAAGCTCGCTGGCGTTTTTTATATAATGCTCGATTGTCTGTTTTTCGTCGTTTAAAAATTTGCCCACGGCATCATGAAATGATTGTGCTTGGAAATAATGCGCTGAGTAAGTTTTTTTCGGCACGTACCCTCTGGCTATTTTATGTTCGCCCTGCGCACCAGCCTCAACAGTTTTAAGCCCGTGTTTTATGGCAAATTCAATAGCCTGATAATAGCACACCTCAAAATGTAAAAACGGGTGGTGTTCGCTTGCCCCCCAGTTGCGCCCATAAAGCGTGTTGTCGCCCAAAAAATTTAATGCGCCCGCAATTATATTTTCGCTGCGTTTGGCAAATATCAGGACAATTTTTTCAGCCATGGTTTTGCCAAGTTCCGAGAAAAACTCACGGGTTAAATATGGTCTGCCCCATTTGTTCATGGATGTGGAAAGATAAAAATTATAAAAATGATCCCAGTGTGCCTCAGTTATTTCAGCACCTGTAACTATGTCTATGGTCAGTGGTTCGTCCCCACCGTTAAGGGCAAGGTAACGCTCACGTTTGATGGTTTTTCGCTTGCGGGATGTTAAGGTGTCTAAAAATTCTTCAAAGCTTTTATAACCATTGTTTTGCCAATGGTATTGGGCATCGTTACGAATTAAATAGCCATTTCCCTCGAACAGTTTTGCTTCGTTTTCTTTGAGGAAAGTCGCGTGAAAAGACGAAAGCCCAAGTTTTTTAATAATATCTTTGGGTGCCTCTAACAGTTTATCCCGAACCTGTTCAGCATCATTTTCCGCCAGGTTTTTGTTTATCAGCAGTTTTTTTGTACCCACAGGGGTAAAGGGAATTGCCGATAAATATTTAGGGTAATAATGCCCACCTGCGGCTTCATAAGCCTGCGCCCAATTTTGGTCAAAAACATATTCACCCATGGAATGGTGCTTTATAAAACCTGGCAATATTCCAACAATGTCACCATCTGAGTTTTTCACCACCCCGTGGCAGGTCAGCCAGCCATTTTCCTCGCTTAGGCAATTGCTGTTTTCTAATGCTAGTAAGAAAGCATGACTTAAAAACGGGTTGTCGTCTCCCGCGCATGCTTGCCAGTCAGATGGCGAAATTTCAGCAGTGTTGCGGGCAAGTTCCAAGATTAATGGGGTGTTTTTTGCCATAAATTATTTTATCTCAATTAGGGCATCAATCTCCACAGGAACATTAAGGGGCAGGGCGTTAACCCCAACTGCCGCGCGTGAGTGCCGACCCTTGTCACCAAACAGTGCCACCATAAGGTCAGATGCACCGTTAATAATTGCTGGTTGTCCCGAAAAGCCATCGACACAGTTTACAAACCCGCCCAAACGAACCACCTGATTAACACGGCTTAAGTCGCCATCTAATGCCAGCTTTAGTTGGGCAATAATATTTAAGGCGCACTGCTGTGCCGCCTCTACAGCTTGTTCTGGGGTGACATCATCACCAACTTTTCCAGTATATATCGGGCCGTCTGGTCCCATAGGAAGTTGCCCTGAAATACTAACCAAATTGCCCGTAATGACAAACGGCACATAGTTGGCAACAGCCACGGCAGGGGTGGGCAGGTTAAGGCCTAGTTCTTGTATTTTTTGCTCTATAGACATGGAAAAACCCTTTCAAATTATTTTGAGAGGGCTTTATAGCAGTTTCAGCAATTAGTGGGCAGTTTTTTTCAAAGGTTCACCCTTTTGGCTGTACATTGCTTGGTCTGCCTCTTCCAATATTTTTAGTGGGTCAGAACTGGCGCTGAAATATGAAAAACCAAGGCTGATGTTCAGGTCAACTGGCAGGCCTTTATTGTTAAATGGCACGGTGTTGATAATGTTTTGAATAAATTTCAACCGCTCGGTACCAAGGTCTAATTCGGCACCATCTAACACTACAATAAACTCATCGCCACCTGGTCTTGCGGCAAGGTCGCACCGTCTGATATTTTGTGAAAGAACATCACCCACATGTTTTAACACCTCGTCACCTGCTTGGTGACCAAGGGTGTCGTTAATGTCTTTAAACCAGTCTAGGTCAAAATAGCCAACAATACCACGGCGACCGTGGCGACGTGCGCGGGCAATGCTACCATCTAAAAATTCTAAAAGACCACGCCTGTTTGCTAAGCCTGTAAGGTCATCGGTTGATGACAGGCCCTCTAACAGGGTTATCTTATCTTCTTGCTCAATAAGCTGACGTTCAGCCTCAATAGCAAAACCAAATATCTCTTCAATAAGACCCCAACTGCCTTCGTTGATAATGTCATTATTTTTCTGACTGCTGTTGACCAAGCGTTCAGCCAGCCTGCCAACATAGGGGCTGTAGTTTTCTGATAGCTTCTCAGCAAGTATGGCTGAACGGTTCATAATCGTCTCCAAAATAAAGGGTCGTTCTTGCATGGTTAGAATGCATTAACTGTGCCAATATAAAAAATGCTTATATTCCAAGGGGATGGCCTTTTTATTGGGAGAAATAGTTGGATAATGGGAAGTTTTTGCCATGACATATTTGCTTGGCAGGTAAAAAAGGGTTTTTGGGATAATTTATAGCTCACGGCAGAAGCTAAATCTTCGCCGTGGCTTATTGCGTTCAGGGCTTACGCCCTTTGGCGCCACGCAGGCTGCGCTCCCGCTTGGTCGCTAGTCCTCATAGCTATTATAGCTACTCGTCCATTTTTTATCTAACGGCAACACACCCAGTTAGTTGTAATATGAGCTGAGTAACGTAGGGCGCATGCCCGTCCGAGTTAATACGAAGCGTATGCGCAGGCGAAGCAGATTTATCTGCGACAGCCGTGAGCTATAAAAAACAGCTAACTAGCGTGAGAGATAATCTCTAAAATATTTAGAAATATACGCCTCAGCATCAGCCCAGTTGTCAATTCGTTCGTGGCTGTCAGCCGCAGGGGGCAATAGCTTTGCTAGACGTGTGTCAGCAACAAAGTGAATGCGGTGCACGTGCGGGGCATGTTCCGCCACTGAGGTATGATGGTGGGGGATGTCATCTAAGAAAAGCGCAGGTGCGTTAAGGTTTTTACATATTTCACGCACAGCCAAACCCTTGTGACCATCGTTAGAAATTAAAGGAAAATCTAAACCCAAACCCTTAAGTGCTTTGATGCGACGTTCTTTTGCCTCATGGGGGGTGTTGGTCAAAATTATTATTTGATATTTTTCTTTTAAACTGTCTAAAGCCGTTTTTACCCCCTCAACTGGTGGGCAGGTATGAACCTTTTCAATGAAAAAGCTTTGCAAAAGTTCAAGTATTTGTCCCTTGGAAACCGCCTTTTTGCTATCTTTAAAATGCACGTTGCCAAACAGTTTATAGCTGGTGAATGAAATAGACATGTTATTAGTGTCGAAAAATTGCTCTAAAGGCGAGGCAAAATGAACTAAAACCTCATCAGCATCGGAAATGATTAAAGGTTTGTTTTCTTTAAGCTTTATGGCTTCAATCTGCTCTGAAATATTTTGGTCTAGACGCATATTCATACCATGTTAGTTAAGTTTGTGTACATATAAGCCAAGAAGGGTTAACTTGCTTGTCGATTGGGGGCATATATGGGGATGTCATATTATAATCACAATTTTTTGATCAAAATTCCTATCCGCTAAGGCTAGTTTAAACTTTTGCGGGAATAAATATAGGGTAGAGTTAAGTTCCAAGTCTTTTATTTGTTAATTTTTAGATATGATTAACTCTGTAGTATTATTATAGAAATACTGAGTGCAACCAGAGTTGTGTATGAAGGTTTAAAGGGTAATGACTAAAAAAATTCTTATTGTTGAAGACAATGAGCTGAATATGAAGCTTTTTTGTGACCTGTTGGAAGCGCATGACTATGCCACTATTCAAACGAGGGATGGCATGTCTGCTTTGGATTTGGCGAAAGAACACAAGCCAGACTTGATATTGATGGACATTCAGTTGCCTGAGGTTTCTGGCCTAGAGGTAACTAAGTGGATAAAAGAAGATGATGAACTTCGCTCCATTCCAATTGTGGCTGTGACCGCATTTGCCATGAAGGGCGATGAAGAAAAAATCCGTGATGGGGGCTGTGAAGCATATATTGCCAAACCAATATCAGTTAACCTTTTCCTTGATACAATTAAACAGTTTACGGGGTAATTAAGTGACAGCACGTGTCCTAGTTGTAGATGATGTCCTGCCTAACGTTAAGCTTCTGGAAGCTAAGCTTCTGGGTGAGTATTTTGATGTTATGACAGCGACCTCAGGGCCTGAGGCGCTGGAGCTTATTCACCGTGAAATGCCAGATATTGTGCTGTTAGATGTTATGATGCCGGGTATGAATGGCTTTGAAGTATGCAAGCGCATAAAAGGCGATAGCAAAACCGCACATATCCCCGTTGTTATGGTAACTGCACTGGACAAACAAAGCGATCGTATTGCTGGTTTGGACGCTGGTGCTGACGACTTTTTAACAAAACCAGTTGAGGATGTTGCCCTGTTTGCAAGGGTTCGCTCGTTAGTCCGTCTTAAGGTTACCATGGACGAAATTAGAAACCGTGAAAGCACTGAAATGTCTCTTGGCGCTACCAAAGGCATGGCGGAATTTAATTTTGACCCTGGCAATACGCAAATTTTATTATTGGACGAAGACCCTGTTTCAGCAAAAAAACTTGCTAGTGATTTGAAGCTTATTGGCAAGCTGCACCATTTGGGCGGCGGTAAAGATGTTATTAGCAAAATCAGGGAGCGCGATTATGATTTGGTTATCATAAACTTGCTGATGTCAGAAACTGATGGTTTAAGGGTCTGCTCGCAAATGCGTTCGTATGAGGAAACTCGCCAGCTCCCAATTTTGGTTGTGGTTGATAACAACAACACCCAGCTTTTGGTTAAGGCACTGGAGATGGGGGTAAATGACTATCTTATTGCCCCTGCGGACGAGTTGGAGCTTATCGCACGTGTTAAAACCCAAATAAAACGCAAGCGCTATGCCGAGCAGTTACGAGAAAATCTGCATTTAAGCCTGCAACTGGCAACAACAGATGCGGTTACAGGGCTTTATAATCGTCATTATATGTCTAGCCATCTGGATACACTGGTAAAGGCCGCCAAAAGCACAGGTAAAGAAATATCTCTGGTTATGATGGATTTGGATAACTTCAAACTGGTGAATGATAATTATGGTCATGCCTCGGGTGATGAGGTTTTGCAGGAGTTTTCCCAGCGCATTGCACGCAATATTCGCGGTGTTGACTTAGCCGCTCGTTACGGTGGGGAGGAGTTTGTTATCATCATGCCTGATACCAGATCAGCCGACGCTGTACATATTTCAGAGCGGTTGCGAGCAACCACGGCTGATTTACCATTTTTAATATCAGGCAATAAGTCACCCATACAAGTAACCACCAGTATAGGTCTGGTTACAATGGTTGGTGATGAGGTTAATGCAAAAGAGCTTCTAAGAAGGGCTGACACAGCACTGTATCAGGCTAAGGAAAGCGGCAGAAACTGCGTAATTATCTCTGATTAAAAAAGAAACCGGCTAAAAGCCAGTTTCCCTACAGATTAGTTATTTAGTAACGCTGACAGAAGCTATTTAATTTTAGCTTCTTTGAACTCAACATGTTTTCTGACAACGGGGTCATACTTACGCTTAACCATTTTTTCGGTTAATGTACGTGGGTTCTTTGTGGTTACATAGTAATAGCCAGTGTCGGCTGTGCTTACTAATTTAATTTTTAATGCGGTTGGTTTGGCCATGATCCAAGTTCCAATATTAGCAGTCTTTACGACTTAGTTCTTAAAATTCTAATTTCTATTTTGCCGCCATAATTTTTTAGCATGCGAAATGAAACGCAGACAATAGTCATGGGGCGGGTTATGTCAAGTGAAGTTATGTTTTTTTTACACTGTTTAGCTAAAAATACCATGTTTTAGCCATATAAAATTATCGCCTATGTTTGTGGCGACCTTTTTTAAATTTTTTCTGACCATATTTTTGTCGTTTTGGCGCTTTTTTTGAAACACCTTCTTCTAACAATTCGAACCTGAGGCTGCCTGAAATAGCATCGGCCTCTAACAGTCTAACCGAAACCGTGTCGCCCAAACGGTAGCGTTTGCCGCTTCGTCTGCCGACTAACTGGTGGTGGGTTTCATCATGGTCGTAATAATCTGACCCAATGCTGGAAATTGGTATCAGGCCATCTGCGCCTGATGGCTCAAGTGTTACAAAAAGACCAAATCTGGTCACTCCTGAAATACGTCCTTCCAGCTCTTCACCAACTCTTTCGTTCATGTAGGCTGCCAAATAACGGTCAGTGGTTTGGCGTTCAGCCGCCATAGCGCGGCGTTCAGTTATGGATATAGCCTCGCCCAGTTCAGTCATTTTTGCTTTATCGTCTTTGCTCAAGCCATCATCACCCAAGCCATAGGCGCTAATTAACCCCCGATGCACCAAAACATCAGAATAGCGCCTGATGGGCGATGTGAAATGCCCATATTTAGGTAGGGCTAGGCCAAAGTGACCGTGGTTTTCGGGGCTGTAATATGCTTGCGTTTGGCTGCGTAAAACCACCTGATTAACTAGGTCTTGGTATGTTTCACCTTCTACTTTTCTCAAAATAGTATTGAAAGTTTTAGGCTTAAGCACCTGACCTTTGGCTAGGCTGATTTCGAGTGAGGCGAGAAATTCTCGCAAACCATCAATTTTTTCAAAGCTAGGTTCGTCATGCACACGGTACATGCATGGTGTGTGTTTTTGCTCCAAAGCTTCCGCCGCCGCCACATTGGCTAAAATCATATATTCTTCAACCAGACGGTGGCTCAGCAAACGATCTCTTTTAATAATATCTTTCACATTACCGTCGTCGTCCAGAATAACTTTACGTTCTGGCAGTTCTAAATCCAACGGCTGTCTGGCTGTGCGCTCGCGATCAAGGGCGTGAAACGCGCTGTATAATGGTTTTAATACATTATCCAATAGGGGCAGGGTGTTTTCGTTGGTATCGCCATCAATTGCCGCTTGCACCTCTTGATAGTGCACATTGGCTATTGATTTTATAATTGCACGCTCAAATTTCTGGCGAAGCTTAACCCCATTTTTGTCAATCCATATATGCGCCACCATTGCCGGGCGTTCCACGCCAGGTTTTAGCGAACATAGGTCGGTGGAAAGCTTCTCAGGCAACATTGGCACCACACGGTCTGGCAAATAACAACTGTTGCCCCGCAACCTAGCGTCTTTGTCTAAAGCACTGCCACTGCATACATAGTGCGATACATCGGCGATTGCCACGGCAATGACCCAGCCGCCTTTGTTGGCGGGGTTGTCGTCAGGTCGCGCTAAAATAGCATCGTCATGGTCCCTAGCATCGTGTGGGTCAATGGTAATGAACGCCAGCCCGGTTAGGTCAACCCTTTTGCTTTTGCCGCCCAAGTCTTTTGTGGTTAATGCCTTGGCATTTTCTGCTTCTTTTGCGGCTTCGTCTGAAAACTCAATGGGAATTTCATTTTGGTATAGGGCAATTAGCGAAATTGACTTTGGTGCGGTCAAATCGTTCAGGTTTTCCAACACCTTGGCATGGCGCAGGCCATATGCCTTGCCGCTTTTATAGGGTAAAATAGACGCCCTGACCAATGCACCCTCTGTGGCGCTGCCCTTGTCAGATTTGCTGATGATATATTCGTGTTTTTCTTTGCGGCTAACGGGGTGCAAACGACCCTCAGTTTTGCCCCGGTGGTAGTGTTCTTTATAAATACCAATGGTGGTTTCAGGCTGGCTGTTATCTAGCGCCTTTATAATGCGGGCTGAATAATAAAAACCCTCACGGTCTTTGGATGGGCTTAAACGCACCAGTGCTTGGTCGCCCTTCGCTAAGGTTGCACCTTGCCGTTTGCTAGTTACCATAAATATTCTTGGTGGGTCTGATGCTTCACCATCGTTTAAAGGCCATTTAACGGGTGCGGCACGCAAATCGCCGTAGCGGTCAATGCCAGTAATTTCCACCACGCTAACAGGCGGCAGAACCCCTTTGGGGCGCAGGTCTTTTTTTGTATCTTTTTCAATCAGGCCTTCATCGGCCATTTCAGCCAACAGCATTTTCAGGCGCACACGCTCATCACCACGAATGTGAAAGGCTCGGGCAATTTCCCTTTTATTGGGCTTTTGCCCGCCAGTTTTCAGAAATTCTAAAATTTCATCCTTACTGGGGAAGGGAGCTTTTTTTGAGCCTTTTGGCACCGTTAATCAGCTTTTTTCTTAGCAGTAGCTTTCTTTTTAGCAGGTGCCTTTTTCTTAGCAGGAGCTTTCTTTTTAGCTGCTGCTTTTTTCTTTGCTGGTTTCTTCTTAGCGGCCTTCTTTTTCGCTGGTTTTTTGCCACCCTTTGCCACTTTGGCATCTATTAGCTCAATTGCTTGTTCTAACGTCACGTTGTCGGGTGTTGTGCCTTTTGGCAATGTGGCATTGGTTTTGCCATGCTTTACATAGGGGCCGTAACGACCATCCATAACCTGAATTATACCATCATCGCTTGGGTGTTTACCCAGTTCTTTCAGGGCTTGTGGGCCTTTTTTCTTCAGCTTTGCTTCTGCTAGCAATGTTACGGCGCGGTTAGCACCCACACTAAACACCTCTTCGGTGGATGACAGGCTGGCAAATGCACCATCGTGCTTTAGGTATGGGCCAAAACGACCAATTGCAGTTGTTATCATTTTACCAGTTTCAGGGTGCGGGCCAATTTCTCGTGGCAATGACAACAGCTTTAACGCCATTTCAAAGTCAACAGTATCGGGTGACATGTCTTTTGGAATACTGGCACGTGGTGGTTTAGGGCCACCTTTTTCCATTTCACCAATTTGTAAATATGGGCCAAAACGACCATCACGCAAGCTAACTTCCAGCTCGGTTTCAGGGTCAATGCCCAAAATCTGATTGCCATTTTCCAAGCCACCATCAGCGCCATTGCCAGACATTTTTCTGGTGTAGCTACATTCAGGATAGTTGGTGCAACCAATAAATGCGCCGTGCTTGCTGGTTTTCAGGCTTAACATGCCATCATCACAAGTCGGGCATTTGCGTGGGTCAACGCCTTCTTCTGTTTGCTTGAAAATGTGCGGTGCCAAATAATCGTTCAAGGCATCTAAAATATCTTTGGTGCGAATTTCCATCACATCTTCGGTTACTTTGTGGAACGGTTTCCAGAAATTTTCTAGAATTTCTAACCATTTGGCATCACCTGCTGAAACCAAATCAAGATCGGTTTCCAATTCGGCGGTGAAGTCATATTCAACATATTTACCAAAAAATGCTTCTAAAAACGCTGTAACAATTTGACCTTTGTCATCTGGCACAAAGCGTTTGTTTTCCATTGTTACATAGTTTCTTTGGCGCAACACTGAAAGCGTAGATGCATATGTAGACGGACGACCAATGCCCAGCTCTTCCATTTTTTTAACCAAACTAGCTTCGGAAAAACGTGGTGGCGGGTCGGTGAAATGTTGTTTGGGGTCTACTGACACCAGTTCGATAGCCTCGCCCTCTTTAAGGGCGGGCAGGCGGGTTTCATCATCTTTTTTGTCGTCGTCATCAGAACTTTCCTGATACAGCTTTAAAAACCCGTCAAACACAACAACCGTGCCACTTACACGCAGGTTAACGCTGGCATCAGCATTGGCAATATCAACGCTTGTTTGTTCCATTTGCGCACTTGCCATTTGGCAAGCAAGTGTGCGTTTCCAAATTAAGTCATAAAGCCTGAACTCATCATTATCCAAAACAGACTTAACGCTGTTTGGTGGCAGGTTAAAGTTTGTTGGGCGAATGGCCTCATGGCCTTCTTGGGCGTTTTTAACCTTGCTTTTGTACATGCGTGGGCTGTCAGGCACATATTGTTTGCCATAGTTTTCCGCTATTAGATTGCGGGTGGCATTAATGGCCTCACCCGCCATAGTAACACCGTCAGTACGCATATAGGTTATTAAACCAGTTGGTTCACCTTTTATGGTTTTACCTTCGTACAGCGCTTGGGCGACACTCATGGTGTGGCGGGCTGTGAAACCTAATTTTCTTGCGGCCTCTTGCTGTAAGGTTGATGTGATAAACGGTGCGTATGGGTTGCGTTTTGTTGGTTTTTTCTTAACCGTGGCAACTTTAAACTTGCTGTTTTTAATGGCCTCAACCGCCGCCATTGCTGTGGCTTCGTTGTTTATGTCGTGTTTTTTAATGGTGTTGCCATTCAGGCTATAAAGTCTAGCTGCTAGGGCATCGCCCGCCTCAGACTTTAAATTACTAATCACGCTCCAATATTCTTGCGGTTCAAAAATTTCAATTTCACGCTCACGGTCACAAATTATACGAAGGCAAACCGATTGCACCCGACCCGCAGAACGTGCGCCGGGTAACTTGCGCCATAAAACAGGTGAAAGCGTAAAGCCAACCAAATAATCCAAAGCACGACGTGCCAAATATGCTTCAACCAGCTCTTGGTTTATTTCCCGTGGTGCCGCCATGGCATTTAAAATGGCGGACTTGGTAATTTCGTTAAAAGCCACGCGTTTTACTTTAACGCCTTTCAGGGCTTTTTTCTGTTCCAACACTTTCAATACATGCCACGATATGGCCTCACCCTCGCGGTCGGGGTCGGTTGCTAGATATACAGTTTCTGAACCCTTAACCGCACTGGCTATTTCGTTCAGGCGTTTTTTGCTAGCGGGGTCTGCTTCCCATTTCATGGCAAAATCATTGTCAGGGTCAACCGAACCGTTTTTAGACGGCAGATCACGAACATGACCATAACTGGCTAGAACTGTATACTTATCACCTAAGTATTTATTGATGGTTTTGGCCTTTGCGGGCGATTCTACGATAACGACATTCATAGATAAAACTTCTTTATGTTGGTTTGCTACGCTTTCGCCTTTAGCCGCTTTTGGGGCGGCTCGTCAATCGTTAGATGCATTTTGTCTAATAGTTTTTAATGTGCCAGTTATATTTCAAGTGAGATTTTGTTGCCAAAATGACGGCTAATTCGCCCTGCTAGCTCCAGTTCCAACAGGCACGATAAAAATACCTGTGTGGGCAAACCAGTTTCGCGAATAATGTCATCTATGGCTATTGGTGTTGTTGTCAGTTCATCAACAATTTTGTTCTGAAGCTCATCGTCAGGCTGTTCAAATGTGCCAGCACCAGTGTCGTCAAACAGGGTTAGGGTTGGTTCCATAAACGCATGTTGGTGCAGGGTTTCAATTGCTTCAATTATATCTTCGGCATTTTCAACCATTTGTGCGCCGTTACGTATAAGGTTGTTTGTTCCCTTTGCCCTAGGGTCTAGGGGTGAGCCTGGCACAGCATAAACATCGCGCCCTTGCTCGCCAGCCATGCGGGCGGTTATTAGTGAGCCTGACCTCAGCGCCGCCTCAACCACCAGTGTTCCAAGTGACAAGCCAGATATAATGCGGTTGCGCCGTGGAAAGTGTTGCGCTTGGGGTTTGGTGCCACACAAATGTTCGCTTAATAATAAGCCCTCATTGGCTATGCGTTCCTGCAGTTCGGCATTTTCTTTTGGGTATATAATGTCCAACCCTGTGCCCAAAACAGCAATGGTGCCAGTGGCTAATGCCCCGTTGTGGGCGGCGGTGTCCACACCCCGCGCTAGGCCAGAGCAAATGGTAAACCCAGCATCACCCAGATCTTTTGACAATTGATAAGCCATTTTTTTACCCATGGTGCTGGCATTACGCGCCCCCACCACGCCAATAGTTTTTTTATCCAACAGGTGGGCATGACCCTTCATGGTCAGCACCGGTGGTGCGTCTTCAATATTTGCCAAGGGGGTGGGGTAGTGGGCTTCACCAAGCACCAAAACATCTGCATTAAATGCGGCTAATTTTTCTAATTCACCCTCGGCTTTAGGTTTTGGGCAAAGCTTAATTGGTTTTTTGCGCCCCCCACGTTTTGCCAGTTCGGGCAGGGCTTCCAAGGCTTTTTTACCTGTGCCAAAGCGCGATATTAGGTGTTTAAAGGTTATGGGGCCGACATTTTCGCTCCATGCCAAACGAATGCGGGCTAAGCGCTCATTACTATCTATGTGTACTGGTACTTCATCAAAATCAAACATGGCGACACTGTTGCTTTGCCGGCAAAATTTGTCAACGCTCGGTTGCTTGTTTTTATTTTTTATTGCCTATTTTGGGTTCATCACCACTGATAATGCGTTTAATGTTTTCAGCGTGGCGCGCATATACCAGAACGCTCATAGCTAGGCATAATAGCATTACATTATAGCCACCGATGAAATAGCCAAAAACGGGTGCCAAGGCACAGGCCACCAATGCGGCCAGTGAAGACATGCGCCAAACTGCGGCGGCCAACGCCCATGTCAGGCAGGTGGCAACAGCAATTTGCCAAGATAAAGCAAATAAAATACCTAAATAAGTAGCTACCCCTTTGCCACCTTGGAAGTTTAGCCATATGGGGAATAAATGCCCTAAAAATGCGCCGAAACCAGCAAGTAGTGGCAAATAAGCCGTAGTGTCGTCAGAATAATTTGCCATTAAAATAATTGCCGCCGCACCCTTGCCGCCATCTAATAGCAATGTCAGTAACGCCAAGCCCTTGTTGCCAGTGCGCAAAACATTGGTGGCACCAATGTTGCCAGAGCCAATGTTTCTAATGTCGCCCATGCCGCCCAAGCGTGCCAATATTAAACCAAATGGAATGGAGCCTAAAATATAACCCATAAAAAGCGCGTTCATAGATGACATATATTGAATTATATCCATTTTTTAATCCTGAATTTTTAACTTATGTTTTGGCTAAGCAGTTCAAGCACAGCCATGCGCACAGCCACACCCATTTCAACTTGTTCTAAAATAACTGAGCGGGTTTTGTCGTCTGCCACATCGCCAGAAATTTCCACATCGCGGTTCATGGGGCCGGGGTGCATTACAATTGCATCGGGCTTCGCAAGGGCAAGGCGCCCACGGCTAAGGCCAAATTTTTCAAAATATTCTACATCAGACAAAACCACATTATCACCCAAACGCTCTTTTTGAATACGTAGCATCATAATAACATCTGCTTCAGCTATGCCTTTATCTAAGCTTTCAATATGGCGAACATTTAGCTTGGCTAAATCATCAGGCATCAGGGTTTTTGGCCCCACTAGCGTGATATTTGCCCCCATTTTATTAAGCAGGTAAATGTTTGATCGTGCCACACGGCTATGGGCAATGTCGCCGCATATGGAAATGTTCAGACCTTTAAGGCTAGGTTTGTGCCGTAAAATTGTCGCGGCATCTAACAGTGCCTGCGTGGGGTGTTCGTTACTGCCATCACCCGCGTTTATTATGGCGCAGGTTACATGTGCGCACATGGCCTCCACGGCGCCTTCTTGGCCGTGGCGAATAACCATAAATGCAGGGCCCATGGCGTTCAGGGTTTGGGCAGTGTCTGCCAGTGTTTCACCCTTTTTCAGGCTAGATGTGGCGGCGTTAAAGTCAACAACATCAACCCCCATGCGCTTACCCGCCACCTCAAACGACATTAGGGTGCGGGTGGAGTTTTCAAAAAACAGGTTAAACTGGGTTAGACCTTTTAACAGGTCATTACCTTTGCGAGCTTGGCGGTTCTGTTCAAAATAATGTGCGGATCTATCTAAAATAAGCTCAATATCACTGGAGCTTAACTGGGCAATGCCAAGCAAGTGCTTGTGCGTAAAACTGCCCATGGTGGCGTCAGGTTTTATATTTTTTTCTTGTGCCATTAATTGGTTTTTATATGGGGGTTGCTTTATATGAGCAAGTTAAAATTAGGATAAACTATCTAAGGCACCTTGCAAAATGAAGCTGGCGGCCATTTTATCTACCACTTGTTTGCGTTTTGCTCGGCTGGTGTCGGCCTCTAACAACGTGCGGGTGACCGCCACTGTGGACAGGCGTTCGTCCCAAAATGCCATTGGTACATCGGTTTTTTCAGCCATGTTTGTTTTAAACTGACGAATAGACTGGCACTTTGGCCCTTCGCTACCATCCATGTTTAGGGGAAAGCCAATGACCAGACCGCCAATGTCATGCTCAGCCATTATTTCCAACAGTTCAATGGCATCTAGCGTAAATTTTTTACGTCTAATGGTGGATAGTGGACTGGCGATTGAAAGCCGTGTGTCAGACAATGCCAAACCAATGGTTTTTGT
>DAOWAS010000142.1 GCA_030634465.1 Alphaproteobacteria bacterium | reverse complement strand
AGGCCACACTGCTCGCATGGCGCTAAACACCTCAAGCGGGAAGCGCAAACGGTTTTCTAATGAACCACCAAATTCATCATCTCGCTGGTTTGAAAGTGGCGATATGAATGAAGAAAGCAAATAGCCATGGGCGCAGTGCAGTTCGACCATGTCAAAGCCGCACTCTTCGGCCCTTGATGTGGCCTCAATAAAGGCGGTTTTAACTTCAGCCATATCATCAGTGGTCATGGCGTGCGGGGTTTGGTTTTCTTCATCCCACGCTATGGCTGATGGTGCCATAATGTCCCAATTGCCATCGTCCAAGGGCTTGTCATAACCATCCCACGGGCGTTTGGCTGAGCCTTTTCTGCCAGCATGAGCCAGTTGAATTGCCATTTTGGTTTTACTGTTGGTGTGGACAAAGTTAACCACACGCTTCCATGCTGCCACATGTTCGTCTTTATATAACCCTGCACAGCCGGGGGTTATGCGACCGTCACGACAAACATCTGTCATTTCAGTGTATAAAAGACCCGCACCACCTTGGGCGCGGGCGCCGTAATGTACAAAATGAAAATCGCCAATGGTGCCGTCATCTGCCGCATACATACACATGGGCGATACCACAACACGGTTTTCCAATGTCATGTTACGCAGGCTAAACGGGGTGAACATGGGTGGGGTTAACTCGGTGTTTTTAGTGCCTGCCTTTGCCGCAAACCACGCCTCGACCCCTTCTAACCATTCATGGTCGCGCAGTCGCAGGTTTTCATGGCTGACCCGTTGGCTGCGGGTTAGCAAAGCATAGGCGAACTGGGTTGGCTCAAAACTCAAGTAGCGATCAATGTTTTCAAACCATTCGGTGGAGTTTCTAGCCGAGCTTTGAATGCGCAACACCTCCACATGACGCTCGTCTTTATATTGCTCTAAGGCATCATCAAGCGGCAGGTCATTGTCGTTAAGCACACTTGCCAGTTTTATGGCATCTTCAAACGCTAGTTTGGTGCCAGAACCAATGGAGAAATGTGCTGTATGGGCGGCATCGCCAATTAATACTATGTTTTTATAGTGCCACTTGTTGCAAATAACCCTGTTGAAGTTTAGCCACGCAGAACCCCTTAAGTGTTTGGAGTTGCTCATTAAACTGTGACCATCCAGATGCTCTGCAAATAGTTCCTCGGCAGTGCGGCAGGTCTCATCCTGATCCATTTTGTCAAAGCCAAAGTTTGCCCAAGTTTCCTCTGAACACTCAATAATAAATGTGCTGGTGTTTTCATCAAAACGGTAGGCATGAACCCAAATCCAGCCATGTTCGGTTTTTTTGAAAATAAATGTGAAGGCATCAAAAACTTTGTTGGTGCCAAGCCACATAAACTTATTACTGCGCTTTTCAACCTCAGCCTCAAACTGTTCGGGGTAGGCGTTTCTTATTTTTGAATTTATACCGTCAGCGGCGATAATAAGATCAGCATCACTAAAGCGGGTGTCCAGATCGTCTATGTTTAGGTCTGCTTCGAAAATTTGTTTTATGCCAAGTTCGTCCGCACGGTCTTGTAAAATGTTTAACAGTTTTTTGCGACCAATTCCGCAAAAGCCATGCCCGCCTGAGGTCATGGTGTTGCCATCAAAATGCACTTCAATATCGTCCCAATGGGCGAAACTGTCTAGAATGTCAGCCGCACTGGCAGGGTCATTAACCCGCAAATTGTCCATGGTTTGGTCAGAAAACACCACGCCCCAACCAAAGGTGTCGCCAGCTTTATTGCGTTCATAAACCTCAATTTCATGGTCAGGGTTGCGCAATTTCATTGAAATAGCAAAATATAGCCCCGCAGGCCCGCCCCCAAAACAAACAATTTTCATAGCTGTTTTCATAGCCGTTCTTTCTTAGTTGTTGTCACTGTTACAACCGTCGCACTATTATTGTATTTCCCAAATTAAATATACTTTAAGCTTAAAATATATTGCAGTCAAGCGGCTTTGCTTTTATGGTAGGTTTCGATATGCTTGGTTAACGGGATATAAAATAAGGGGTTAGAAAATAATGGCTGATAATAAAAAACCAGCAGGGTTTGAGCTAGAGGGTGAAAATATCCATTGGGATGTGGATATGTCTTATGCGGAATACTTAAATTTAGATCAGGTTTTAAGTGCGCAAAAACCACAATCAGGCAAGCATGACGAAATGCTATTTGTAATTATTCATCATGTTATGGAATTGTGGATGAAGCAAACCATGCATGAGCTAACCGCCGCCCGCAAACATATTAACGAAAATTCTCTTGAACCAAGCTTGAAAATGTTCAGCAGAATTGACCGTATTTTGAAGCAAATGACGGGTGTTTGGGAAGTGCTAACCACCATGACACCTGTTGACTATTTAGAGTTTAGAGATGGTTTGGGCAAGTCGTCAGGTTTTCAATCTTATCAGTTCAGGGTTTTAGAGTTCACCCTTGGCAACAAGGTAAAAGACCTGATTAAGGTGCATGAAAGCAACCCGACCGCCTATGGGTTGGTTAAAGGTGCGCTTGAAGCACCCACACTTTATGACGATGTTTTGGGTTTGTTAAAAAAACGCGGGTTTGATATTCCAGAAGAGGTAATGGGGCGTGATTTTACTGAGAAATATCAGGCAAATGTTAAGGTTAAAGAGGCGTGGTTTGCCATTTATAGCGACACTGAAAAATATTGGGATCTTTATGCTTTGGCTGAAAAGCTTATGGATTTTGAGCATAACTTCCTAATTTGGCGCTATCATCACCTTAAAACTGTTGAGCGCATTATTGGTGGCAAAATGGGTACTGGCGGTTCGTCTGGCTTGCCTTATTTGGCAAAAGGGTTAGAAGCTAAAATTTTCCCCGAGTTATTAGATGTGCGAACAGAGCTGTAGCGAAAGACCAAAATAATGAGCGATAAGTTTTCACTAAAAAATGCCCAAGCTATGGATGATGCTGATGTTCTGAAAAACCTCAGGTCACGGTTTAACCTGCCAGATGGCATTGTATATTTAGATGGCAATTCGCTTGGCGCACTGCCCAGCTCAACTGCGGCACGGATAAACACTGTGGTTGAGGGGGAATGGGGCGGCGACCTGATAAAAAGTTGGAACAGCCATAATTGGATGAACCAGCCTAGGGTGTTGGGCGATAAAATAGCTAAAATAATTGGCGCCGCAGCAGGCGAGGTTATTGCTTGTGACAGCACCTCGGTAAATTTGTTTAAGGTGGTGGCGCAGGCCAAAAGCTTGCGTCCAAACCGCACTAAAATATTGTCTGAAGAAGGTAACTTTCCAACTGATCTGTACGTGTTGCAGGGCTTGGTCAAAATGCTAGGTGACAGTGCCAGTTATGCCACCGTGCCAACGGCTGAGTTAATGAGCGCGATTGATAAAGACACGGCGGTGGTGGTTTTAACCCATGTTAATTTTAAGTCTGGTGCCATTCACGACATGGCGGCAATAAGCAAGCACGCCCATGACATGGGTGCGTTAATAGTTTGGGACCTGTGCCACAGTGCGGGTGCTGTGCCATTAAACCTTAGCGCAGATGGTGCCGATTATGCGGTTGGTTGTGGCTATAAATATTTAAATGGTGGGCCAGGCTCGCCCGCTTTTCTTTATGTGGCAAAGCGTCACCAAACAGCAGCAACATCACCCCTAACTGGGTGGATGGGGCATGCTAACCCGTTTGAATTTTCTGAGCAATATAACCCTGCAGGCGATATTGAACGCAACCTTTGTGGCTCGCCCGTCATTATTGCCCTAGCCGCACTTGATGAGGGCTTAAAAACATTTGATGGTGTGGACATGGCGGATGTACGAGAAAAGTCCATGGCACTAGGCACGTTTTTTATTGAGCTGATGGAAGAAAAACTTGGTGCTTACGGCTTTGAACTGGCTTGCACAAAAGAAGCTAGTGCGCGCGGTAGTCAGGTTTCATACAGTCATGAGCATGGCTATGCCATTATGCAGGCACTGATAGACAAAGGTGTGATTGGTGATTTTCGCGCCCCAGATATAATGCGTTTTGGCTTCGCCCCATTATACATTGGTTACGTCGATGTGTGGCGATCTGTGGAAATATTAAAAGAAATTATGGACGGCGATGTGTGGAAAAACCCCGCTTACGCCACCAAATCGCAAGTGACATAAGCGGGTTTGTTTCAAGCCTAATTATCCATCAGATTTTGCATCAGGTATGTAACATGTAAGGCAAGAGAGTATGCGAACTGGTTAAGGTTGGGTGAACCGGCATGTCCGACCACAGTGT
>DAOWAS010000138.1 GCA_030634465.1 Alphaproteobacteria bacterium | reverse complement strand
GACAGTGAGTTTGTGCAATATCTAAGCCCTGTTGGCCTAGGGCCATCTGGGAACACATGCCCTAGGTGTGAACCACACTTGGCACATTTTATCTCCACCCGCACCATGCCTAAGCTGTTATCTGATATCTCCAATATCGCATCTTTGCTTAGTGCATCATAAAAACTAGGCCAGCCTGATTTTGAATCGTATTTAGCATCAGACGAAAACAATGGGGCATCACACGCAGCACAGGCATATGTGCCGTCAGCTTTTTCGTTTAATAATTCACCAGAAAAAGCAGGCTCAGTTGCCCCCCCACGGCAAACTGCAAACTGCTCGTCTGACAGTTTGTCTCGCCATTTTTGTTGCTCGTCATTTTCAGGCATTATTGTGCGCCACTATTGCACACGGCATGTAAGGCAAATGGCATAAATGCTTTGTGGGTCGTTTAATGATATTATTACACGGGCATCGCGGTACATTTGCCCCAAGAACTGCGAGGTTCTGCTAGGTGAATAATGCGACCGCACGTAATCTTTGCCAAGGGATGCTGAGAACAATGCCTCAAAAAGCTTGTCACCCATTGCGGGGGCATCTTCAATATATACCGTGCTAAAGCCTTCAACCTCAGCCAAGTTTGCGGCTGATTTTATGGCGTCATTTAATGTACCTAATTTGTCTACCAAACCATTTTCATAAGCATCAGCACCCGTCCAAACTCGCCCTCTGGCAATGGCATCAACCTGCTCAAGCTCAATTCCGCGCCCAGAACCAACCAGTTCGATAAACTGTTTGTAGCCGTTGTTTACGCTTTGGCTTAACAATTCACGCACAGGGTCAGACATGGGCAGACCAAGGTTTAAACCTGACGACAATGGCGTGGTGCCAATGCCATCAACCCGCACACCAATTTTTTCTAAGGTTTTGGAAAATGTGGGTAACACGGCATAAATTCCGATAGAGCCTGTAATGGTTGATGGCAGGGCAAATATTTCATCTGCTTTTGCCGAAACCCAATAACCGCCAGATGCGGCATAGCTTCCCATTGAAACCACAACGGGTTTGCCTGCAGCTTTTAACAGTTCAATTTCATTGCTTATGCGCTCGGACGCAAAGCTACTGCCACCAGGGCTGTTAACCCGCAATACTACCGCTTTAATGTCATCATCCATGCGCGCGTCACGCAGGTGGCGGGCAACAGTTTCGCCGCCAGCGGCACCAACGGGTTGTTCACCATCTAAAATTGTGCCTTCAACAACAACAATGCCTATTTGGTCTTTGTGGTCTGGTCGGTTTCCACCATTGGCCTTTTGGGCGGCAAGATAGCTGTAAAAATCTATTTGCAAGAAACGGTCTTCATCTTTACCGTCACCGAACTTTTCTTGCATTCTGTTTTGCCACACTTCTGGTGTTATCAGCTCGTCAACCAAGCCTTGGTTCAGTGCTAGTGTCGCAAGGTTACCCTCAGCCGCTCTTAGCTCTGCGGTCATGTTTACAATGTGGTTTTGCAATACACCTTCTTCTAGCTCACGTCCTGCGGACACCCAGCTTAAATAGTTCTGCCACAGGCCGTTTATTAGGGTGCCATTGGAAAGACGGCTAGCTTCTGGCATTTCATCAAACATATAGCCATCAACTGCTGATTTAAATTCACCAACGCGGAAAACATTGACCTCAGCACCCAGTTTTTCCAAGCCATCTTTATAATATGTGGGGTACATGCCAAAACCTGTCAGGATTATGTTACCCGCTGGGTTTAGGTAAATTTCATCTGCGTGTGAGGCCATCAAATATTGGGTTTGGCTGAAATAATCAGCATAGGCCAGAACAGGTTTGCCGCTTTCTTTAAAGTTCTCAATTAGTTGGGCAATGTAATGGGCATTGGCAGGGCCAGATGGTTGCAACCAAGAAACATCTAGAATTAAAGCGGTAATTTTATCGTCATTTTTTGCCGAGTTTAAAACACTAGCAATATCGCGCAAGCGTACCTCTGGCGGGGCTGAACCTTCTGCCTCAAAAATAATATCAATGCGGTCTTTCACTCGTTCTTGTTCAACCACAACCCCGTAAGGGTTAAAAACCAGCGCTGCACCCTTTGGCACACGAGGGGTATCGTCAGAAATAAGCAATGCTAAAAGAAAATAAGCTAATGCCACAAACAACATTACGCTGACAACTTGTTGGGCGCGGCGAATAAAGCGCCAAACGCCGCCGAATAGCATTTTTATTAGTGACATAGGTGATCCTTATTATTTTTCTATTACTTTAAACATTTCTTTTATATGTGGTATTTTTGCGCGAGGGGAAGGGTCTGATGCTAAACTTTCTTCTTCCATCTCAATTTTTTTCCAATCATCAAAGCAAACAGTTTTTAGGTCATTGTCTTTAATATATTGGTCAAGTGCTACACCACCTTGTTTCATAGAACACGAAGTTTTTGCCAAAACTATGTCCATAACCGCTTTTGCATCCAACCTGTTTGTGCCAATAGTGCCGCTAGGGCCACGTTTTGCCCAACCCACAACATAAAGATTGTCGTCTACAACCCCTTCAACGCTTTTAAACTTGCCTTTGCCTTGGTTAAACGCCGCCCCCTCAATTGGTTCACTTAAATAGCCAATGCACGGCACTACCATTTGGCAGGGTATGTCAAAATTTTCGCCCGTGCCAACACACTGACCGTTTTCAACTTTGGTGCGTTCAAACCTCACCCCTTCAACCTTGTCGCCACCTAATATTTCAACAGGGCGGGCATAAAACTCAACATGCAGTGTCATGGGTTTTTCGCCTGATACATTGGTGGTGAAGCTTTGAAGGTGAGCAAGATTTTTAGTTTTAGCGGGAATTTCTTTTTCGCCTACCTCGCCAATTTCATCGGGAATTTGCTCAAGCTTTGCCACGGTGACACAGTTTTCCAGCTCGCCCATTTCACCTAATTCTTTTTGGGTAAACTTGCCTTCCATTGGCCCGCGCCTGCCAACTAGCCATATGTTTTCTAGTTTTGCGGTGTGGATAACCTCCGCCGCATGGGAGGCCAGGTCAGACGCCGCCATTTCATCTGCAGTTTTTGCCAGAACTCGTGCCACATCAATGGCAACATTGCCGTTGCCAATGACCACAACATCTTTAATGTCCAAATTTGGTTTCAGGTTGGCAAAGTCTGGGTGGCTATTATACCAACCCACAAGCGAGGCTGAGCCAATAACCCCATATTTATCCTCGCCCGCAATGCCAAGGTTGCGGTCTAAGGGTGCGCCTGTGGCTATGACCACAGCGTCATACATGGTTTTTAGGGTATCTAGGGATATGTCTTTGCCAACATTAATGTGACCGATAAAACGACATTTTTCATGACTTGAGGTTTTTTCAAACCGTTTTGCAACACCTTTAATGCTCTGATGGTCGGGGGCAACACCGCCACGAATAAGGCCGTACGGCGTGGGCAGGCGGTCTAAAATATCAATTTCTACGGGGGGGGCACCAGTGGTCTCGCTTTTTAATAATGCCTCTGCCGCGTAATAACCTGACGGCCCCGAACCAATAATGGCAACTTTCAAGTGTTTAGACATATTGAACCCCACATAGAATTAAAACTGTCTGACATATTCTTAGCCTGCCACGATAGTGTAAAAACATACAATAGGAATCTACTAAACCTTGACTCTTTGGCCTAATTTCCCCATATCACTTCTGTAATTTAGCACTTCAATCATTAGAGTGCTAAACAGTAAAAAAGAATATGCTGTATCGAAGGTCGATGCAGGTTTAATTCAAGAGGAGAGGGAAATGGCATTGCGTCCACTTCACGACCGTATTTTGGTCAAACGCTTAGAAAGCGAAGAAAAAACAGCAGGCGGCATTATTCTGCCTGATAGTGTGCAAGAAAAACCATCTGAAGGCGAAGTTATTGCTGTTGGCAATGGCACAAAAGCTGAAGACGGCACAGTAACCCCATTAGATGTTAAAGCTGGTGACAAAATTTTGTTCGGCAAATGGGGCGGCACTGAAGTTAAGGTTGACGGTGTTGAGCTGTTGATCATGAAAGAGACAGACGTAATGGGAATTATTGAATAAGGCTTTTACGCTTTGTTCGAATTAAGAATTAAATAAAGGGATATAGAAAATGGCTGCGAAAGAAGTAAAATTTGGCACCGACGCCCGCGAGCGTATGCTGCGTGGTGTTGATATTCTAGCTAATGCCGTGAAGGTAACACTTGGTCCTAAAGGCCGTAATGTGGTTTTGGACAAATCTTTTGGCGCAACGAGAATCACAAAAGCAGGAATTACTATAAACAAGGTTGAAGGTTTGACGGTGGAGATGGAAAACATGGGCGCGCAAATGGTGAACGCCATTGACTCACGCACTAACGATGTGGCGTGCGATGG
>DAOWAS010000076.1 GCA_030634465.1 Alphaproteobacteria bacterium | reverse complement strand
TCGGTCATTGTGGCGGTGGAGGCATTAGCTAAACCTGAGTTTTCAACCACGGGCAAACCGTCCATGTCAGCACGCATCATAACCATAGGACCGGGGCCATTACGCAAAATAGCAACAACACCTGTGCCATTTTCACCATCTATTCCGCCAATACCTTCAGCAACTTCAAAACCAACAGCACGCAATTCTTCTGAAATACGCTTGGCGGTTTGAAACTCCATTAACGACAATTCTGGGTTACGGTGAAAATGATCCCATAGCTGACCAAGGTGACTGTTATAATCACGCTCAACAGCACTGGTGACATCTGGTGTGTCAGACGCAAACGACGGTGCCGCGCCAAAAAGCATAGCTCCCGCCACAACAGCAGTTAATATTTTCCTCATGGTTTTTATCCCTTTTTTTATAATAATTAGCCAAAGACTAGGCAGAGGATGGCGAAAGAACAACTTATTTTTAAGCCAAATGCGCCTTTTCTAATGTAAACAGGGTGAAATCAACACTCATTCAATGGTGGGTGGTGATGGCAAACTAACTACCGTGAGCTATTATGAATAAAAACCTTAGCTATCCTTAGGTCTATATAAGAACAGCAAAAACACCAGACCAGTTATTATAAATATTGCGGCGCCTGATAGGATAAACGAGTCGAAATATATACGCTCATTAAAAGCAAATTCACCTGCAGAAATTTTTGCCCAACCACGAAAGTTTTGCGTAGCCGCCACAACTAAGCCCAAAACCCCTAACACCGTACCCACATAACGCATAATCCAATGCCCCGGATTTGGAAATAATAACATTATGCCAAGCAAGCCTATTACCGTTCTTTGCACTCGGCAAAACGGGCAAACATATGCCCACCCAACCAGCTCAACCGTCCAAGCTGCTATGCAAATGGCTATTGCTATAATTCCAATAATGCGTGTGTTTTTAGAATATGTATCCAGATCAAATAAATTCATAACCATACCTTTCATGCAAATTTGCTAATATACTACACAAATAAAAACTAAAGGCAAATGGGGGCAGACTGACCCTCTATGATACATTCAAGTTCACCTTCTATTCAGTAGGCTTATAGGTGCATCTGCGCCTTTCAAATGTATATCGTCGGCCGTAATCCTTCACAACTAGGGTGCCATGCGCTGTTATCCACCAATCATCTTTAGTTTTGAAAAAATGATAATAAAGCCCATTGTCGTCAAGGCACCGAATTTCATACTTTCGGGTATCAGCTTCAGTACTGCCAAAATCAGCCAACAAGTAAAAACCTAAAAACACCAAGCCCAACATGACAATAAGCATACCCTTGGCATCAAAAAAACTTGCTATGGTGCGTTTACTCTTCATCTCCGCATAATATCATATTCTGTGTCTGGCACCATAATTTTATTGGTGGTGGGAAACAAACTCATAACTTTGGTTAGGGCTGAGTAACGTAGGGCGCACGCCCGTCCGAGTTAATACGAGGCGTATGCGCAGGCAGGGCGAAGCCCTTGCCGTGAGCTATGGGGAAAGAGAAGGATTTGCTCGCATAATACAAAGTTGATATACTTTAACTCTATAAAACTTATGTGAGGAGATGAAAATGAGAAAATTTTTAAAACAGCTTGTAATATTATCAGCTTGCACCTTGTGCATCACAATAGCAGTATCAGTTGACCTAACTGCACAAGAAAAGGGTTTAAACGCACCCTATCTACAACATATTAACTCTCATCAACCCATTACTATTATTCCAGATGGTGTAATATATTCTGTACTTAATCACACAAGCCACCTACCTTTTAAAGAAAGTTTTGACATACGGCTAAATGGCCGAGTGACTAAGGAAGTGTTGGAACTTATAGCTCAAGAAATAAAAAAATCAGTTAGGGCAAACCCCAAGAGAATATATATTGTTTATTATTTACAAGATATGACCGTTGGTGCTGGTGGGTGGGCATCATCTCATTTCAACCCTGAATTAAAACTAACTATTTATGGCAGCACGGTTGATGAATTTGCAAACGGCAACACCTATACGGGAAGTATGCTAGACTAGATGTTTACTCACATAACCTTGCCCATACAACACCAAAATCAGCCACATCACTTTCTAAAAAAGTCAAATTCTCTCCTGCGCTAACATAACGTGCAAACCCAGAATACCCCCCAAAAGAATTTTTAGCATTAACCTCACCACAGCTAACTGGAATTCTACTGCCTTCAAGCGTAGCATAATTAAAATATGCATTACGGAACTTTGCACTATCTGCATCCTTTAGTCTTGCCCTTACAGCATCTTTGCCCACTTCAATCCATGCAAGCTTCCTCTCTTCAAGGTCACTAGCAACCGAAAAATTAGAAATTGAAATAGCTAAAAAAAACGGAACAATGATAATAATAACTTTTTTCATAATACTTCCCCAAATAATAAATTCATAGCTTATCACAAGTTAAGGTAGTAACAAAACACACCTTTGTTTAGCCCCATCGGGATTTGTAAAAACAAGCTTGTTGCCGCTTTTATTTATAGCTCACGGGTATTGCTTCGCAATCCCATGAAACCCGCTCAAGGCTGTTATTAACTCGGACGGGCGTGCGCCCTACGTTACTCAGTTTGTATAAGCTAGGCTTGAGGAGAAAGCATTAAAAAAGCCCCCTCGGTTTGAGGGGGCTTTTTTAATGGTAGCCGAGGAGGGACTTGAACCCCCGACACGCGGATTATGATTCCGCTGCTCTAACCAGCTGAGCTACTCGGCCATACCACTAACTTAAGCAATTAGTACTGGGCATATACTGGTTTCTATTGCCCTGCGTCAAGGTCAAACTTAGCTAAAAAACATCTTTGCTAGGAACTTCGTATGCTGAGGTGGCGCCTTTTATCCAACCACCGCCCAAAACACGACCGTCAGCATAAAACACACCCGCCTGCCCTGGCGAAACTCCCGCCTCTGCCACGCCAAATGTAACAGTGGCTTTTTCACCCTCTTCCAAGCGCACACGGGCGGCAACTGGCTTTTGCATTGAGCGCACCCTAACCATTATATCTTTCTCGTCGCCCACACCCTCGTCACCCAGCCAGTTAACCTCATCCAAAACAATAGATGATGTTAAAAGTGCATCTTTGGGGCCAACAATAACCTGTTTTTTATCAGGGTTCAGGCCAGTGACATAAAGCGGTTCAACCGTGCCACCAATGTTTAGGCCACGGCGTTGCCCAATGGTGAAATGAATAATACCTTGGTGCTGACCCAACACCCGACCATCGTCAATGTGCACAATATCGCCCGGCTCGCTTGCCCCTGGGCGCAGGCGCTCAATTACGCTGACATACTTGCCCTCAGGCACAAAACAAATATCCTGACTGTCGGGCTTTAACGCCACAGGCAGGTTATAACGCTCAGCCAGTTTGCGAACATCATCCTTTTCCAAGCCACCTAGGGGAAAGCGCAAAAACTGCAACTGCTCTTTAGTAGTAGCAAACAGGAAATAGCTTTGGTCACGGCCTTCATCAACCGCATTAAAAAGCTGATATTTACCGTCCACCTCAGCACTTCTAATATAATGCCCCGTCGCCATGCAATCAGCGCCTAAATCTCGTGCTGACTTTAGCAGGTCTTTAAACTTAACAGTTTGGTTGCACTTAACACATGGAATGGGGGTTTCGCCACGAATATAGCTATCGGCAAAGTCTTCCATAACCGCATCTTTAAAGCGATTTTCATAATCCAAAACATAGTGGGGAATGCCCAAAATTTCAGCCACACGGCGGGCATCATGAATGTCCTGCCCCGCACAGCAAGCACCCTTTTTTTGCACCGCAACACCGTGGTCATATAACTGCAAGGTAATGCCAATAACATCATAACCCTGCTCTTTTAACAATGCGGCGGCAACCGAACTGTCGACCCCGCCAGACATGGCAACAACCACACGGGTATCCGCAGGGGCGCGCTTAAACCCAAGCGAGTTCACACTGCCTTGCACCCACGGTGTGAATAAGTTTTCTATGTTTAATTCATTGCTCATCAGGCTTGAGAATATAGTCTTAATTTTTGAAGTTGCAAGTGGCTTACTGCAACACAGCCAACTGGGCAAAATTGTCACCCTCAGGGAAAAAATGCCCAGTTTCAGGCAATTTTTTACCCCTAGAGCAAAACCAACCCAACACAATAAATGCATATTTTTCAACGGCTTAATGGCTAATAGCAAACTTGGCCTATGTTTTGCTTAATAAAGGCGTGAGTTAATGCGTGAATTTTAATTGAACTGAAAGCTAAAACGAAAAACATGAACCAAACGAGCATCATATCCCTACTTAGCAACACAGGCCAGACATCTGGCTTAGGTGGTGCGACCACTGCGAGTGGTGCGACCACTGCGAGTGGCGCGCAAGCAGGCGGCAACGCCGTTGCTGGGAACAATGCTTTTGCAAACATGGTTGATGGTATCAGCGCAGGTGGCGCGGCCACTGCGAGTGGCGCGGCCACTGCGAGTGGTGCGACCACTGCGGTTCAATCGTTCCAAGCGGCACTTAATGGCTTTATGTCTGGTCAGGCAGGACAAGCCCTTCCAACAGTACAATCTGGTCAAGCATCAGGCGGTCTACCCACAACAGCCGATGGCAAGTTGGACTTGGAAGCCATGAAAAACATGAGCCAAGAAGAATTAGCTTCACTATTAAGCGCACAGGGCATTAACCCTGAAATGTTATTGGGCGTTGTTAGCCAACTGCAAATCACAGGTCAGTTAGCAGGCGCTACACCTGAGCAGTTAGAAGCAATACAATCATTACGCGATGGTCTTGCTGCAGGCATGGACCCTGAAACAGTTTTGGCAATTGAAACTGGTGCTAAAAATGCCTCAGCTTCAATGTTGCAACCAGCAGATGGCGATACAGTGGTAAAAGCCACACCTAACGCCCTGCTTGGTGAAAATGCGGTTAAAAGCACTATTGAGACATTAGGGCAATTAGCGCAGATATTAGGTATCAACACTGGTAAAGGTAAAGCCACATCAGCACCAATTAGTGCCTCAGCAATTGCCACTAACGAAGCGGCACTTGGTGCTGCCATAACAACTGGTCTTGCATCTCCATTAGTTGGTCTTACAAAAGCTGAAATTATGGCTCACACACAAAGTGAAAATGGCGAGTTTAAGCCCCAAGATCCGCAAAATATTGCCACAACACAGCTAACCGCAGGCAACGCCACACAAGTACAAAGCCAAACAGCTACTAATGCCACAAATACGTCTAATATTGTTGCTGATACAAAAGACGGAGCTGCGTCCAGTTTAAATGGTGGCAATGCAAATGCTGGTGATAGCAATAGCCAAAATGCCAACCAACATGCGAACAATGCTAACCCGCTTTTAGCACAAATTTCAGGTAACAATGGCAAAAGCAACCCGTTTGCCTTGGCGCAACAAAATGGTGCGGCCACTGCGAGTGGCGCGGCTACACAAGCTCAAGGTGCTGAGATGATGCTTGCATCGCAAAACACATCACCACAAGCTATGCAGGCACAAGCAATACAAGTCGCAAGCATTTTTGACGGTGCCACAGTAGCAACCGACACCAGCGTAAGCGCGCAAGCAATAAACAGTGGCGGGCAAGTGTCAGCAAACAGCCAAACATTAGCTAATGGTTTAGCCAGTGTTGATGGCCAAGCCACAAACGTGGCTAAAGATGCCGCCGCAGTAACACGCCCACTTTCGCCGCACCCACAAACCGTTAGCCAAAACATTGGCATGCAAGTGTCCCGTGCGGTTTCAAACGGTCAAACAGATTTTACCATTCGCATTGACCCACCAGAACTTGGTCGGGTGAATATAAAAATAAGCTTTGGTAACGAAGGCAGTATGCGCGCCGTAGTAACAGTTGATACCAGAGAAGCATTGAACTTGTTACAACGTGACGCCCATGTTTTAGAGCGTGCTTTGGGTGACATGGGTACAAAGCTGGATCAAAACAGCCTGAACTTCTCGCTTAAAGATCAAAATAGCGAAAGCGCACAAGATGGGCTTTCAGCCAAAAAAGATGACGGCAATGGTGCCGAATTTGATGCCGCATTAAATGATGGTGAGGATATTATGAATGACATCCTTCCATTTATTGATGCTAGTCGAACACTGGATATAAGAATTTAGGAAAAGACAATGCCATCAGTAGACAGCATAACCGCAGCCGCAGTGCAAAGTGATTCCCAAAAAGCCAAGAACACCTTGGGCGGGGATTTCAACACATTCCTTTCATTGCTAACCACGCAGTTGCAATATCAAGACCCGCTTGATCCATTGGATAGTAACGAGTTTACCAACCAGTTGGTGCAGTTCACCAGTGTGGAGCAAGAAATTAAGTCTAACGAAAACTTAGAAAACATTGCTGTATTAACAACCATGAATGGTTTGAACGCATCTGTTGGCTTTATTGGTAAAGATGCCATTGTCGAGCAAGCACAAGCCACACTATCTGGCGGGGCAGCAACTTGGGTTTATGCCCTTGATGGCAAGTCACAGGAAACAACCCTGACCATTAAAGACGAGCTTGGCAAAACTGTTTATGAACAAGCTGGTGAGCTTGGCGCAGGCAGTCATGGCTTTAGCTGGGATGGAATTGGTAGTGATGGCACCCAACAAGCTGATGGTGCTTACAGCCTGACCATAACCACAGATAATGGTCAGGATGGCTCAGTGCCAACACAAGTGTTTATGCGCGGCAATGTAACCGCCGTTGACTTTGCGGGGGGTGAAAGCTTCCTAGACGTGGGTGGGTTTAGCGTGCCACTGGGCAATGTAGTGTCCGTGCGTGAACCACTGCCGAAAGTTTAATTGAGTATTGAGTACAGAGTAAACAAGCCCTTGATGGGCATTTAGAACAAACCTCTATAGAACACTTGAGGTAAATATTGCGTAAAAAACGCTCATTAACTGACCTGTTAGGTCAACAAATTGGAGAATAAAAATGGGTATTTTTGCCGCATTATTTAGTGGAGTGTCAGGCCTACAAACTTATGGCGATGCCTTGGGTATATTGGCTGATAACATCACAAACGTTAACACAGTTGGTTATAAAGAAAGCCGTGCGCGCTTTACCACGCTGGTTACTGAATCATCATCATCATCATCATTTTCACCAGGCGGTGTTGGACTTGTGTCACAAACACTTATTGGTAAGCAGGGCTTGTTGCAGGCATCAACCTCAGCAACCGACCTTTCAATTGATGGCGCTGGTTTCTTCGTGGTTAGAAACTCACCGCAAGCACAAGACAGCTCTGGTGAAATACTATTCTCACGCGCTGGTTCGTTTACACCAGATGCCGAGGGTTTCTTGCAGAACACCGCTGGTCACTTCCTTATGGGTTGGCCTGTGGACAGCCAAGGTCAAATTCCTTCTAACCTTGGTTCACTAGACAGCTTGGTTCCAATTAACACCGCTGGCCTAACTGGTACTGCTGAGGCCACAGACCTTGTTAAGTTGCGGGCAAACTTGCAGTCATCACAAAGTGTTAGCGCGCTTGAGGCAACTTATGTCCCCACCGTTTCTGCTACAAATATGGCATCAGGCACAGTTAAGCCAGACTTTGAACGTACAGTTCAGGTGTTTGACGGCCAAGGTGGTGCACATACATTAACACTAGCCATGTTGAAAAGTGATGTTAACAACGAATGGCATGTTGAGGTTTTTGCTGACCCTGCTGCTGATGTAACACCAATTGCTCCACTGATCGATGGTCAGGTTGGCACAGGTTTACTACGCTTTAACCCAGATGGTAGTTTGGATCTAACAGCAGGAACGGGTACATCAGCTTCATTGCTTTCAGGCTTCCCAATAAACTGGACCACTGGTGCCGCATCTAGCGACATTAGCATCGACTGGGGTTCTGATTCTGATGTGGATGGTATCACCCAGTTTGATAGTATTTCAGCCTTGATCTCATCAAATGTGAACGGTGCTATTTTCGGTAACGTGACCGGTGTTGCGGTTGGTAAAGATGGTGCGGTTACAGCATTGTTTGATAACGGCCTGACCCGTGAAGTGTTTAAACTGCCGCTTGCTACATTCCAAAACCCTAACGGCCTGAACCGCCGCCAAGGTAATGCTTATGGTGTGTCTGACTTGTCAGGTAACTTTAGTATGGTGGAAGCAGGAACTGGTGGTGGTGGCTCAGTTGCCCCAGGCCAGTTGGAAGCATCCACCGTGGATTTGGCGGGTGAGTTTACCCAGCTTATTACAACACAACGAGCATTCTCGGCTTCAACCAAGGTTATTACAACCGCCGATGAGATGTTGGATGAGTTGACACGAATTAAACGATAATTAAATTATCATTATTAAAGGGCTCCACATTTGTGGGGCCCTTTTTTTATGCCCAAACTTATGACTAAAATTTTAATATTATTGCGCTGTTTCATTAGACTTATTTTAAGACCGAACCACTATTATCTACCGCAACATAATGGTCAGTTCATAAAAATAAAAAGTAATTATAATGAAAACACAGCAGCACCACAAACAAGACAAGTTTCACAACACTA
Organism: Alphaproteobacteria bacterium; assembly: GCA_030634465.1. Lineage (GTDB taxonomy): Bacteria > Pseudomonadota > Alphaproteobacteria > Sphingomonadales > SMXR01 > DAOWAS01. The sequence goes on along the minus strand of DAOWAS010000076.1, from coordinate 2,297 downwards.
TAATTAATAGTGAATATACTGACAACGCCCTGCCCGAAAAAAACACAACCCGCTGGGTAGCAAAACGCAAAGCTCAGGTAATCGAGGCTGTGCGAAGTGGTGTTATAACATTAGACCAAGCATGCGAGAGATACTCCCTATCCGTTGAAGAATTTGTCTCATGGCAAAGACATTTTGACCAACAAGGAATACGCGGTCTGTGTGTAACAAAATTAAAAAGATAAGATTTTTGCCAAAAAAACCAGTTTCACACTCAAACAATTAATATTGATTCTAAAAAGCACCCTCAATAGTTTAATTTTAACAAAATTTAACACCTAAAAATTGCCTGAAATGCAAAATAGTGACATTTTTCGTAATATTTATCTAAAATTTTAATAAAATTCGTAGGCAATTATTGCCTATTAACTTCTTATTCATATCCCTAGGGCAGTTTGTTGTACGAACATAGATAAACGAACGCCAGATAAAATGTGTTTTCAGGCATTCGAAATATAAGAGTAACCGCTTAACAGTATAAGCAATTAACGAAATAGGTAGGTAACGGTGGACGGATTATTTAGATTTTTAAGTGCAATGGGCGCAGGCAAACTAATTACCCTTCTGGTTATGGGAGCGGGTTTAGTTGGTTTTTTCTTCTTCGTGGTAACAAAACTTTCCCAGCCGCCACTATCGCTTTTATATGGTGACCTGGAATTAAGTGAAAGTTCTGAGATTATTGAACGCCTTACCGGCATGGGCATTCCATACCAGTTAAAAAATGACGGACGCACCATTTATGCTCCTAACGATCAAATTTCCTCACTAAGGGTCACACTGGCAGGTGAAGGATTAGGCGGTAGCATTATTGGTTATGAAATTTTTGATCGCAGCGACAACCTTGGCACAACAAGCTTTGTGCAAAACATTAACCGTATTCGAGCGATTGAAGGCGAATTATCCAGAACTATTTCTGAAATTAATTCTGTTAGCTCGGCTCGAGTGCATATTGTTATGCCTGAACGTCAGGTTTTCAGACAGGAAAGCCGCAAACCAAGCGCATCAATCGTTTTAAAAACACGCCGTGGCGGGGTTTCCCCCGATCAGGTTAAAGCCATTCAATACATTGTTTCAACTGCAGTTGCCGGGCTAGACAGCCAAAGCATTTCTATTGTTGACCAAACAGGTACACTTTTAGCTCGTGGGGCATCAGGTCCTGATGGTATTGGCGGCTCAACGGTTGAGGAAAGCCAACGCATTATGGAAAACCGTTTGCGTGTGCAAATTGAAAGTCTTTTAGAAAACGTGGTTGGTTCTGGTAAGGTAAGAGCTGAGGTTTCAGTTGAAATGAACCTGTCTCGCATTACCTCAAACTCCGAAACCTTTGACCCTGATGGTCAAGTGGTTGTTTCATCAACAACTAGAGAAGATACGTCGCAAGCCATAGAAAGCGATGGTGCAGGCGGTGTGACTGTGGGCGCAGAACTACCCGAAGGCCAAGCCGCAGGCGGTGCTGGACCACAAACCACAAATTCAACCAGTAGCTTAGAAGAAGTAACTAACTTTGAAAATTCAAGAACAACCAGCGTAGAAACTATAGAAGCTGGTGAAATTGAGCGCTTGTCAGTTGCGGTGCTGGTTGATGGTTTTCACACCACTGACGCTAATGGCAACAATGTCTACACCCCAAGATCACAAGCGCAGTTAGACCAGTTTATCGAACTGGTGCAATCAGCCATTGGGTTTGACGTTAACCGAGGCGACACTGTTGGTGTTGTTAATCTAGAGTTTGCCACCATAGAAGAAGGTGAAGAACTGCCCCAACCATTTAATATTATGGGGCTAGATACCGATGCAATTGGTGGCCTTATTGAAAGAATTTTCTGGGGTTTGGCCGCAATTCTTGCCTTCTTTATGATTGTAAAACCATTAATGAGCAAAGTTATTGCCTCAATTCCTGCGCCTGAGCCACCGACAAGAATAGCCGCACCTGCTGGCATGGCGGCACTTGCCCCACCTGACATGGGCGTAACACCAGAGCTAGCGGCGGCAGCAGCGGCAGGTGATGCCCAAGCCATTGAGCAGTTCCACCTTGCTAAGGAACAAAACCCAATGGTGCCGATGGGTGTTGAATCGCAAATTGACGTAGCCAGCATTGAAGGTCGTGTGCAGGATAGTGCCTTGAAAAAAGTGGGAGACATTGTTGTTCGTCACCCTGATGAAAGTGCCGCGATTGTGCGCAACTGGCTATATAGTGACTAACAGTATCAGTTAAGAATAAAGATAAAAGGAAGCAGACATGGCGTCAGTAAATGACC
>DAOWAS010000122.1 GCA_030634465.1 Alphaproteobacteria bacterium | reverse complement strand
TCCCAGTTAATTGTGTTTCCATCTAGCCGCGCCGGAGTTCCTGTCTTAAGCCTATCTAAGGTAAAGTTTAATTTTTCCAGTGTGTTTGAAAGTCCGTTAGAGGGGGCGTCGCCAACACGACCCGCGGGGATTTGTTTTTCGCCAATATGTATCATGCCCCGTAAAAACGTACCTGTAGTTAAAACAACCTGTTTGGCACCAAACTTTTTACCGTCTGCAGTAATAACTCCTGAAACATATGGCTTGGCATCATGGTCATCAATTATAAGGTCTTCAACCGCACCGGCGATGATTGTAAGGTTGTTGGTGTTATTAAGAATGTCTTGAACCGCTTCTTTATACAAGCGCCTGTCTGCTTGCGCCCTAGGGCCACGAACGGCGGGGCCCTTACGCTGGTTCAAAATACGGAACTGAATGCCAGACTTATCAATGGCTTTAGCCATAACACCATCTAGGGCATCAATTTCACGCACCAGATGCCCCTTACCAAGGCCGCCAATGGCTGGGTTGCAAGACATTTCACCAATTGTTTCAATCTTGTGGGTTAAAAGCAGGGTATTTGCGCCCATGCGAGCAGAAGCCGCGGCCGCTTCTGTGCCAGCGTGCCCTCCGCCAATGATAATTACATCATAAATATCCATCACATGTTTCCACAAAAATTATCTTAAGCCACACTTACTCTTAAACCTTTACTTAAAGAGGATAAAGAATATTCCATAATTTCAACATTTAAGCACCAACGTATAATGTTTCACGTGAAACATTTAACGACACAGTTTTTTTGTCACACACTTATCACTGCTATTTACCGATACAAAATTCACCAAAAATAATATCAAGCATGTCCTCAACATCCACCCTACCAGTAATGCTTCCTAGGGAGCGAATGGCCATCCTGATATCCTCTGCCAGAAGGGCGGGGTCTTCTTGCTTGTTTTCCAAAAACCGCTCTAAACCTATTAAGCATTCTTGTAGGTGTTTGCGGTGGCGCTCTCTGGTTATGCTTGGGGTGTCGCCAACTGACATAGACGACACAATGATGTCCTGCAAGGCTTTCAATAAGACATCAATGCCAGCACCTGTTTTGGCTGACACTGAAAAACCTTCAAAGCCAGGCTTGGCGCTACCGTCTTGTGACGCGCCTTTGGCTTGCGGCACGGTGGCGGCAAGGTCGCTCTTGTTAAAAACAACCATGCTGTGGCCTTCAAACTTGCCACCAATTTTGTCTATAATGTCATCGTACTTGTGGTCGCTTTCAGTAGCATCAAACATGTAAATTCTGAGGTCAGCATCTTTGGCATGTTTTAGTGCGCGCCTGACACCCTCTTGTTCAATTTCATCTACAGTGTCACGAATTCCTGCTGTATCAGTAATTGTCACAGGGTAACCAGCAAGATCAAGCCTCACGGAAATTGTGTCACGTGTGGTTCCCTCCACGTGCGAAACAATTGCCACATCGTCATTTGCTAAAATATTTAACAGGCTGGATTTACCCACATTTGGCTCGCCAACAATCACAACCTGAAAACCGCGTCGTAATTGTTGCCCCTGTTTGTGATCTTGCAAATGTTTGTGGATTTCGCCCAAAACCGACATTATTTCTGGTCGCGCAACTTTTTCCAGCTCTTCTGGGATATCTTCATCAGAAAAATCGATATTTACCTCATAAAAAGCCTGAGATTTCAAAAGTCGCACCCTCCAACTTTCATAAAGTTGTCCGAGAGAACCCTCCATTTGTCGTAAAGCTTGAACTCTTTGTGCTTCTGTCTCGGCCCAAACCAAATCGTTTAAACCTTCGGCCTCGGTTAGGTCCAGTTTTTGGTTCTCATAGGCGCGTCTTGAAAACTCACCAGCCTCAGCATGGCGAACGTCATCAAAACTATCAATGGCTGAAAACAAAGCGTCCTGCACCGCGATGCCGCCATGAATATGCAGCTCAAGCACATCTTCGCCAGTAAAACTATCCGGGGCAGGCATCCACAAAACTAATGCCTTATCAATTTTAACAGCGTTGTCTGCCGAGTTGGTTGCGGGTTTATATAAATCTCGCACCTTAGCCATATGTGAAGGTGGTAGAGGTTTTTTACTAAGGCTTGTTAAAATATGACCAGACAGTTTACCTGAAATGCGCACAAGCGAAACCCCAGCCCGCCCCTTGGCGCTGGCTAAAGAATAAATTGTTTTGTTATCGTAACTCATGGCATTTGCCTTATCAAAACTTTGTCTGGCTCCGCTTTAGTTAAGCTCGTAAGCTAGCAAATTGGTGTCATGTTATGGCGCATGAAGGTTTTTAAAACAAGATAATTACGAGGCAAGCATGACCCAAACCTCTATACATTCACCAATAGGTGATCTAACGATTTTTGAAGAAGATGGTTTTATTGTTGCCCTCGATTGGGGTTGGGGTGCTGATCAGGGATCAAGCCCCGTGTTAGAGACGGCCAAAAATCAGCTACATGATTATTTTGATGGCGCGCGAAAAAGCTTTGACCTGCCACTAAAACCACATGGCACAAAGTTTCAGCAAAGGGTGTGGGCTGAGCTTGAAAAAATTCCATATGGCGAAATTATAAATTACGGTCAAATTGCAAGCGCGCTAAATTCAGGCGGGCAGGCTGTTGGTGGGGCGTGTGGTAAAAACCCCATACCTGTGATTATCCCATGCCACAGAGTGTTGGCAAAAGACGGGTCACTTGGTGGTTATTCTGGTGAAGGTGGGGTGGATACAAAGTCACAGCTTTTGGCATTAGAGGGGTATTTATAACCCCCCTAAAACCAGAAACTCAAAGCTTTAACTATTCATAGTATCAAAGAAATCGTCGTTAGATTTTGTGCCTTTGATTTTGCTAAGCAAAAACTCAATAGCATCAACAACACCCATTGGCATAAGAATACGGCGCAACATCCACATTTTTGAAAGCGTGGCTTTTTCCACCAGCAACTCTTCTTTACGTGTGCCAGATTTGGTAACGTCAATTGCTGGGAAAATGCGCTTGTCGGTAATTTTACGGTCCAGAATAATTTCAGAGTTACCAGTACCCTTAAACTCTTCAAAGATAACCTCATCCATACGCGAGCCAGTATCTACAAGAGCAGTGGCAATGATAGAAAGCGATCCACCATCTTCAATGTTTCTTGCTGCACCAAAGAAGCGCTTAGGGCGCTGTAGGGCGTTGGCATCAACACCACCTGTTAAGACCTTGCCAGATGACGGAACAACCGTGTTGTAGGCACGTGCGAGGCGTGTGATGCTATCTAAAAGTATGACCACGTCTTTGCCATGCTCAACCATGCGTTTTGCTTTTTGAATAACCATTTCAGCAACCTGAACATGGCGGGATGCCGGCTCGTCAAATGTGGAGCTAACAACTTCACCCTCAACCGAGCGCTGCATGTCGGTTACCTCTTCTGGGCGCTCATCAATAAGCAAAACAATGATGAAAATTTCTGGATGGTTTTTGGCAATAGATCTAGCCAAGTTTTGCAACAACACTGTTTTACCTGTGCGTGGCGGCGCCACAATTAAAGCACGCTGCCCCTTACCAATTGGCGCCACAAGGTCGATAATTCTTGAGGACGGATCGGCGGTTGGGTCTTCCATGTCCAGCTTAATTCTCTCTTCAGGATAAAGCGGGGTAAGGTTGTCGAAATGAACTTTGTGACGGGTCTTGTCTGGCTCTTCATAGTTAATGGTTGAAACTTTTAAAAGGGCAAAATAACGCTCGTTATCTTTTGGTGCTCTAATCTCACCATCAACCGTATCACCTGTTCTTAGTGAAAAGCGTCTAATTTGGCTTGGGCTTACATAAATATCATCAGGACCTGGCAGGTAGTTTGCTTCTGGCGAGCGTAAAAAACCAAAACCATCTTGCAACACCTCAATAACACCGCCACCAGTAATTTTTTCATCGGCCTCAGCCATGTGTTTTAAAATAGCAAACATCATGTCTTGCTTTAACAAGCTGTTAGCGTTTTCAACGCCGTGTTCTTCAGCCAGCGCTAAAAGGTCGGCGGGTGCTTTTTGCTTAAGTTCTTTAAGGTCCATGAAATAGTCCAATATATGAAAATTGTGATTGTGAAAGAAATGACGGTATGAAAAATATAACAGAAAAAGTATGAGGGAATTGGAAGGCGGTTTTGATAATTGTGGCAACGGAATTGTTGCTTTGATTAGAGAAACCTATCCCCTTCAACTTAAAAGTCAAGGTTTAATAGATATTTATCAAGCTGAGCTTGTTATTAAAACGGCTTTAAAACCACCATGAATACAATTGCTATCATCAGGACGGTGGGTATTTCATTTGCTTTTCTAAAAAAGCTTTCTGATTTTTCATTATTGCCCGCAACAAAGGCTTTTCGCCATGCCGCCAGTTTCATGTGAAAAAAGGTAAGCAAAAACACAAAAATAAATTTTAGAGAAAACCAAGTAAAACCATCTTCTAAAATACCAAGAGAATAAACCAGCATTAAACCAAAAACCCATGAAGCAATCATGGCAGGGTTCATAATTACCCTAAGAAGTTTTTGTTCCATTGTTTGAAAAAGCTTGTCTTGATCTGAGCCAACTTCAACTTGGGTGTGGTAAACAAAAAGTCTGGGTAAATATAACAGTCCTGCCATCCAAGACATAACTGAGATAATGTGAAGCGCCTCTACCCAATGATAGTTATTTACGAGAAAATCATACATGTCTTTTATCTAACTTTTTTAATCCTAAACACTCTTTTTTAATTCTAAACACTGGACATTATTACAAACAATTTGTTTTTCTGTTTTGTTTTCTGTGTGAGACATTTCTAAAACAATATCTTTCAGACAGCCAATAAATTTTTCATGTGTTGAAAGTGTCGGCACACGGTAATAATTAGTAATTCCAAGATAGCTTGCTATTTTTTTATATTCAATGTCTAGCTCCACCAAAGTTTCTGAATGTTCTGAAACAAATGATATTGGAACAATTATAACCCCAACATTGTCGTTTGCCGCTTGTTTAATCTCATCATCTAAACTTGGAGATAACCATTTTAGTGGACCAACCCGTGATTGAAAGCAGGTTTTATAATCGATGTTTTTAATGTCTAATTCAGACTTTAAAAGCGATATGGTTTTTTCCACAGTTTTATAAACTTGGTCTGCATAAGGGTCGCCCTTATCAATAATTTTTTGTGGCAAACCATGGGCTGAAAACAACAATCTTACAGGAGTGCTTTCAGAACCCTTTTTTTGCGCAGCTAAAACAACAGGTTTAATATTGTCTACATGGGCTGAAATAAAGTTTTCGTTTTCACCGTAACAACAGCAACTGGTTGTTTGGGTTTTTAACCCAGCTATTTTTGCTTGTTTTTGCCAATTACCAAATGACGACTGTGTGGTTGTTGTTGAAAATTGAGGGTAAAGGGGAAGAAGTATTATTTTATCTGGTGAGTATTTTTTCACTTCAGCAATGGTTTCTTCAGCAAACGGGTGCCAATAACGCATAGCAATAAAAACTTTATAATTACCGTTTTTGTTTAAAGTTTTTTCAAGTGCTGTTGCTTGTTTTTCTGTCTCACCTAATATTGGAGATTTACCGCCTATTTCTTCATAAATTTTTCTAGCAATGGGGTCTCGTTTTTTAGAAATAAACTTAGCTAAAATTTGACGAAATGGGGTTGGAATTTGAATAATAGCCGGGTCAGAAAACAAATTATATAAAAATGGCTTAACCGCTTTTAAACTATCGGGGCCACCAAGATTAAACAGGACAACTGCTATTTTATCATTTTTTGATTTAGCATTTTTTGGCATGGTTTATTTTAGGCTTTCCAATTGCGAATAAAATCAGAAAGCTCTGCCACATTTTCTGGTGGCACGTCTGGTGTAATGCCATGACCTAGGTTAAACACAAATCCTTTAGGGCTAAGCGCTCTCATAATTCTATCTGCTTCATCCAGCATTGCTTTACCACCAACAACTAACAATCTTGGGTCTAGGTTTCCCTGTACTGGGCAAAGTGGTTGCAATTCATCCGCTGCCCATTTTACTGGCACAC
>DAOWAS010000005.1 GCA_030634465.1 Alphaproteobacteria bacterium | reverse complement strand
GAAACCACCCTGTTTTTATATTAAGAGTTACAGACATGAAGTCCGTAACAAAACTGACAATTCCTGTGGGAAGACGAATGCAAAAACAAAGTGTAAGAAAGCTGGCCTTTACTGCTGTTGCTGCCACTGCTCTAACTTTTAGCGCAAGTGCACTACATGCTGAAGGCCTTGATGATATCTTTGCGGTTAGCGCAGATGGCAACCGCATTGCTCAAGCATCTCAAGTACGAATCAACAATATCGCCAATGAAACAGACGATCTTCTTCAAGATTACAAAAGGATCTTGAAAGAAATTGAGGGCCTGCGTGTTTACAATGCACAATTAGAGCGTCAAATTGCCAAACAAATAGTGGAAATGGGCGAGCTTCGCACCTCTATTGAAGAGGTTACCCTCATCGAACGTCAAATTACGCCTTTAATGATGCGTATGATGGCGTCTTTGTCTGAGTTCATTAATCATGATGTGCCATTCCTAGAGGGTGAGCGTCATGGTCGTATTGATCGCCTCAATGAAATGATGGACAATCCAAACGTTTCTCCATCAGAGAAGTTCCGTAACGTTTTTGAAGCTTATCAAATTGAAAACGATTATGGTCGTACAATTGAAGCATATGAAGGCACTACTGAAATCGAAGGTTCTATACGTGACGTAAACTTCCTTCGCATTGGTCGTGTTGGCTTATATTATCAAACCAAAGACGGTTCAGTGTCAGGCATGTGGAACTCTAAAGCTAAGAGTTGGATAGAGTTAGATGACGATTTCGGTAATGCTATTACTGAAGGCATTCGTATTGCTAACAACCAAGCCACACCAAACCTGATTAACCTACCCGTTATAGCGCCGGAGTAAGAAAATGAAGAAAATTTTATTAGCTATAATGGCTTTTGCCCTTGTTGGAACAGCTTCTAACACATGGGCGCAAGAAAACACCGCACCAGCTGACGCTGCTGTGATTGAAGTAGAAACCGATGGCTTGGAAGAGCTTTTACGCCTTGTTGAAGAAGGTCGTGTTGCTGAAACAGCATGGCACCGCCAACGTGAAGCTGAGTTTATTGCTCAACGCTCACGCCAACAACAACTTCTTCGTGAAGCAAACCAAACTAAAGCAAATGAAGAGCGTCGCAGTGAACGTTTAGAGGCTACGTTTCAAACCAATGAAACCGAGCTGACAAACCTTACACAACGCTTGCAAGATCGCATGGGTAACCTAAGCGAGCTGTTTGGTGTGTTACAACAAGTTGCTGGCGATACACGTAGCGTATTTGCTGGTTCATTGATGAGCGTTCATTACCCTAACCGTGAAGAAGGCATTAGCGCCTTGATTGAAAAATCTGGTGGCTCACAACTTCCTTCTATTGCTGAAATAGAAGGTCTGTGGTTTGAAATGCAAAGAGAAATGACTGCTTCTGGTGAAGTTGTTAAATTCCCTTACACAGTTGCTGCAGCTGATGGTCAATCACTTGATGTTGATCTTATTCGTATCGGTGACTTTAACCTGGCTGCAGAAGGAAAATACTTTGTATACAGTGCTGAAACTGGTCGTGTTGAAGAGCTAGCTCGTCAACCATCTGGTCGTTTCACTGGTACAATTGATGATCTGGAAGACGCAGATGCTGGCGAGATTGTTGCCTTTGGTATCGATCCAAGTCGCGGTCAACTACTTCGTGTTATGATTAATGCACCGAGTTGGATGGAACGTTTTGACCAAGGTGGCCCTGTTGGTTACTTCATCGCATTTATGGGTCTTATTGGTATTGCTCTGGTTATTGAACGCACAGTTTACCTGTCAGGCGTTGCCAAGAAGGTTCGTGGCTCAATGAAAAGCGGTGCAGCTTCTAGCAGCAACCCACTGGGTCGTGTTCTTACTGTTTACCAAAACAACAAGAACGTTGATGTTGAAACCTTAGAGCTGAAACTTGATGAAGCTATCTTGAAAGAAACTCCTGCATTGGAGCGTTTCTTGACAGTTATCAAAATGATCTCAGCGGTGGCACCATTGTTTGGTCTACTTGGTACTGTGATCGGTATGATCGCAACCTTCCAGGCTATCACACTATTTGGTACGGGTGATCCTCAGCTTATGGCTGGTGGTATTTCTCAAGCCCTAGTGACAACAGTTCTTGGTCTTCTTGTGGCTATCCCAACCTTGTTCTTGCACAGCCTTGTTGCTGGCATGAGTAAGGGCGTGATCCACATCCTAGAAGAGCAAAGTGCTGGTATCATAGCTTCTCACGCTGAGAAGGAGGCCGCCAATGGGTGAGGCGTTTGACGCCATTCGGGAATTTATGGAAAAGGGCGGAGACGTCCTTTTCCTAGTCCTGCTTGTCACATTCATTATGTGGGTGTTGATCATCGAAAGACTTTGGTATTTCCGTGCTGTTTACAAAAAAGATGCCAGCAAGGTTATTAATGCTTGGGAAGATAGAAAAGAACGCAAATCATGGCATGCACACAAAATTCGCATTGCTATGATCTCTCAAGTATCAATAGATTTGAATAAAAACGTTAAGTTAATTCAAACCCTTGTTGCCATTTGCCCACTAGTGGGTTTGTTGGGCACTGTTACTGGAATGATCGAAGTTTTTGACGTGATGGCAATCATGGGTAGCGGCAACGCACGAGCAATGGCTGGTGGTGTTTCCAAAGCTACAATTCCAACAATGGCAGGTATGGTGGCCGCTCTTTCTGGTGTTTTCGTAAGCACCTATATCGAGCGTAAAGCCAAGAGAGAAGCTGAAAAGCTTGAAGATAATTTAACCATGGATCACTAGGTCGGTTATGAGAAAATTTAAAAAACAGGACGATGAAGCCGAAATTAACATGACACCGATGCTGGACATCGTGTTCATTATGCTGATTTTCTTCATCGTAACGGCGAGCTTTGTCAAAGAACATGGTCTTGATGTTAACAAGCCAGATAATGACAATCCGCCTCCACCAGACCCTGACAAGAAAAATATTATTATCAAAATAGATAATAACAACCAAATTTTCATTGATTTCAGACGTGTGGATATCCGTTCGGTAAGAGCAAACATTGAGCGCTTGCATGCAGAAAACCCAGAAGGAATGGTGGTAATACAAGCCCTTCCTGACAGTCACGCAGGACTAATCGTCGAGATATACGACCAAGCCCTGCTATCTGGCGTGAAAAATGTGTCAATTGCCGAATAACCATTGGATTAATGCAGGAAATAGTTTTTTTACTATTTTCATGATATAACAATAGAAGAGAAAAGTTATGCGCAACCACGCACAAGCCGATGAAGCAGAAGAAATTAACATGACACCCATGTTGGATATTGTGTTCATCATGTTAATCTTCTTCATTGTTACCGCGGTATTTGTTAAAGAGGCTGGCGTTTCAGTTGATAAACCAATTGCGGTATCAGCAGAGTTGAAACAACAAGCGGCCGTTCTAATCGCAGTAACTTCCGCTGACCAGGTATGGGTCAATCGTAAAAAAGTTGAAATTAAAGCACTAAGAACTGTTTTGGAAAGACTATTAGCTGAAAACCCAAGAGGTACTGTTGTTATTCAGGCCGACAGGGAAGCTAAATCTGGAATTACAATGCAGGTTATGGAAGCGGCCAGACAGGCTGGAGCGCCAAACGTAGCTTTATCAGCAGATCAAAGTTAATAGAGAGAATACTTAAAATGATTACAAGGTACATATATTCTATAATTCTCGCATCAGCAGTAACCTTTGCTCTGTTTTTTGTAATGCAATTATTAGTGGCAAGTGGCGATGTAAACTTGGATGGCGACAAAGCTGGTAATATTGTTGATATGGTTCGTATTGACCGTGATGAACAGGCGATGGTTGAAGATAGAAAGCCAGAACGCCCACCTGAAATTGAAGACACTCCGCCTGAGCTTGACCTTCAGGTTAATGTTAACAACCCAACTGACAGTGGCGTTTCATTTGAAAGAGCCGCAGTTGATGTTGGTGCTAATATGAGCACAGGTTTTGGTGGCGCTATGGATGGTGACTACCTTCCTATTGTTAAGGTTGCACCACAATACCCACGCCGTGCCCAAGAACGTGGCATATCTGGTTGGGTATTGGTTGAGTTTACCGTTACAGAAACAGGTGCAGTTGAAGATGCTATTGTTATTGAAGCAGAGCCAACTGGTTATTTTGAACGTGCCGCAACCCGTGCCGCACTTAAGTTTAAATACAAACCTAAAGTGATTAATGGCGAGCCACAAAGAACAGCCGGCGTTAGAAACCTCATTACCTTTGAGATGGAAGAATAAATTTTTAATGGTCGCTACTAAACACCAAGACCTAAATGAATAAAAAATCAGGATATATCCTGAGGCTAGGAATATAATATGAAAGTTTCCATGAAAAAAATTGTTCGGCAAGCTACCCTCGCCACAATGGCAGGTGCAGCCCTAACAGTCTTTTCAGGCACAGGTTTTATGCCATCTGGCAACATTGCTGTTGCACAAGAGCAGCAAGCAGCCCCTGAGCGCAAAACAAGACGCACACCAACAATGCGCGCAAGTGCTTTTAAATATCTAGAGCGCGCTCAAGCGGCGTTAGAAATAAAAGACTATGAAGAAACACGCGAGAGTTTAGAGGACCTGCATAACGTAAGGGGCCTTAATTCATATGAAGAAGCTAACATGTGGAACTTCTATGCGTATTATTATTTTGAACTTGATGATACGGCCAATGCCATTAAATCCTTTGAAAATATTTTGCAATTAGAAGGTATTCCCATTGCATTTGAAGATAATATTCGCTTTCAACTTGCTCAATTAGAGTTTTCTGAAGGAAACTATGATAAATCTATGGAGTATTTGGATCAATGGTTTCTATATGCCGCCGAGCCACAAGCATCAGCATATATTTTCCGTGGTCAGTTATTTTACGCCATGAATGATTTCGAAGCCGCACTCGCACCTATTTTGAAAGCTGTTGAGCTTACTGAATTGTCTGGTGGTGTTGTAAGAGAAAACTGGTATCTGCTTTTGCTGACAATTTATTACGAGAAAAACAATTACACAGAAGCCCGTGATATTCTGGAATACCTTGTTCTAAACCACAACAAACCAAGATACTGGCTACAGCTTGCATCAATGTATTCAGAACTAAGAAATGAAGCTTCACAACTAGCTACTATGGAAGTTGCATATAACCAAGGTTATCTGGTTGAAGAAAGTCATCTTAGAAACATGGCTCAACTTTATATGTTTAATGAGGTTCCAATTAAAGCCGCAGAAGTTATGCGTAAAGGTTTTGAAGTTGAAGTTCTGGAAGAAAGCAAAGACAACTATGAGCTTTATGCCAACGCCCTTATTAACGCGCAAGAATTGGAAGATAGCATTCCACCACTAATTCAGGCGGCTGAGCTAGCTGAAGAGGGTGACCTTTCACTTAGACTTGGACAGGTTTATATGGCTCGTGATGAGTGGAGCAAGTCTATTGCCGCCATCATGCAAGGCATTGATAAAGGTGATCTAAACAGAGAAGATCAGGCATATATGATTTTGGGCATGGCTTATTTTAACAATGATCAGCTGCAAAAAGCTAAAGAAGCCTTTCAGGAATCAAGAAAAGATAGCCGCTCTCGCACACAGTCAGCTCAGTGGATTAGACATATCAACAACGAAGCCAACAGAAGAGAACAATTGGCTCTGGCTGCTAGAGAATAGTTTAGATAGATAATAAAAATAATTAAGCGGCGTCCAGTGGGCGCCGTTTTTTTATGCTTAAATTTCAGTGTTATTTAATAAGGATAGAAAGAGAGTGGTGCCCCCGGTCCGAATCGAACGGACACTCCCATACAGGAACGGGATTTTGAATCCCGCGCGTCTACCAGTTCCGCCACGGGGGCACGGTAAGTGTGCGCATCATAGACAGGATTTCCCCTTCGTCAAGTAATGATATTAACCAGCACAAACTTTTATTGCCCCTTCGGGTTATGATTGTTTGACGCGCCCTGCTCTGCTATATCGAAACATATAAAAATGGAAAACATATGTTAAAACGCCTTTATAATTGGACGCTTGAACTGGCAAACCGACCTTATGCTGAACGTTGGCTAGGGTTTATTGCATTTATCGAAAGCTCCGTATTTCCCATTCCGCCAGATGTAATGCTGTTGCCCATGGCACTAGCCAAGCGTGAGAAGGCAATACGCTTTGCTATCATCTGCACAATAGGCTCTGTATTGGGGGCTATGCTTGGTTATGCCATTGGCTATTTCGCATGGGAACTGGTTGGCAAAGAAATTATCAGTTTTTATGGTTATATGGATGAGTTTGCCCGCTTTCAGGAAAATTTTATAGAATGGGGCGCATGGCTAGTATTTTTATTTGGCCTAACATTTTTCCCATTTAAGGTTATCACCATTGCAAGTGGTGTGGTGGCTATGGACCCGCTAGCATTTCTTATCGCATCTCTGGCTTCTCGCACCCCTCGTTTTCTTATAGAGGGCTTTCTTATCTTGCATTTTGGTGAGGCCATTCAAAATTTCATTGAAAAACGCCTAACTTTAGTCACATCAGTAACCGTATTCTTATTATTCTTCGGCTTTATCGCCATCAAATATATTGGGTAATAAAATGAATTTTATAATGAGCAAATTAGAAAGCCTTATTCCAAACGCGCTGTTAGTAATATTTTTGCTTTCCGTAGCAGTTTTGGGTACGGCTTATATTTTTCAATATGGTTTTGGTTATGCCCCGTGCGAGCTTTGTTACTATCAACGCTACCCCTACATGGGTGCAATAGCAGTATCCGCCATTGGCCTGTTGGCACAAAAGGGTGTCATCAATTTAGACAAGTCTTTTGTTCTTATTTTACTGCTTCTGTGTGGCGTTTTATTAACGGTAGATGCAGGCATTGCCGCATATCATACTGGTGTTGAATATAAATGGTGGCAAGGGCCCACGTCCTGCACCCCCACAATTGACTTTTCAGGCAGCAATGAAGATCGCCTTGCCCAACTGTTTAGCGCGCCAATAATTCGCTGTGATGCCGCTCCGTGGTCATTATTCGGTATTTCCATGGCAGGCTATAACTTTTTCATTGCGTCTTTCATGGCATTTTTTGCTATATTCTCTTGGTCTAAATTGAGAAAAGAATAAGGTGGGTAATATGAGCAAAGAAAAGCAGACAAAAGCAATTCCGCCCCTGCCGCTTCCTGGCGAGCCAAACCGTGAAGACGCAATTGCTAGTATGATAAGGGTTGATCATGCTGGTGAATTTGGCGCCAAGCGCATTTACAAAGGGCAAATGGATATCCTAGGGCCTGACCACCCAAGCTATGCCACCATTAAACACATGGCTGAGCAAGAAGATGAACACTTGGAAGCTTTTGAAGAACTGATGATGGAACGCGGTGTGCGCCCAACTGCCCTATACCCGTTCTGGAACGTGGCTGGCTACACCTTGGGTGCTGTTACCGCCATAATGGGCGAAAAGGCCGCCATGGCCTGTACAGCCGCTGTTGAAGAGGTCATAGACGAACATTACCAAGAACAGAGAGAAACCCTCAGCGCGTGGAATACGGAACCTGAGCTAAATAAAAAAATTGAGAAGTTTCAAGCTGAAGAGGTAGAGCATAAAAACATAGCTCTTGAACATGGTGCTGAAGACACCCCAGGGTATAAATTATTGTCAGAAGCCATTAAAATTGGCTGTCGCAGTGCCATATGGCTATCTAAGCGGGTTTGATAACATCTTACGGTGCTTTATTTCTGGTCGTTCTTTATTTATGGCCGCTCTTTATTTCTGGGCTTTTAGCAGTTCCCACGCTTCCAACTTTAAAGCATCACTTAAAACTGGTGGCACCTCCTGCCAATGCACGTCCATAAGCGCGCCTTGAATGGCAATAAGGACAATAACTGATGTGCTATCAGTATATGTCAGCTTAAGCCGGCAATAGGCCTCAACAGCGCCCATCTCCACCAGCTCCGCAGGGGTGTTTACACCAACAGCACGTAGTCGTTCTGAGGTTTTTGGCCCCAAATTTTTCATATCTTCCAGTTTTTCAAATTTCTTAGCCATCAGCCAAATGCTCTTGTTAGGAAAATGCCACCTTTTTGCAAGCCATCAGGGGCAATGCCGTGGGGGGTATTTTTACTTATATGTTTCTCCACCTCTAAACCAAGCGCCTCAAGCGCACCCACGGCTTCAAACATGGCGGGAAACGGAATAACATCATCGCTCTCACCGTGGATAAGCATGACAGGTGGTTTTGACTTGCTTTCATCAACCAATTTGTGCGGTGCGGCTAATGCGCCCGAATATCCCAAAACACATGCCAGTTGTTTTGCACGGCGCGGCGCCACATGCAGTGCCATCATGGTTCCTTGGGAAAAGCCAACCAAAGCAAGCCTGTCTTCGCTCAGGTCATATTCCGCCAATACTTTATCAATATAAGCGTTTAAAGTGGGTGCGGCTTTATAAACACCGCTTTCACGCTCGCTTTTTGCCAGTGTGCTTAGGGGAAACCATTGGTAACCGTTTGGCGCCATGGGTGTTTTTTCTGGTGCATTTGGCGACAAAAACACCGTATTAGGCATAATAGCCCGCCAGTTTGGAGCAAGACCAATAAGGTCATCACCGTTTGAGCCATAGCCATGTAAAAAAATAACAATACTATCTGGTTTGGTGCCACTTTCTGGCAAAGAGCTAGGGCCGCTAATTTCAACAACTTCTGTCATGATACATAATCACCTTTCACAATTGGCAACAGAATATGTTATGAGCGTACTAAAGAAAAGCTAGATAAAGCTAAATAATTGAAAGCTTGCTAAAAAAATGAAAAAAACTTTCATCACACGCTTCGCACCCAGCCCTACAGGGTTGTTGCACCTTGGTCATGGTTTTTCTGCTTTGCTGGCATATACGATGTCCCAAGCGAATGATGGCAGTTTTCTTTTACGCATTGAAGACATAGACCAAACCAGATGCCGCGATGAGTTTACCCAAGAAATTTATAAAGACCTAAGCTGGCTAGGCATTAAGTGGAGTGAGCCTGTTCGCATCCAGTCCCAGCATTTTGCTGATTATGAAAAATATCTGAACATTCTAGATAACATGGATCTGCTATACCCGTGTTTTTGCACCCGCGCCGACATTAAAAAAGAAATCGCAAACGCACCATCAGCACCACACGGGTTTGACGGAGTGGTTTACCCGCAAACCTGTAAAAAACTAAGCGTTAGCGAGCAAACGCAAAAACAACAAAGCGGCGCACCATATGCCCTAAGGTTGGATATGGAAAAGGCAATTGCATTTCTAAAGGCCAAAAACAACTGGCCGCTATATTGGCAAGATGAAATTAAGGGTGAAATTACAGCAACGCCAGTTGAACAAGGCGACATTGTTTTAGCCCGCAAAGAAACACCAACAAGTTACCACCTTGCTGTAACTGTGGATGACCATTTAGAAAACATTAGCCATGTTATTCGCGGGGTTGACCTGTTTGAGGCCACCCACATTCACCGCTTGTTGCAAGCATTGTTGGGGTTTGAAACACCCATTTACCACCACCATGCCCTGTTGGTTGATGATGACGGGCAACGTTTGGCTAAAAGAAGCGGCTCAGCCACACTAAAGTCACTACGAGAACACGGTGATGATGGCATTGAACTAGCAAAAAAACTGATGGATAAGTCTTGAAAACAAGCATAAAACCATGAAATATATAACTCCCTCTCATTAACAGAGTATTTTATCATGACCATATTAAATATAATGATCGGCATTGCACTTGCAGGAACTATTGGCATTCTTTTTTTCGGCCTGTTTTCAATGGCTAGAGGCGGCGAGTTTAACAAAAAAAATTCTAACAAGCTTATGCGCATGCGGGTAATTGCCCAGTTTGCCACCATAATTCTTTTAGGCATTTTTGCCGCCGTTAACATTGGCAATTAGGACAACTAAAATGGTTAAGCTAACTAAAATATATACCCGTGGCGGCGACAAGGGCGAAACTTCGCTAAGTAACGGCGAACGTGTCGCCAAAGATGACATCAGGGTTGAGGCATATGGTGCCGTGGATGAAACCAACGCCGCCATTGGCATTGCCTGCCTTTATGTTAGCAGTGACACTAAAAAAATGCTTCAAGCCATTCAAAACGACCTGTTTGACCTTGGCGCTGACCTTTCCACCCCCATTGAAGATGGTGAAGAAGATGGCGAAAGTGGCAAGCTTCGCATTACAGATGCGCAGGTAACACGTTTGGAACAAGAAATTGACCAAATGAATGCAAACCTAGAAGACCTGACCAGTTTTATATTGCCCGGTGGCAGCGAGGCCGCTAGCTATTTACACCTAGCACGCACCATTTGCCGCCGCGCCGAGCGCTGCGCTATAACCCAACAGCAACAGCATAAAATAAACCCATCCGCCATAAAATACCTGAACCGATTGTCAGACCTTTTGTTTGTTTTGGGGCGGTTTGTTAACGACATGGGCAAAAATGATGTGTTGTGGGTACCGGGCGGCACAAGATAGCTTTCAATTACATAACCTTTGTGGTTATCAATAATTGACTAACCCCGCCAATTCAGGTAACCCTAAGCCGAATATTTCACATTATAAAACAGACCTTAGGAGCGCAAAGGCTGATGAAGATTATTGTCCCTGTAAAACGTGTAATTGACTTCAACGTCAAAGCACGAGTTAAAGCAGACGGTTCAGGCGTTGAACTGCAAAATGTCAAAATGTCCATGAACCCATTTGACGAAATTGCCGTTGAAGAGGCCATCCGCCTTAAAGAGGCTGGTGGTGTTGATGAAATTATCATTGTGTCTATTGGCCCAAACCAAGCGCAAGAAACCATTCGCACCGCACTGGCTATGGGTGGTGACCGTGGTATTTTGGTTGAAACTGGCGAAACTGTTGAGCCAATTTCTGTTGCTAAAATTATCAAAGCAATTGTTGAAGAGGAAAAACCTGAACTGGTTATCCTTGGCAAGCAAGCAATTGATGACGATTGCAACCAAACAGGGCAAATGTTGGCGGCACTGCTGAACTGGCCGCAAGGTACGTTTGCATCTGAGGTGAAAGTGGCTGACGGTTCGGTTAATGTAACCCGTGAAATTGATGGTGGCTTGGAAACTGTTAAGCTGACCCTTCCTGCGGTGGTTACAACTGACCTGCGTTTGAACGAACCGCGCTATGCTTCATTGCCAAACATCATGAAGGCAAAAAGAAAAGAAATTATCACAAAATCAACTGACGACTACGGGGTGGATATAACACCGCGCCTAACCCAGTTGAAGGTGGAAGAGCCAGCCAAACGCACCGCAGGTGTTAAGGTTGAAAATGTGGCTGAGCTGTTAGAGAAACTTAAAGGTGAAGGAGTTTTATCATGAGCGTATTAGTATTAGCCGAGCATGATAATGCTTCATTAAAAGATGCCACATTAAACGCCGTTACAGCCGCACTGGCAATTGATAGCGACGTGCATGTGTTGGTTGCTGGTCACAATTGCGGTGATGCCGCAGCGGCGGCACAGGCCGTTGACGGTGTTAGCAAGGTATTGGTAAGCGATGCTGAGCAATATGCCCACCCGTTAGCAGAAGCCATCACCCCGTTGTTGCTAAGCTTGGAAGCAAACTATTCAGCATTTGTGGCACCCGCAACAACAACTGGTAAAAATGTAATGCCACGCCTTGCCGCACTTTTAGATGTAGCGCAGGTTTCAGATATTATTTCTGTGGAAAGCCCTGATACGTTCAAGCGCCCAATTTATGCGGGCAATGCCATTCAAACCGTGCAATCAAGCGATGCTAAAAAGGTAATAACAGTGCGCACCACTGGTTTTGCCCCTGCGGGTTCTGGTGGCAGTGCTGAACTGGTAAATGTTGATGCCCAAGCAGGCAGTGACAACAGTTCGTTTGTGTCTGCTGAATTGTCAAAATCTGACCGACCTGAGCTAACCAGTGCAAAAATTATTGTCTCTGGTGGTCGTGGCATGGGTAGCGGCGAAAACTTCGCCCTTATTGAAGCCGTGGCTGACAAGCTGGGTGCTGGTGTTGGTGCCAGTCGTGCCGCAGTGGATGCAGGGTTTGTTCCTAACGACTATCAAGTTGGGCAAACAGGCAAAATTGTAGCACCTGATCTTTATATTGCTGTGGGCATTTCAGGTGCCATTCAGCATTTAGCGGGCATGAAAGACAGCAAAATAATTGTGGCAATTAACAAAGACGAAGATGCACCAATTTTCCAAATTGCTGATTACGGCTTGGTTGCTGATCTGTTTGATGTTTTGCCTGAGCTAGACAAAGCGCTTTAACTTTAGGAAAAACAAGATGAAAATCATCGGTATTATTGGCGCAGGTCAAATGGGCAATGGCATTGCCCATATTGCGGCACTGGCTGGCTATAAGGTTGTTCTAACCGATATAAAACAAGAATTTGCTGAAAAAGGTTTGGCAACCATTACTAAAAACATGAACAGGCAAGTTCAAAAAGAAAAAATATCACAGGCTGATATGGACAAGGCACTTGCGTCCATAACCATTGCGGTGGGGCTAGAACACCACGCAAACTGCGATCTGGTTATTGAAGCTGCGGTGGAAAAAGAAGACATTAAAATTGCTCTTCTGAAAGAACTGTGCCCACACCTTAAGCCTGAGGCATTGTTAGCTAGCAACACGTCGTCCATTTCCATAACCCGACTTGGTTCCGCCACCGACAGACCAGAAAAGTTTATCGGCATGCACTTTATGAACCCTGTGCCAATTATGAAGTTGGTTGAGCTAATTCCTAGCATTGCCACATCGAAAGAAACATTTGAGATCATTGAGGCGCTTGCCATTAAAATGGGCAAAGACCCTGCGGTTTCAGAAGATTTCCCCGGTTTTATTGCCAATAGAATTTTAATGCCAATGATAAACGAGGCGGTTTTCACTCTTTATGAAGGCATTGGCAGCATTAAAGCCATTGATAAAACCATGGTTCTTGGCACCAACCACCCCATGGGGCCGCTAACATTGGCGGACTTTATTGGTTTGGATACCTGCTTAGCAATTATGAATGTGCTTTATAACGAGTTTAACGACAGCAAATACCGCCCCTGCCCGCTATTGGTAAAATATGTTGAGGCTGGTTGGCTGGGTGTGAAAACTGGCAAAGGTTTTTACGACTATTCTGGTGATGGTGAACCAACACCAACACGGTAATATCAGCCTTCGATTGCTCTTGCTAAAAACTCTATTGCTTGGCGGCTGTCCCATTTTAGGGGGCCAACAACACGGGCTATCATTTTGCCGTTTTTATCCAGCAAAATAGTGGTCGGCAGGCCTGTAGCCCCGACCTCAAGCGAAAGCTTGTTGGAACGGTCTAAGTAAGCTTTTAAGTTATCAATACCCACCTCATCAAAAAATGGGTCGATAACGCCGTACCCTTGGCGGTCTAATGATATGGTAATGACCTCAAACGAATTACTACCCAGCGCTTTTTGCAAACGGTTCAGGTCTGGCATTTCATGGATACACGGTGCGCACCATGTGGCCCAAAAATTAACTAACAGCACTTTGCCTTCTAAATCGGAAAAACTAAGCTTTTCACCATCACGGTCAGTAAATTTTGTTTGCGATACGGTGGCTGGTTGGTTAAAAACCTCAACAATAGAAAGCTCGCCCACAGCTAAAGAGTTTAGGTCAGCCTGCAATTGCCCCTTGTCTCGCAACAGAAAGACAAGCAAACTAAGCGAACTAGCTATTATGATAAGCGCAACGATAAAACGCTTCATTAATAATCTCCATTTAAACAAGGCGATCTTAAACAAACCAGAACGAGTTATAGAATAATGAGCAATAAAAACAACAATAACAAAACAAATAAAAATAAACTATGGGGTGGTCGCTTTGACCACGGCCCTGCGGAAGCTATGGAGCTGTTAAATGCGTCTATCCATTTTGACAAGCGTCTAGCTGAGGAGGACATTACAGGTTCCATTGCTCATGCAACTATGTTGGCGACGCAAGGCATTATAAGCGATGCTGACCTTAGCGAGATTAAAAGAGGGCTTGCGCAAATTAGCGAAGAAATAGCCGCAGGACAGTTCGACTTTAAAATTGAGCAAGAAGATATTCACATGAATATCGAAGCCAGATTAAGCGATATAATTGGCGAACCTGCGGGAAGATTGCACACAGCACGCTCTAGAAACGACCAAGTGGCAACCGACTTTCGCTTGTGGACTAGAAGCTCGCTAGACAGCATTGTAATTGAACTGAAAGCATTTCAAAAGGCATTGTTGGGCTTAGCTGAACAACATGTTGAAACTCTGATACCTGGCACCACCCACCTGCAAGCGGCACAACCAGTGTCACTAGCCCACCACCTGCTTGCCTATGTTGAAATGGCGGGTAGAGACGTGGCACGGTTAGGTGACTGCCGCAAACGCATGAACCTGTCGCCATTAGGTGCGGGGGCGTTGGCGGGAACAAGCTTTCCTATCGACCGCGACATGACAGCAAAACTATTAGGCTTTAGCGCACCGATGCAAAACTCAATTGATGCGGTTTCTGACCGTGACTTTGCCTTGGAATTTTTGGCCGCCCTTACCATTAGCGCCACCCACCTTTCCCGCATGGCAGAAGAAATTGTTATATGGTCGTCACAACCATATAGCTACATTGTTTTGGACGATGCGTTTTCCACGGGCTCATCAATAATGCCGCAAAAACGCAACCCTGACGGCGCAGAGCTAATTAGAGCCAAGGTTGGTCGCATAATGGGAAATTTGGTTGCCATGCTAACGGTGATGAAGGGTCTGCCCCTTGCATATGGCAAGGACATGCAAGAAGACAAAGAAGCGGTTTTTGACAGTGTTGATCATTTTATATTAAGCTTAAAGGCCTTAACTGGCATGGTTGCAACATTAAGTGTGAACAAAGATGCCATGGCTGCCGCCACCATGAAAGGCCACATAACAGCAACTGATTTGGCCGATTGGTTAGTGCAAAACCTGAACATACCCTTTAGAAGGGCGCATGAAATTACCGGTTCATTAGTTGGTATGGCTGACCAGAAAAAATGTGAGTTGGATAAGCTAAGCTTAAGCGACATGCAAAGCATAGAGGCTGATATCACAGACGGTATTTATGATGTGTTAGATCCAAGGCGAGCGCTTAACAGTCGTTCAAGCCTTGGCGGCACAGCACCATCTGCCGTAAAGGAGCAATTGAAATTGTGGAAGGAACAATTGAAATGACAGTAAAATCAGGATTAATTGTTTTGTGCCTAACTAGTCTGTTATTGGCAGGTTGTGGTAAAAAAGGTGACCCTGTAGCACCAACACATGGAAGCGTTGAGGTTGAAAAAAGCATTGCCTAGTAATGCTTATAAATAAAACAAACTAAAGGAGGTTATTATACCCTCCAAAGTTAATGAGGCAGTTCTAACTATAAAAAATACATGGCGAGCGGTATGGCCTGCTGTCAGTATTATGGCTATCTATGTCTGTACCTCACTATTTGATGTCTGGTTTTTTCTACCAAGCATTGCCCAACCCATAGCCTTGGTTGCAACCCTGCTAACCGCATATTTTTTAACCAAAACCGCCCTAAACAAAGCAAATTGGGGGTGGCAACGTGATTATGGTGCCAAATATATTATTATATTCGCCGTAGCCAGTGGCTTTGCCATCGCCCAAGGTCAGGGGTTAGAAATAGTTATCAATGCTTTTAAAATTAACTTTTACGCGCCCATTTCGCAGGCAAAAATTTCGGCATGGGTCGCACCGCCTAACTACACAGGTACCAGCCACACCAACCTAGCAAAAGCACATCGCTATAAAGACCTTAGCGAAAATGATAACAACCTGACAATGCTGGAAGGTAGCATTGTTAAGTTCAGCATTGAGGGCGGCATACGCAAACCACGCCTTTACCTGAACGGCAAGGTGATAGCGTTTCCACCACCATATGAAAATACCTATCAACAAACAGTTGCCATGTACCAAACTGGCGAGCTGGAGCTTAACTTTGGCGGAAAAAACACAGTTGTATGGAACATTGAGGTTAAACGTGACGAGGTGCCATCTGTTGGCTTTACATCAGCCCCAATTACCCAGCCAGATAACACGCTTGAGGTTGGATATGTGGGGCAAGATGATTACCCTTTAAGAAAAATAACCTTCCAGTTTAGAAAAGCGGGGCAATACGGCGATGATGGCGACAGCGAAGAGCAGGTTTTTTCTCATCCCTTGCCGTTGACCTTTGAACAAAAAAACGTAGAGCGCTACCAAAGGCTAGACCTTAGTGCCAACCCATGGGCAGGAACCATGGTTTTGGGCTGGTTAAACATAGAAGATGCCATGGGGCAAGTTAGCACCAGCGATGTTTTGCAATTTCGCTTGCCACAAAAAACTTTTTCAAACCCAGTAGCCAGAAATATAATAAATATAAGAAAGTCGTTGCTGTTAGAACCCACCCCGAAAGCGGTGCTTGGTCAAAGGCTGAAGCTGATATCTGAAAATAAAGATGATATTAACAACGACCTTGTTGTCTATATAGCACTGCGCACAGCCTATTGGCGGCTTAGCTTGTCACCATCGTATGATGTCGATTTAATAGCGTCATTGTTGTGGGACACGGCCTTGCGCCTAGAAGAAACTACGGGCGAAACATTTGCCCAACACATTCGCTCAACAAATTAGCCTTGCAGGCAAATTTATTTTTCCCACAAAAGCATTAATTCAAACTCGGTTGTTTCCCGTGGCGGGTTAGATATAGCCTCAATGAATGGCATGGTTTTTCCAGCCTTTAAGGTTTCCTCATCAAACTCAAAAGGCCACGTCTGAATATCCTGACGTCTTTCATTTCTGAGAACAATCTCAGCACCAGGCAAGATAATGTCAAAATCAGCAGTGTTGGTTACAGCCCCCCTAATAACCAATGCGGGGACGCCATTTGCCAAACGTTCAAGTCCCGCATCGTTTGAAATACGAATATATTGGGAATAATCTACAGGCGCCATGTCAGCTTCTTCTTGGCTTTCCATATGGGTGGCGTCCAACAACCCAACCACATCATAAAGTTTTGTTATGGGCGGCCACACATTACGCAAACTGTCCTGCATTAAGAAGAACACAAGCAAAATACTAACCATAAATACGCCCAAAGCGCTCCAACCAATTACAACTGTTTTGGAACTAGCTGTTGCCGCGAACTCGCCTATCTCACCCTTGCCTAAGGGAAAGTCAGGCTCTTCAATGGCGGAACCCTTAATAACAGCCAGCGCCTCTTCTACACTGCTGTCACCCAAACCTTTAATATCTTCCTCAGCACTTTCAACGTCAGTATGTTCAGCTTCAGTGTTCTCAATTTCAGGGGATGGGGCTTCATCCGCAACGCTTTCGTCAGCAGGTTCGGGTTGTGGTGTGATTTCCTCTTGTGGTGCCTCAGGCTGAGATGGGCTTACACTATCATCAGCAGCCTCAGTTACAGGCTGCTCCATAGTAATTGCATCTTCATTAGTGGCCAACCAAACATGGCCACATTTAGCGCATCTAACCTTGCGACCAGCATCGCCTAGCGCACCATCTGGTATACCAAACTTTGTTGAACAATCGGGACAACCAATAATCATTTGTCATAAACCTCTTAATGTCATTTTGTCTGTGACCTAACCCTAAACTTCGGATAGCATATTACCTTACTACCTAAAACTTATCTTACTACCTAAAACAGGCAAAATAAAACCCTATGAATTGAAATATAGATAAGAGCAGGGCTAGACCTGAAATGCCACTGGTTGTAAATATGGTACGAACGAATAAAAAAATGGGAAACACTGGTGATAAGATTTGAAAATGTTGGCATGCGCTATGGTATGGATAGCGAAATTTTAAAAGATATCAGCTTCGAGTTGGAGCGGGGTTCTTTTCATTTTTTAACCGGCGCCAGTGGTGCGGGTAAATCGTCATTATTGAAGCTGTTATATTTAGCCCACCGACCATCACGCGGCCTAACCAGCTTTTTTGATGTTAACACTGTTATCTCCACCCGCGCGGCCTTGCCAAAACTAAGGCGGCGTATCGGCGTTGTTTTCCAAGAGTTTCGGCTATTAGAGCATTTAACAGCCGTTGAAAATGTTATGTTGCCAATGGTTTTAGCGGGCGAGGTTAAAGAAGAGCGCCTGAAAGAACAGTCCAAGGAGCTTTTAAGCTGGGTTGGCCTAAAGGATAAGTTTGAGGCCCGACCATCAACACTTTCAGGCGGAGAAAAGCAGCGACTTGCCATTGCCCGTGCGGTTATTGGTCGCCCCGATCTGCTGTTGGCTGATGAACCCACAGGTAATGTTGACCCCGAAATGGCACAAAGGCTGATGCATCTTTTTGTTGAGTTGAACAAAATTGGCACCACCACGGTTATTGCCACCCATGATATTTCTATGGTCAAACACATGAATGCGCCTGAGCTACGCCTTAAAAATGGTGAATTAGAGCTAATACCTGCGGCTGGCAATGCCGCCAACCCAACAGTTGGGGAAGTGTAATGTTCAAAGCAAAATCAAGCATTCAGTTTCTTCCAAGTGGTAAAGAGGGCGGCGGAATACTGCCTTGGGTTATTGCGGTTATGACCTATTTATCAGCCCTATCAATTGGGTCTGGCTTTGCCTTACATAATATGAGCGACTTGTGGTCATCAGAGCTGTCCCAAAGCATGACAATACAAATAAGCAATGCTGACGACGAAAGTGTTGCCGAGCAAGCTGCAAGCGTGCTTGAAATTTTAAAAAGCATGCCTGAGGTAACATCGGCCGAACTGCTGAGTGATGATAAAATAACAAGCCTGTTAGAGCCGTGGTTGGGGTCTGGAAATGTAACAGATGACCTGCCAATACCAGCAATGATAACAGCACAACTGGTTCCCAACCGACATGTTGATATTATTGCCTTGGAGGGCAAGTTACATGCGGTGGCACCAGATGCAAAACTGGACGGACACCAACAATGGGTCGACCAACTATTAAAACTAAGTGCCACAATTCAGGCCACATCAGGGTTAGCTGTAGTGCTAATTATGCTGACAACCGTTGCCATAATTGTTTTTGCCACCAACGCACGGCTGTCCGCCCACAAAGAAAACATAGAAATAGTTCATCTTATGGGGGCTGAGGACAGTGCCATTTCCCGTGAGTTTAAAAACAGATTTATGATATATGGTTTCAAAGGTGGTGTTGGTGGGCTAGTTGCCGCCATTATTACAATTATAGTTTTTTATATATTAACCAAAGACCTAGGTGATGGCTTAACACCCAAGCTTACCCTTAACTTATGGCAGATATTAACTTTAGGGCTTATTCCATTTGCAGTTTCGCTACTGTCAATGGTTACCGCAGACAAAGCGGTTAGAAAAGCTCTTATAAAGATGATGTAAAACAATGGTAGCAAGCATTTATAAACGCAGAATAAAATTGCAAAGAAGACGCAGAAGAATTGTCAGGTTTATCAAACTTTGCCTGATATTGCTTGTCATTTGGGGCATGGGGTTAGCTTGGTTTATTAGCTTTAAACCTGAACCTTCAAGCTTAGACAGCCAAAGACAGGTTGATGGCATTGTTGCCCTAACAGGCGGGGTGGGCCGCATTGAAGCGGGAATAGAAGCACTGAATTTGCGGCTAGGAAAACGCCTGTTAATTTCAGGTGTTAATGCCAACCTAAACACCACCACCATATTAAACGCATATGACAGCCCATTAAAACATTGCGAAAATAACGATGAGCAAACATGTATTAACCTTGGCAGGCAAGCACTGGATACAAAGGGGAATGCCGCTGAAACCAAAAACTGGGCTGAAGAAAATGGCTTTACTTCATTAATGGTAATTACATCTGACTTTCACATGCCAAGGGCGCTATTAGAGCTAGAGAACACAGCGCCTGATTTGAAAGTTTACCCATTTGTGATCAAAACACAGCTAAAATGGTCATCCATTGCCCTTGAATATACAAAATATATATATAGTTTAGCTCGGTACCGTATTTTCTAATAACAATGGACCTTATAGTGATTTTTATACGCTCATTTTTATTTTTTATATTTTTCTATGTGTGGGCAGCGCTTTGGTCAATCATAGGGATGTTAACCCTGCCATTGCCTAGGAAAAGATCGCTTTTCCCCCAAGAGCAATGGTCTAGAGGCATGCAAAAAGCTCTGCCTATTATAACTGGCATTAAGGTTGTTTATAAGGGCATGGAAAACCTGCCTGAAGAGCCAGTTATTGTTGCCTGCAAACACCAGTCGGCGTGGGAAACCACGGTGTTCCAAGGACTGTTAAAAGACCCCGCTATTGTCCTTAAAACAGGGCTAAGGGATATTCCTGTTTTTGGCTGGTATGTACGCAAACTTAAAATGATTGGCGTGGACAGAAATGCTGGCTCCAAGGCGTTACGCAGAATGTTAAAAGAGGCAAAAGCCGCCGTAACATACAACCGTAAAATTGTAATTTTTCCAGAAGGCACCAGAGTTTCGGCAGAACACGATGCCGAATTTCAGGCCGGTGTTTACGCTCTTTACCGACAGTTAAAATTGCCTGTAGTGCCTGTTGCCCTTAACTCTGGCCTACTGTGGCCACGAAATTCTTTTCTGAAGCGCCCGGGAACAATTTATTTAGAGTTTCTGCCTGTTATCGAAAACGGCTTATCTCGTGAGGAGTTTATGAAAAGGTTGGGCAACGATATTGATACCGCCACCGAGAAGCTTGAAGCAATGACATTTAAGTAAAGGCAAAAACATGAAGTTAAAATCCATAGTATTATCTATTTTTGCCTTGCTAGCGGCATACTCAGCCTATTGGTATTATATTGCTGAAAATGCCGAAGACCATGTGCGTGATATGATCCAAAAACTGGAAAAAGATGGCATAACCCTTACTTATGATAATTTTGAGGTTACTGGCTTTCCTTACAGAATTATTGTGTCACTAGACAACCCCAAGGTTAGTCAAGAACAAGGCGATATCTATTCCACATGGGTTAGTGACAAGTTGCACATCTATGCTCAGCCGTGGAACTTTTCTCATCTTATTTTCACATCGAATGCATCACGCTTAAGCGTTTATGAAAAACAAAGTGCAAATAATACGGACAGTTCAGGTATTTTTCTTGATAGCGCCGCGGTGCGCTTAAGCTTCAATGGGCCGAAAAATAATGGTTCTCGTATATCTGTTGAGTTAACTAGCAGTTTTGCCTCACGCTATGCCGACAACAGCCCTATTTTAAGTGCGCAAAACTTCGCCATGCATATTCGCTCGGCGGCATCAGACATACCCACATCTGAAAACACGCTGTTAGCCCCAAAACTGGCTGATGTGGCCTTAGGTATTGAAGGGCTGACCATTGGCGAAAACACCTCGACCAAAGTTATTGATGAGCTGACATTAGTGTCTGAGTTGCGGGGTGATACCGCACCGAACCTGTCACGCAGTGGCTTGGAAGCATGGCGTGATGGCAGTGGCACTTTGGAAATTTCGCAATTTGACATTATTATAAGTGGTATGGATGTAAAAGCCGATGGCAGTGTAACACTAGACCAAGAGCTAAAACCACTTGGGGCGCTTTCTACCCGCATTGCCGTACCGCAAGCCGCAAGCGAAGTGATTAGTCGGTTTATAAATTTGGATAAACAAGCCCAAGACACGCTTAATTCCAGCTTGGTTTTGCTGCAAACCTTTTCAGGTGGTGACAGCATACCCCTATCGCTTACAGCGCAAAATGGTCACCTGTGGCTAGGGCCGCTACGCCTGACAGAACTGCCACCAATAATGTAATTTATTAATATGGTGCTGTTGCGGGGGCTAGTGTGGCTTTAGCATTTTCACCCTGCATTTCAGGGGCATAAACACTTTTTCCTGCATCAACAATGAAAGCGCCACAAAGTTGCGGCCATAAAAGCTGACCCATTTTATCCATAAAAGTAATAACTGATGGCTTGCGAGAAAGCGACCACACAGGCATGCACAAAACCTCACAAAATTCTTGCGAACTAAACTGGTTATCCACCAACAGGGTTTTAAACTGGTTCTTTGTATAGGGTTGCCCAAAACCAAATGGTGTTCTGTCTGAACGCACCAACAGCCCCAAACGGTTTGGCACTACAAATATAGCCTTTCCTTCTGGCTCGGTAACCCGCCAAACCTCACGAAGAAAGCCTGTGATGTGTTCTGAAAACTCCAAACTGTGTAGAACTATCACCCTTGCAAAACTATCGTCTGAAAAGGGGAAAACACTTGTACCTTTAAGGGTTTTATATTGAATGTTCCTACAACGTAGCGCTAATTGATCCATATCAGGAATGGCAGGGCCGATAACTAATATATTTCGACCAGAAACATCGCCCAGCAATTGGTTGATAGTTAGCATTAGGTGCTGTGAAAAGATTTTTCCAAGGGGTGTTTTATAGAAATTATCAACGCCCTGCTTTTCATCTTTATACACACTAGCTTCCTATGATGCTTCGTTTTCCAAGGTTTCATATATCCAGCCTGACAGATCTTGGCTCAAGCCATTCATAGCTATATTAAAACCCTCAATCACTTCATCAATCTCACCACTAGATACATTACGTTCAATATTAAATTCTTTAAGACCCATAATTTCTATGGGGCCGTTTTTAACCAACATTGCCGTTAGGCTAATATATACTTTGTCAGAGCTTCCTATTTGCCCAGTTTTAAAAGAAAAGCCCTTTAGGTCAATTCTCAGCCTATAGTCGGCAGGTATTTCAATACTTTCAGGACCCACAACGGTCAGGCTGCCATTGCTTGCTAGCGCCTCAATAAGAAAACGCTCAACCAATATGGGGGTTCTGTCCACCCACAGGGCATCTTTATAATATTGCAGTTCATTTGAACCAGCCTGCACCAGAATATTTGTGGTTTTAAGAACACCAGACGATGAAACACTTTCCATATAAATGGTTGCGCTACTGACATTAGCAGTTGCACTGTTTGCTAGGGACACACCGCTAGGGGTTAGCTGAAAATGGCGCGGGGCATCGCCAGAGCCAGGAAACTCTATCAACGGGCCGCATGCCACCAACATTGGTAATAGTAAAACTGCTACTATTTTTTTTATGCCAATATGTTTACTCATTAATCCGCCTTTCTGTGTCGTTATATTAGGTCGCTCTCGCCCTATTTCTCAGGCGAGTATTCTGGTTTACTTGGACTAAAGATCAGACCTGTGGGGTCATCTTCCAAATTTTCCGCCAAGCTTGAAAGCACAATAGCCAAGCGTCTAGCATCGATAACCAGTCTAGATATCTCTGGTAAAGTGCCATTGGTAAATGTGGTTACAGCACCCTCATTTTCATAAACCAAATCGTTAAGTTGCTCCATCAGCTTGTTAGCACCGCTTAAAACACCATCAAGCTCGTTAAGAACATCTTCCAACTCGCCCTCAATACCCGTGGCAACCTCAGCAATAGCCTCAGCCGCATCACCTACGCTTTTTATGGACCTGTTTAGTTCTGTCACCACTGCGGCAATGTCTTCAGTTCCCTCAGCGAAGTTTTGTGAAACATCGTCCATATTTCGTAAAATATTGCCAATGCTGGCACGGTTTTCTTCGTTCAATAGTTCATTAATTTTATTAACCACGCCAATTGCTTCGTTAATAAAGTCTGGCGCGCCAGTGAACAGTTCCTGAATTGCTGAAATGCGTGATTTTATAATGGGAGCTACGTCACCATCAGCTTGTAAAATTGCCGCTTCAGCACTGCCGCCCTCAATTTGAACAAAGGCCACACCAGTAATACCCTGCATTGCAAGCACTGCAACACTATCTTCATAAATATCGATATCACTTTCAATTTCCACCTTAACCAGAACCCTGTTAGGGTTGTTGGGGTCAATGCGAATATCCCAAACCTGACCCACGGGAATGCCGTTATATTGAACAACGCTAGATTTTGTCAGACCGGCAACGCTCTCATCAAAATAAATGTCATATTCACCAAACTCTTGGTCAATATCAATTTTGGCCAGCCAAATAAGAAACCCTAAAAAGCTAGCGACCATGACAACCATAAATGCCCCGATCAGCAAATGATGTGCTCTTGTTTCCATAAATTTATGCCTCTTTGCCTTATTTTGTAACTGAGCCTTGGTTCATAACTAGTATTAAAATAGCATCAACCCTCTTTTGCAAGGCGTGACCTTGGGCCACGAAAATATTCTTTAACCCAACTATGGTCTAACTTCTCTAACTCGTGGACTGGTTTGGTCGCTATTACCTTACCCTCAGCCAGCACCGCAACCCTATCACAAATAGTGTATAATGTATCTAAATCGTGGGTTACAAGAAACACAGACAAGTCCAATGTATCACGCAATTTTAAAATAAGCTGGTCAAACGCTGCCGCGCCAATTGGGTCTAGCCCTGCTGTGGGTTCGTCCAAAAATAATATTTGCGGGTCAAGTGCAAGTGCCCGCGCCAAGCCAGCACGCTTACGCATACCGCCAGACAAACTAGCGGGTATTTTAGGTGCGGCATCAGGCGGCAAACCCGCCATGCTAATTTTAATGGCAGATATTTCATCCATTAACTGTTGTGACATATTGAAATGTTCCCGCAGGGGCACCTGAACGTTACCCGCAACACTTAATGACGAAAACAGCGCACCATCCTGAAACAAAACACCAAGCCGCCTTCTCTCGCAAATAAGCTCATTAGAACTTAACTCAGCCTGATCTTGCCCCCAAATATCAATTTTACCTGCGGCGGGTTTAATTATTCCCAAAATGGCTTTCAATAAAACTGACTTGCCAGTGCCAGAGCCGCCAACAACGCCGAGAATTTCACCTCTGCGCATTTTAATATCTAAATTGTCATGCACTGTGTTCATGCCAAAGCGTGTGACCAACCCCCTAACCTCAACAACAGGGTTATCGTCTTTGTCGCTATTATCAATTTTGCTTTTTTCCACCAACTACCAATCCAATGCTGTAAAAAACATAGCAAAAAATGCATCTAACACTATCACCAAGAAAATTGACTGCACCACTGATCTGGTTGTGTGCCGCCCCACACTTTCGGCACTGCCTGAAACGCTCATGCCTTCAAAACACCCGCTAAGCGCTATTACAGCGGCAAAAAATGGCGCTTTAATAAGACCAACCATAAAGGTGCTGACCACAACCGCTTCCTGAAACCTTTGCACAAATGCACCCGGTGAAATATCTAGGGTTATCCATGCGGTTAGCGCGCCGCCCAACAAACCCATGATATCAGCATAAAACACCAGTATGGGCAGAACTAAAACCAGTGCCAATAGCCGTGGAATTACCAATACATCAATGGGGTGCATGCCAATGGTTTCTATGGCCTCTATTTCTTCGTTGGCACGCATACTGCCAATTTGTGCGGTAA
This sequence comes from Alphaproteobacteria bacterium, assembly GCA_030634465.1. Taxonomy (GTDB): domain Bacteria; phylum Pseudomonadota; class Alphaproteobacteria; order Sphingomonadales; family SMXR01; genus DAOWAS01. The sequence goes on along the minus strand of DAOWAS010000005.1, from coordinate 13,908 downwards.
AGGCACTGCCTGAACGCCCTGCGACCATAATGGCGGTTAACAGCACCCCTAGCTCACGCAACTGGGTTATAGCCAGCATATCAACAACAAAAACCTCAGCGCCAAATTGCCTAAGCTGAATAGCCCCTTGGTTTACAATAACCGCGCCAATTAGAAACGACATCAAACCAATTATAGAAAGTGCTTTTAGACCCACATGCTCCATCTGATAAACCAGAGGCACAATACGAATTCTTTTTGGGTCTTTAAATGCACCAGCAAGCCTTGTGGTTACCAAGCCCATAAAACCCAAGAACTTGCCCATTTCAGTAACAATTCTTACCGTAGCCAGACCAACATCTTCCAACTGGGTTAACACTGCGTTTAAGCGAGGTGGCGGCGGCACAAACGGCTGGTCATTTTCTTCAATTTGCAGCAAAAGACTTTCAACATCTGGGCTAGCACCACGAACATGAACCTTTGCTACATATTTTTTTATATCTTTAACCGTTTTATATATAAGCCATGCACCAACGGTATCGGCACTTGTAACCTTGGACAGGTCAACAATAGCCATAGCGGATCTGTGTTTTTTGCCTTGGAATTTCTTAAGCTGGGCTTCAATCTCAGCGGCACGGCCGATAAGCATGTCTCCATGGAAATCAATTTCCAGTAGAGCTGGGTCTTCTTTAACCACTAATGCATTTTCTTCTTGAGACATATCCCCACCTTCTTGAAAAGACAGTGTTTCAAAGCATTGAGCTAAGTTCAAGGTAATTTTATATGAAAGTGTTCGGTTGTATGAATTATTAGGTTAGGGATACCTGTCCGTGTCTTGGAAGCAATATCTCAACTTCTGTACCTTTATCAACCTCACTGTGCAAAGCAATCGTGCCACCAGTTTGATGAACGAAACTATGAATAATACTTAAACCCAGACCAGAGCCTTTGCCAAAATCCTTTGTGGTGAAAAATGGTTGAAAAACCTTATCCACGATACCCTCGGTCATACCAATACCGTTATCATTCACGCACAGGCGAATATACTCACCGGGCATAACTGACTTTTTGTCCGCATCTTCTTTATTTAGCATTAGGTTTTCTGCCTTTATGGATAAAACTCCACCACTAGGCATGGCGTCTCTTGAGTTCAGGCATAAACTTAGCAAGGTATTTTCCAACTGCCCCTTATCAGCCACAATGCTCCACAAATCGCGGGACACATCCAGATTAACTTCTATTTTGGGGCCAAGTGATGGCTCTGCCAGCTTAACTGTGTCGGTAATAACATCTTTAATGTTTATAGACTCAGGCGTTAACTGCTGACGCCTTGAGAAGGCCAAAAGCCTTTGGATCATTTCAACACCGTGTTTTGACGCTTTATTCGCACTTTGAATATATTCAAGCGACTGGCTGTCTCTGCCGTGCTTACCCTCAAGCAAATCCAAATTTTCCTGAATGTTAATAAGGATATTATTGAAATCTGTGGCAACGCCCCTGGTCAACTGACCAATGGCCTCTATTTTTTGTGAACGTTGAATGCGTTTTCTTTGCACAATACGTTCTGAAATATCACGAACACTTCCCACAAAAATAGTCTTATCCACGCCTTTAATTTCGTTAACAGCAAGGTCAATAGGAATAAGAGAGCCATCTTTACGAACACCATTTACCTCACGCGGGCCGATACCAATAATTTTTTTGGAACGTGTTTCCATGTAGCCTTCTACATAGCCACCATGACGGTCAGCATCAAAGCCTGTCATTAAAACGGCAATGTTTTTACCCAAAACCTCATCAGAGGAATATCGGAACATTTTTTCTGCGGCACGGTTAAAGGTTAAAATGGTTCCGTCTGCCGCCATGGAAATAATTCCATCTGCGGTATTATCTAAAACAAACTCCATTTGCTTTTTACTATCGATAAGCTCTTTTTCAACCTTAGTGCGCTCGACAAAAGGATGGGATAAAGCTCTAAACAATAAATAACCCAAAAGCATAATGGCAACTATGCTGCCAACCACTATCAGACCAGCATGGAAAAATGGTTTTTGAACCTCTGCCAGATTTAATTTTGCAACAACACCCCAAACACCGCCCGCTGTAGGGGCATAAGCGGCAATAACGGTGCGCCCCATATAGTCATTGCCTAGCATGGTTCCTTGCTCGCCGTTAAGTGCGCGGCGCAACGGTTCTGCCAAACCAGATTGCCAAGGAACAACCCTGCTTAATCTATTATCTAATGTGCTTTGGTCTGATTGTTTTTCTGACCAATAATATAGAATTGTGTCTTCTGATCTTTTGCCTACGACCACCTCGCCAGTGTCGGCAAAGCCCCCATAACCATACGCTCCACCTTGTGGTGAAATTATACTGGCTACCACACTATCGTGGCTGTTTTGGTCGCTAATGGCATTAAGAATAACCGCCTGCCTGTCGACAATTTTTGAAAGGTGGTCTTTTTCAACATCCAAGGCTGAGGTATACAAGAAGTAGACAACACCAGCCATGGAAACAGCCGCCACCACCGTAAACATTGTCATTAAAAGAGCAACTCTTGCTCTTATGCCCACTGGTTTTTCCACAAAAATCGACCCTAATCTACTACTTAGATTTAAAAACTAATCCACCGAATTTCTAAATATGCGAAATTCAACAGCACCCTGAAAGTTTAACCACTTTCAGAACAACATAGAAAAGAAAATTTTGTATTAACAAATGGCGTAAAAGCTAAGCTAGCCCTTCATTCCCTGTAGTTGAGGGCGTAACGGAGCAATATTATGCCCAGCCTTGGCACAACACGACACAATATTATCTATGTCACCTTCGCTAGCATGGGCAAAGGCCCATACCACAGAAGCTCTTTTGCCAGTTCCACAGTGGGCTAAAATTGGATCATTGGTTTGGGCGATAATATCTTTCAAACCCTTAATATGCTCAGCTGTAAGGCCGTTCATGGGCACTGGAATATGGTAATAAGCCAAGCCTTTTTCTTCTGCCAGCTTTTGGGCTTCACTAGCACTCATATAGCCCGGCTTTTCTGCATCAGGACGAAAATTTATAACAGTTTTATATCCAGCCTCCGCAATGGTGGCAAAGTCAGCCGCAGTAAGCTGAGGGGCAACTGAATAGTTATCGGTAATTTGTGCTATATTGGTCATTTCCGCCTCCTAATTTTTAGAACAGTAGTGCTTATTTAATCTCTTGAAGCTATATAGATAGTATGTTTAATCATATTAGCAATGGCTAATGAAACTTTTTCAAGGATTTTAAAATTGTTTCTTATCACTCACCTTAAACAAAAGCTCGAAGTTCAGGACAGTATGTTTGAAAGCCAGCTTCTTCGTGAAGATATTGCACGTCTGGAAAAACTGGTTGCGCTTATAAAAACAGCCTCAAACCTAGATGAATTTAAAAAGGCAGGAATGGTAATTGGCTGGACAAAAGGCGACCTCAGAACGTTTGAGCTGAAAGAACCCTTAGAGGCATTTATTAATATCTTTTTCGAGCATCAAACTGGAACAGAAGACAAAGAGTCTGTGTTTTCATCTTGGCAAAACTTCAACCAGCTACGCCGCAAAGTTCTTCTTCACTGCCTGTAGCAAATATTATCTGCCTGACCCGCAGGTTTCAGGGTCGCAAAAAAGAGAATACAGCGTTGCCATTACAGCTTCGGCTTCATTGCTAGACAGAGAATAATAAATGCTTTGGGCAGAGCGTCTGGTTTTAACCAAATTTTCTCTGCGTAAAATTGCCAGATGCTGTGACAAAGCAGATTGTGAAAGACCGATAAGGTCTTCTAAAATACCAACACTTTTCTCGCCCTCTGCCAATTGGCAAAGTATTAGCAAACGCCATTCGTTAGCCATGGTTTTCAAAAGACCAGTTGCATTTTTTGCATTGGCCTTCAACGCGTCAATATCCATTTCCATTGGCATGGCTTCAGCTACATCACTCATCATTATTCCCCAAACACATATTCACAAGGTCTATCCAGACCTCAAACCTCTTATCAGCCGCCACATCCAGCAAAGCCGTCTTCATCCATTTTTGCTTCGTAAGGTGCGGTAACTTCCGTACCTGGTGTCAGCGTAGGCTTAACACTATCCCAATCATCTGGCTTAAGAATTACCATCCAGCCATCGCCGTAAGGGTCATCATTTGCCATATCAGGCTTATCAACAAGGGCGGTATTAACTTCCAACACTTCGCCACCAGCCGCAGATTTGGCAGGGCCAACCCACTTGCCACTTTCTACTGTGCCGCATGACTTGCCAGGCTTAACAGAACGTCCCACCTTTTTTGGTGTAAATGCTACCAATTGCCCAGCTAGTGCTGTTGCAACTGTGGTCATGCCAAGCTTAACCGTGCCATCGCCAACTTCGGTAAACCAAATATGGTTTGCAACATCATAAAGCAACTCATCTGGTAAGTGGCACCCGCGAACATCTGTCATAATTTTGACCCTCTTTGTTTTCTTCTTAAATTAACTAGCAATGTTAATTTTTACTTATAATTCTTGTCGCCACGCAGCTAATTCATATTGGCACGTAGTGGCTTGGAAGCGCAGCAAAAGCCGCCCAACTCATTCTCGATCATCTTCCCACTAACAAAATATAGCAGGTGTTTAGCTACTAATGCCATCATAACTACCCGTTTGGCAACATCTTCATGGCTTTTATCTAATGTAATAAGATTATAATAATAGACAAGCTCTCGGCAAGTTTCACGACAAGCGTTAAAACTTGGTTCACCCTTTGCCCCTTGGCGGTGCAGGGCTAACAGTCTGAAGCCTTCTTTTTCTTTTTGGGTTGGCTCACCATCATGCGCACTAACCCATTGTTCCATCACATCTTCTCCTGCCTCAAGCAGGACTTTAGCAGAACTTATTGGTTCTTCAGACTTCTGTGCAGCATCAATTGCCTGCTCTATATCTTCGAAGCTTCTCACCCAATACCCTTTTCTTTAAGTAGCTTGGAGCCGTCAGAAACATTTTCATGAATGCTTACTTTTCTTTTGCTCATACCTAAAGCAACGCCTAGCAACTGCGTAAAATACATAATTTTAACATTGGTTTTAATGCCAAGTTCTTTTTCGGCTCTCACTTGGTGCATTTCCAAACCACTGTGGCAAGTTGGGCATTCGGTTGCTATTACCTCAGCACCTGATGCCTCAGCCGCTTGCAAAATGTTCAACACCAGCTTGGTGGACATATCGCTATCAGATAGTGTGTGCGCACCGCCACAACACGCTGTTTTTAGTGGGAACTCAACATTCTCAGCACCAGCTACAGCTAAAAGATCATCCATATAATGGGGCTTATCAATGCTCTCACTTCCCTCACCTTGGTCTTTTTCAGGGAAAATATGCCTTGGGCGGGTGTACATGCAACCATAATAGTTAGCTACTTTCAGACCTTGTAACGAGTTCTCGATTTTTTTCTCTAACTCTTCTTCGCCAACAGCTTTTTTAATCCAGTCCAGCGCATGAATAGTTTCTATTTGTCCTGCTTTGTACGTTTCGTGACCAGCCTTTGTAGACAGCTTTTCCACCACCTCAACCGATGCATCATCCTCAGCAAGGTCATACTCGGCTTTTTTCAAATTATGATAACAACCGTTACATGGCGCCATCACCACATCGTGCTTCATTTCATTAGCGGCAATAGATAGCACCCGTGAAGACAGATATGTTTGCAACTTGGTGTCTACGTTTTTAACTTCCATTGCACCGCAACAGTTCCAGTTTTCAACCTCTTCCAACTCCAAACCCAATGCCTTGCCAACTTCTCTTGTTGAACTGTCATAGGCGTGCGCGGTTCCCTCCAGCGCACAACCTGGATAGTAAGCTACCTTTTTATATTTATCTTTATTATCCATAACGGCGAAGTCTCCTATTCAGCAGCAATGTTGTTAACTTCCTGCTTCGCTTGTTCTATTAATTTATCTAAACCAAGGGCTTTTCTGTCAGCAGCTTTTTTCTCAGCTACATATTCCTCAATAGCATCTCTGGCCTTATCCCATTTTTTGGTTTTGGGAGTAAATACAGTGGCTAATCCCATGTGCATAAGCATTTTTACTGGCAAATAACGGATAAGCCTTTTCATAAACTCAACAAACCAACTTGGCATTAATGGCTGACCAGTGCGGCTGAAAAAGCGGCGCATGGTTCTGCTTTCTTCAATTTTACCAGTGGCAAAAACCTGTTCTGAAAACACTTCGTCAAAAATTGTGGATGATGACTTTTCTGTGTGACCTTTTAGCTCCAACCAGTGGGCTGTAGCTTTCATAACGCCTTCTGGCACCACATCACGCGGGCAGGCCGAGGTGCATTTATTACAAGAAACACATTGCCAAATAATATCTTTATCGCGCAAAAGTTCGCTTTCCATACCCATGCGTATTAGATAAATCCAATAACGCGGATTAAAATCAGGGTTTTCCGCATTGATCGTGCAGGCATTGGTACAAGAGCCACACTGCCAGCAACGGTGAATATTTTCACCACCTGCTAGGGCTGCAATTTCATCTTGCATGTCTTCATTATAGTCCTTCACCACCCTTGTTTCGATAAAGGTGCTCCAGTGACCAGAAACATCAACACCATCAATAACCAACTGGTCATGGGTAACTAGATTTTCTGGGCGGATCAGCGATTTTTCATGAATAGGCATAATTTTATCAACTCATCAAAAGTTTAGTGTCTATTAAAGTAACTGTTTGCTCTTCATCTGCGTCTTCTGCATTTGGGTGGTTTTTATAGCGAACCACATCTAATCCCAAAAGCCTGCGGGTGTGTTCCATTGGGTCATCTGGGGTGGAAAAATCCGCCCGCAAATATGTGCCACCCTGTGCTGTAATATAATCGCTGTAAACCTGAGCAAACAGCAGATCAATATAATAGAACATGTCTTTATAAATTCCGTTGCCACTTAAAAATTGCGCTATTTCTTCACGCAACATAATAAATGTGCCGTAGCCATCAGGAATATCCAAAGTAATATGGTCGATGTTATCGTCGTACCAAATTTCACGTAACATTCCAGTGTTTGAAGTTTTATCCCACATCCAACGGTTCATTTGTGGGTAACGCTCCAGATCAGTGTTGTGCAAAATTTCAGAACCAAGGTCTTTCACCCAGCGATGGGCTTTGTCCTCAGGAAAACAGGCACAAAATGCCGCCATGCGAGCATCAGTGGTGCGGGTATTATCCATGCCATCTAACAGGCCAGAAATGGCACTACGCAACACTTCAAACTTCTCACCATCATCCAAATAAATGCCGATACGCCGGCGCACTGTTGGCATAACCAACGAAATGCCCTTCATAATGGCAGGCTCAAGCGGGGTGTCAGCACCTTTTTCAAACACTTCTTTGAACAGCTCAGACTTCAGTTTCAGAGCATCAACATATTTTTCAATGCCGCCATGCTCTTCACTTATGGTGGTTAGGGTTTCAAAGGCACTGGTCAATGTGGGGCCAGACAGCTCCAACCTTGGACGTTCCAAGGTGGCCTCCTGCACAGGGCTTTTGCCCTTACCTCCAAATATGCTGCCTAATGACGCCATTTAGTTTGTGTTTCCTATTTTGTAGCCTGAATACATTCAAGCGCTGACATTGCCGCGGCTTTACCTTGGGCAATACTGTCGTCAATGGTTTCTGGCCCTGTGGCAGAACCCGCTACAAACACGCCATCACGTGATGTGGCACCAACAACACCGTAGCTATCAGCGCGATCAATAAAGCCGTGTGGTTCAAGATCAACATCAAAGCTTTCAGATAAAACACGGTTATCAACATTAGGGTCCATGCCCACAGCGTGAACAACCATGTCGAACGGAATGGTGATAGGACGCTTAACCAGCGTATCTTCACCCTTAACAATCAACTGTTCACCATTTGATGTAACCTCGGCAATACGCGCCTTGATGTATTTAACCTTAAATTCTTCTTGGCTTTTCCAGTAATATTTAGTTTCCAAAAGACCAAAGGTACGAATGTCCATATAATAAATATACACATGACAATCTGGCAATTCTTCGCGAATTTCCATAGCGATATTTGCTGAAACTGAACAACAAATTTTCGAACACCATTCACGACCAATTTGACGGTCACGAGAACCAACGCAAAGCAAAATAGCAACGCGCTTTGGCTTACGGTCATCCGACGGGCAACGAACACCCTTGCCAGATGAAATCATTTGTTCAACCTGTGTGGTTGTCACAACATCTTGATGTGTTCCAAAGCCCCATTCTGGCTTATTAACACTGTCAAAATGGGTAAAGCCTGTACACATAACCGTGGCTGCTGCGTTTACCTCATCACCCGATGAAAGCTTGGCGGTAAAATTGCCAGTGTCGCCAGACAACTCGCTAACCGTTGTGCTTAAACGCACATCAATCATCTTGCTGTCTTCAACCCGTTTGACCATGCCGCCAATAGCGTCTTTGGCCCACTCACCAGAGGGAACCAGTTTTGCATAGCCAGACAAAATAGGTGCGCCACCCAGCTTATCTTCCTTTTCAACCAGCACGACCTTTTTGCCAAGTGCTGATAGTGAATGTGCTGCCGCCAAACCTGCGGGGCCGCCACCAACTACTAGGATAGGTTTTGTCATTTTTGTTCAATCCTTTTATATCCTGGACCTGACGTAATACGCTTACGCGGGTCATACAAATTTTCCTGATTACCAGCTTCAACTTCTTTTAAATAAGCCTCAAACCCTGCCTTTTTCTCGTCCCAGTCAATGCCAAGTTTTGCCAACAGCTTTTCAACTGGCGAGGCATGCCAATGCAATTGCACAATTTTAAATGGGTCAGCACCGCAAACCAAAGCCGCAAACTGACAATCAGCCATAACGGGCAATTCATAGTCTTTGCCCACAGCTTTACCAATCCACTGGTTTTTATCCAGCGTGGTAATACAGCCAGTATCATGGCCGATCATTATATCTGAATTGGCCTCTTCCACAGCAACTTTAATTTTTCTGTCAATGGCGTAAGAACGGGTAAATTCGCGCTCTGAAATAATGTGACGGAAACCAAAACCACAACAGTCATACCATGTTGAATAATCAATAACGTTAGTGCCCAACGCTTCCATAATGCCCGTAGACACAGCAACACGGTTACCACCCAGCACATCGTTATCATAAACAACATCTTCAGGAACCATTTTGTAAACATGACAAGCAGGGTGAATGGTGGCACGAATTTTACTAGTGTCCACAACCTGACGCTTGGCAATTTCGCCGCGCATCACATGTACCCATTCCGAATAATGCACAATCTCTTCAGGTATAAGCAGCTTGCCGTCAACCAAACGACCAAGCTTGCCTAGAATGTTCTTAACTTGCTCGCGCAACTCGGCAGAGTGCAGCAAATAGCCCCGCACTTCTTTATAGTTACCAAAAGATGTCCCGCAATGAACTAGCGGATAGAAATGCCCCTCTGGCAAGCCCATAGCTTTCGCAGACATATAAGCCTGATGGAAATTGCGCAAAAACACCGCCGCCAATGAAACCATGTTACCAATGCCCGAACCATGATAGTTCCACGCGGTGCATGATGTTTGGTCAGTTTCGTCCAAATATTCAATACCCATTTCGTTCATCAGCCATAGCAATGATGTCGGATAGCCGGGAATGTTACCGCACTGACCGCATGACTTATGGTGCCACAACTGGTTTGTAGGGATTTTTTTATCCCAACCAAACAGGGTCTTTACGACAACAGGGTTGTGCTCATCTTTAATTCTGTGAACAACAATTTCGCCGTCTTTTTCCAACTGCCACATAATATCGCGCACATCTTCAACGCGGTCCTTGTTGGTAAGCATAGACCTGCGGTCAATTTTTTGCTCAACCCAAGCGGTTGCTACCTGTGCATCTTCCTGTGAAAGATTGCTATCGCGCCATTCTGCACCGTGTCCGGTAAAGCGCTCATCTCCATCATGTTTATCAGCCATAATGTTCTCCTAGCTTTAAAAATAAAAAAAACGAGAGCGACCTATTCGTCGTTCTCGTCTTCTTGCTCATCTTCCCAATCTTCTAAATCTTCGCGCTTTTCGTCCATAATATCCACAATCACATCGAACAAGTTTTCATCAATTGTTTCCAACTGGTCTAGAACGCCTGTCTCTTCCCAAATTGTGTATAGCTCGATAGATGTTTTCAGGTTTACTTCCCATGCGGTTGCGGTGGTGTTTAGCGTTGCCATTGGAATGGCCTTACGCAACAATTTCAGAGGGGCATCAACCTTGGAAATATTTGGACCCCAATCGGGAAAGTGATCAGGGGTAATCATGTCAGGTGCCAACTGGTTGCCTGTTGATATCAGCTTCAACATAACACGGCTAAATGGGCGTAAAACGCTCTTGGCACTCTCCATGCCGTGCTTAATTGCTGTTTCACGCATCAACATAATTAAGCCACCAGGAGAGTTTTTAAACGGACAACGTGCCGCACAGGTATAACACTGGGCGCAGGCCCAAATTTTTTCCTGCATGGCATCGTAAATGCCTTCCAAGTTTTCTGTCCACAAAAGCTGAACCATTTCCCTTGGGCTAAAGTCGTAATAATGCGCCGCAGGGCAAGTGGCTGTGCAAATTCCACAATTTAAACAACCATTTAATTCGTGATCAAAACGAAAATCTGACTGAATGTCATTGAAAATTTCCTCTAAAAACTCCTGATCTACCGCAGGTTTTTCAGAGATCGGATCACCGATATGCTTTTGAACTCTAGATGAATGAGAATGTGACAATTGGCATTTCCTCAATTTTATTGTTAAGCCGTCAAGCTAAAGATTAGTATGTTAGAACTTTACAATCTTCTTCCATAATCTCTTCAATAAGATGCGCACCACCAACAACGCCTTCGCATTCTGGTATCAGGTCATCAACAGTCATGTCGAAAAGGTCTAGGTTAGGTGAACAGCAGTACATTTTTGCGCCAGCTTCGTGGGCATCTTTAATAAATTCATATACTGATTTTGGAGAGCCTTCTTTAATAAAAAGCTTCTCAGCCACGCCTTTTTTCATCAATTTGCCAGCTGTGGCGGTAAAAATAACATCGACCTCATATTCCATCGCGGCGGCAACAGTTGCCTGAAAAATCGGCGCGCCTAGTTCTTCGCCATTTCTTGGATCGGTATTTGCAATAACAATAATTAGTTTGTCTGACATAAATTAGCCCCTTAATTCCCTATATTTATTCAAATTTCTTATTCTTTGTTACTAACCCTACCCTGTTTTAAGGCCGTTTAAATGAGCCTGAGGCTAAACATTATCTCAGGTAAATATTAAAAAAACGTTGGTACTACTTAATAAAACAGGAACGTGAGTTTTGTTTATTAGAATAATCTAAAGTAATAATTGACATATTGAAACAAAAAAATTAAAAAACATGCAACTTAATCACATTAACGCAACAATATCAGACACTTAATTGCCCCGCCCCATAAGCCCTGTCTTTTGAATAAGCCCTGTCATTATGGGTATTAAAGCGTCCTCTATATCCACCTTTTTGATGTTTAACGAATCGAGAACTGCCGCAGAATTTTCAGGAATTTCTTCAAATTCCATAAACAGGTCTTCAGCAATTGCAGGTTTGGTTCCGGGGTGACCAATAAAGCCAAATGCATTTTCGCCAATTTGAAAAACCGCAGGTTCACCCGCCTCATCAACCGCCAAAATTTCAGCATAATCTGGTAAAACTGGCGCGTCTTTCATGTAAACAACATGGGGGAACACTTCGGGTAAATATCCGTTTAGGGCATCGTCCTTAATTCGTCTGGCCTCGCCAACGCTAAAGGTTAGCGGTGCTGGTTTTGCCGAACCACCTGCGGCAATGGCTAAAATTATTGCCCCCAAGCCAATGGCGATAATGGGCTTGCCCTGCATCAGGCAACTTCTGGTCACTGCTACTTCCTCTGCCAAAGTGGGAATATCACGGCTGCCCGCCGCACCCCACGGCCCGCCACCCAGCAATATAAGACCATCGCCGAAAGCATCACGGTCGGGCATGGGGTTGCCCTCAACAAATGGGCGGTAATATTTAAAACGAATTTGCCGACCTTCTAAATGGTCTTCCATAAGACCTAGATACTCAGCAGATGTATGTTGAATAATTGAAAGCACCTTCATGTTGAGGCATCCTCTTTTTCTTTTAATGCACCTTTTAATGCGGCATCAAAAGACATTATAAAATCTTGCGGTTGGGCGGACATCACCTCAACATTGCTTTCAGCAAAAAAATCCAAGGTGGTTTTTTCAACATCTTTAACCCACTGACCGCGCAGCTTGCTTTCTAAATCTAAAATAACCCGTGGCGGGGTTACAAAAAAGTCGCCCGTTATAAGCACTTCTCTTATGCGGTCATTTTTTGCGCCATCCAATCTAATGTGCGACGTAATTGTACCGCCCGCACTTTGGTGGGTTCCTGAGAAAACTTTATGTTCCTTGTCTGGACTGTCAATTTCATAAAGAAAATCATCTGTGCCTATTTCATCGTCATAACAGGCCTGTGCCAAGCGCTCTTCTTCTGTGCTAAACTTGCCTGATGTGGGCGCAAAATTAAAACCGTCAACCATGCCCGCTAACACGGCCTTTTCTATATCGGCAATGGGCGGGGTTTTGTCGCCCAACAGCGCTTTTATGGTGGTTATACGGTCGCCCGCCTTGGCTATGCCTTTTTTACGCAATTTTGCTTGGGGCACATTCAACGCCTGCTCCATGTCTTGGGGTTTCATATCCACCAAAACAGTACCTTGGAAAAACAGGGTGTCACCATCAAAAAAACCGCCCGTACCGCTTATTTTTTTACCGTCAACCTCAAGGTCATTACGCGGACGGTATTTAACCTCAATACCCAGCGTGGACAGGCCGTTAGCCGCCGCAGTGCATACTTTTTCCGCAACCTCAGCCAAACTTAAATTGCCCAATGTTTTGCGGCTAATAACAAGCTCCCAACCCAACTGGCCTTGGTCAAAATAAATTGCCCCGCCACCAGTTATACGCCGCGCCAGACCGACATTGTTTTTCAGACAATTTTTAACATTAACTTCGCGTGACAGGTCTTGGTGCCGTCCCACCAATGCAGTTGGTAAAAAACGCAAAAAGCGCAGCGTGTCGCCGCACGCCCCTTCGCTATGGCTTTCAATAAGTGCTTGCCCCAGAGCAATATTATATCGCCCCTCATACACAGGGGTGGATATTACCCTTAAAGGATTTTTTGAACCATTGCTCACACCTGTCCCCCGACAGTTATATTTATTTTTTCATGCCCAGTTGGCCACGAATTTTACGCAGGTCAGTTTTGTTTGGCTGGAATGGAAGGCTAGCAGGGTCACTAACAGGGCTGTCGCCATAAGGACGGTCACAAGCTGAAATGTCGTCTTGGAACTTGCCCGGGCAACCAGATGTGCGGAAAGCAATGCCCGCATCGATAATATTGCTAACTTCGTTGTTTGGCAGACCAAAATCTGTGACCCGACCTTCACTATCAAAACTCATTTGCTCAACCTTAACACCGCAATAATCGATCATGTAACGAGCTAGCTGAACACGTCGCCACTGGTCGCGCGGTGTGGCTGGCAAATGATCCATAAGCGAGCCTTTTTCAGGGAAGAAACAGAACATATGGCTGTGTCCGCCCATATCAACAATTTGCTGAACCAAGCTTAATGCTTCAAATTCGGTTTCGCCCATGCCAATAATAATATGTGCGCCAAATTTTTTCGGACCAAAAATGTCCTTGGCGTCTTCCATAATTTCCCAATATTTTTTCCATGTGTGTGGCGACTGCACACCCTTGCCACGGGTGCGGTCAAACAGGTCAGGTGTTGCGGCATCAAATGAAACTGTGAAAATATCAGACCCCATGTCTTTCAACTTTTGTACATGGGAACGCTGCATGGTGGTGGGGTT
>DAOWAS010000013.1 GCA_030634465.1 Alphaproteobacteria bacterium | reverse complement strand
CTGCATTTTTATTACTCGGCTTAATGAAACTTCGCTAGTTACATAAACCTCTTGCAGGTCAACCGACCAATAGCGCAAGTTTGGCAAAGGAATTCTTTGGCCCGTGACCGAACACACAACATGGTCACCATGCTGCATAATGTCATAATGACCATCGCCTAAATATAGTTTTGCCTCTTTACCGCGTCCAATCACAATAACGTTCCTTGCTTGTCATCATTTTTAATTTGTTTAGCTTTCGGTTTCGCCTTTGGCTTTTTCGGCTTGCTATTAGCAGTGTTTTCACCCGCAACATCAACCGCAAACTGACCGTCTTTTAACCTAACCTCTAGACCCATACCAGCACTTACTGCGGAAACACTGGTAATTGGTTTTTTATTATCATCAAAAATTGCGGCATAACCGCGCTCTAACACCCGCTCAAAACTAAGTGATGACAACAACCTGTTCAGGCCGTCTAATTTTTGGCCGTGGTCATGAACCACCCGCGCACCAGCTTGACTCAACCGTCCCATAAAACCATGCAAACTAAGCTTTTTTATGTCCAATGTTTGCTTTAATGCCCGAACCGACAGCCCACCTGCTGTTTTAGCAAGCTTGGTTTCATTATCACGAACCACCGACCTTAGCGCGCTTGGCAAGCGTTCTGACAGGTCGTCTAACCGTTGTTCTTTCAGCCCCAGAATATCTTGTGGGCGTGGCAAGCCACGGCTTAAACCATCAAGAGTTTTTTCCAATTGTTCAAAATACCTACCCTTGGCACGCACCAAACGGGTGGCAAAATCTCCCACTGTATATTGCAGGTCAGCAAGCACTGGTACTGCACGCTCTGCCGCCGCAGTTGGGGTGGGCGAACGGTGGTCGGAGGCATAATCAATTAACGTGGTATCAGTTTCGTGACCCACTGCTGATATTAGCGGTATGTCACTTGCCGCCACAGCACGCACCACCACCTCTTCGTTAAATGCCCACAGGTCTTCAATACTGCCACCACCTCGCGCCACAATTATAATATCTGGACGTGGGAACTGACCATCACCAGTCATGGCGTTAAAACCTTCAATACCTTGGGCAATAGCTTCCGCAGCACCCTCACCCTGCACTTTAACTGGCCACAACAACACATGGCGGGGAAAACGATCTGCTAGCCTGTGTAAAATATCCTTAATCACCGCCCCTGTGGGCGATGTAACCACACCAATAACCTTGGGAATGTAGGGAATAGGTTTTTTGCCAGATGCCGCGAACAAACCTTCGTTCGCCAATTTTTTCTTACGCTCTTCCAACAGTGCCATTAATGCACCTGCACCTGCGGGTTCCATATGGTCAATTACCAACTGATATTTTGAGCGTGCAGGATAGGTGGTTAGTTTACCTGTGCAAACAACCTCTAAGCCATCTTCAGGCTTAAATGATAACCGCGCCGCCACCCCGCGCCAACAAACACCATCAAGCACCGCGTTTTCATCTTTCAGGGTCATATAAACATGACCCGAGCGCGGTGTTGAAACACCTGACAGCTCAGCCCGAACCCGAACGTAGGAGAAGTTTTCCTCCACCGTTTGCTTTAGGGCGTTGGATAATTCACTAACCGTAAATTCGTGAACATTATGCTGATTGTCGCTCATTCATTGCCTTTGTAATTGCCTTTTAATTACCAGAATATTTCTAGCGCAATATTAATCATACATCACCATATTGCAAAGAGTGAAAATAAGCTTTTCTATACATTACTGCCCTTGCTTCAAAATATAGCTATGCTAAAACAACCCATCTCAATTCTGGCGGAGGGTTTTTTTATGAAAGTTTTGGTCATAGGTAGCGGTGGTCGTGAGCACGCTCTTTGTTGGGCAATTTCAAAGTCACCCATGCTTGATAAGCTATATGTAGCCCCCGGCAACGGTGGCACAGACAGCATTGCCACCAATACTAAGCTTGACGTGGGCAACCACGACGCTGTTATTTCTTTTTGCCAAGACAAAGACATATCGCTTGTTGTTATTGGCCCTGAAGTACCACTGGTTGATGGCTTGGCTGACAGTTTATGGCAGGCAGATATAAAAGCTTTTGGCCCCTCAGCTAAAGCGGCACAATTAGAAGGCTCAAAAGGTTTTACCAAAGACCTGTGCGCTAAATATAACATTCCCACTGCTGACTTTGGCCGTTTTAATAACGCCGATGATGCCAAAGCATATATTCGCCAAAACAAAACCCCCATTGTGGTTAAGGCTGACGGCCTAGCCGCAGGCAAGGGGGTTATTATTGCTGAAAATGAAGCTGAAGCCCTTAAAGCCGTAGACTTTATGTTTGATGGCGCATTTGGCGATGCTGGTGCCGAAGTGGTGGTTGAGGAGTTTATGGAAGGGGAAGAGGCAAGTTATTTTTGCCTTGCAAACGGCAGTAGTGTTTTGCCATTAGCCACAGCCCAAGACCACAAACGTGTGGGTGACGGCGACACTGGTCCAAACACCGGCGGCATGGGGGCATATTCCCCCGCCCCTGTTATGACCGACAAATTATGCAAACAAACCCTAAAAACCATTGTTCAGCGTACAGCCGATGCCATGGTGACTGAGGGTACGCCCTTTCAAGGGGTGCTTTATGCGGGTTTGATAATCACAGATGAAGGGCCAAAACTAATTGAATATAATTGCCGTTTTGGTGACCCTGAATGTCAGGTTTTGATGCAGCGCTTGGATAGCGATGTATTAGAGCTTATTCTCGCCACTGTTGACGACAAGCTGCAAAGCATAACACCAGTTTGGCGCGATGAAGTGTCGCTTACAGTGGTTTATGCCGCTGATGGCTACCCAAGCACATACGAAAAGGGCAGCGTTATAAAGGGCATTACCGAAGCGTCCAGACCAGATTTTGTTGAAGTGTTCCACGCTGGAACCATCAAAGAAAACGGTGAAATTAAAGCAAATGGTGGTCGGGTGTTAAACGTTACTGCGCTGGGTAAAAATGTAACCGAAGCCGCCGCCCATGCATATGATGCCATTACGCAAATTCATTGGGACGAAGGTTTTTACCGCACAGACATTGGCTGGCGGGCGATTGAGCGCGAATAGCAAACGGTTCTTGCTATAGTTTATCAGCACCATCTTTAATGTGAACCACACGTTGCGGGTACGGCAGGTTTATGCCCTCAGCTCTAAAGACATTTAGAATTTCCAACAGCACTTCACTAGCAACATTTCGAACACCATTTTGCGGATCGTTAATCCACATTCGTAGCTCTAAATTAATACCATTATCGCCAAAGCCCATTAAACGTGCCTGCGGTAACGGGTTGCTTAGCACACGGTTATTATCCGTTGCCGCCTTAACCAAAACGGCCATTACCTTTTCCACATCGCTATCATAACCTACACAAACAGGAATGCGCCGCCTTACATTAGTGTGGCTGTGCGACCAGTTGACCACTTGTTTGGTAATCATATCTTCATTAGGAATAAGAAACTCGGTACCATCGCGGGTAATGATAGAAGTGTAGCGTGCGTTAAGAGCGTTAACCGAGCCATAAGTATCTTGAACTTGCACCACATCGCCAGGCTTTATGGAATTGTCCAACAGCAATATCACCCCGCTGATAAAGTTAGACACAACCTTTTGCAAACCAAAACCCAAACCAACACCAAGCGCACCACCAAAAACCGCTAATGCCGTAAGATCAATACCTGTGCTGTTAAGAGCAATAAGAAATGCGACGCTGACAAAAACAATTTTTATAACTTTAATTATCAAAACCTGAGCAGAGGGGGTAATGGCATCAACTTTTTTAAGGCGCACATCAATAAGCCGTGCCGCAAAAAGTGCTAGCCAGATGAAAATGAAAACACTGGAAATGCCCCAAATTACATCAAACAACGATAGGCGTGTTGCACCCACATCAACCGCCGCACCATCTAAAATAGCAATAAGCGGGTCAAGCAATTGTAAAATATTAAGGGCGGCTATGGACCACGCCACCACCGCAACAAAGCGCGCGGTTGAATTTTTACCCACCAAACCTGCGGCTAAGCGAATGACCACCCACGCCAATAATAGGCTTGAAGCAATATCAAATAAATAAACAGGTAAAAGCAAAGTTTGCCCTGTTGCCATTGCCAACCAAACTAAAATAAGAAAAATTATTGGTGCGTAAAGCGGTTCAACCAAACGGTCGAACAGTTCAACAAGGCTTTGACCTTCAGCCACCTTATCAACATGGTGGTCAACTTTTTTGGCAACGCTTTTTGCCAATAAGTAGAAAACACCAAGCAATACAAACTGACCTAATGTGGCATAAGACAACACCCACACATCTAACCACTGGGCTAGCTCTGCCCAAAGCTGTGAAACTTTTTCCATGCTTAAAATGTTGTTCATGTTGCCCCCACGTTTGTTGTCATCCTAGCGTTTGCTTTCAAAAAAATCTTTTAGCATTTTACCCGCTTCACCCTCACGAATACCGCCGTACACTTCTGGCTTGTGATGGCACGACGGTGCGGCAAAAACCCTCGCACCATTATCAACCCCGCCACCTTTGGGGTCATCAGCACCATAATACAGCCGCCTGATGCGGGCAAATGAAATGGCCTGTGCGCACATGGGGCATGGCTCCAAGGTTACATACATGTCGCAGTTAATTAAACGCTCACTGTCCAAAACCTTTGCCGCCTCACGTATTGCCAACATTTCAGCGTGGGCGGTGGGGTCTTTTAGCTCCATGGTTTTGTTGCCTGCAACCGCCAAAACCTCACCCGTGGCACCATTTACAATAACCGCACCCACAGGCACCTCACCCCTAAGGGCGGCTTTGTTTGCGGCATCCATTGCCAACGACATTGGATCAGTTTTCTGGCCAGTTTTTAAGCCATTGTTATTTTCTTGTTTGTTCTGCATGGCCTTATGCTTTATCAACAAACAAATTGCGTCAAGTTAAAAGCTACAATTATCATAAGTTTCAAAGAGCAGGCTAAAGAAATGAACAAAACCGTAGACAACAAGGGCGAGCGTATTGCCAAGGTACTAGCCAGAGCTGGCGTTGGCTCGCGCCGTGAGGTTGAGCGTATGATAGCCGCAGGGCAAATTTCCATAAATGGCAAAACATTAGACACCCCAGCCACACTGGTAACCAGCACCGAGGGCATTCAGGTAAATGGTGAAGATGTTGCAGGTGTTAAGGGGTCTAAGGTTTGGCGCTTTCATAAACCCAAGGGGGTTATGACCACCAACAAAGACCCCGAGGGGCGCAAAACTGTTTTTGATCTGTTTCCTGAAAGCCTGCCACGAGTGTTAACGGTGGGGCGTTTAGATTACAACACCGAAGGGCTGTTACTGTTAACAAATGACGGTGGGCTATCTCGTTGGATGGAACTGCCCAAAACTGGCTGGAAGCGCCAATACCGTGTGCGTGTACACGGCAAGGTTAAAGAAGAAGCGTTAAAACAACTACGCAAGGGTGTGGTTATTGAGGGTATAAAATATGGCTCGATTGATGCCAAGTTAGAGCGCACCCAAGCCACAAATGCGTGGCTTAAAGTTTCTATTCGTGAGGGGAAAAACCGCGAAATTAGAAAAATTATGGAACATGTTGGCCTGAAGGTTAACCGCTTGATCAGAACCGCTTACGGCCCATTTGAATTGGGAAATTTGGAGGAAGGCGAGATTGATGAAGTATCTGATGCTGGCCTACTTGAAAGCGTGCCGCATGAACTTGTTTTAAAAACACAAGAGCCCGAACAAAAAAGCAAGCAACCCTTAAGGCCAAAACATAAACCCAAACAAAGACCTGCTAAAAAGTCTAGTAAAACATTTGGCAAGAAGCCAAGCCAAAACCACAAGCAAAGAAAAAGATAATGCGAATAATTGCTGGCAGTTTTAGGGGGAGAAAACTGAAAACCCCACAAGGTCTGGACACCAGACCAACCAGCGACCGTTTGCGTGAAGCTATTTTCAGTAGCATAGCCCACCGTTTTGGCGGCAGCTTAGACGGCCTAAGGGTTGCTGATATTTTTGCCGGCACTGGCGCTATGGGGTTAGAGGCCATTTCTAGAGGGGCGGCAAGCGCCGTGTTTGTTGAAAAACACAGTGGGCTAGAGCTTATTAAAGAAAACGCTATTCACTTGGGTTGTGATGATAAATGTAAATTTCTAGGGGCTGATGCCCGCAACCTGCCGCCACTAGACCACCAATTAGATTTAGTTTTTTTCGACCCGCCATATGGTCGTGACTTGGCAGAGCCTGCACTAATGTCCGCATTAAACAATAACTGGTTTAAAACGGGTACAATCATAGTAATTGAAATGGCTGAAAAGGATGAGTTTAATGTGCCTGATGGTTTTAACGAAATTCAGCGAAAAACCAAGTCACGCACCACGGTAATTACACTTGAAGTTAAATAGAATTAACGTCTGAAAATCCTAGCGTCTGAAAACCCTAGCGTCTGCCGAACAAACGCTCAATATCTTTTAATTTCAGCTCAACATAAGTGGGGCGACCGTGGTTGCACTGGCCTGAATGTGGGGTTGCTTCCATTTCTCGCAACAATGCGTTCATTTCGAACGTAGTTAATGCCCGCCCCGCGCGCACACTACCGTGGCACGCCATAGTACCGCACACATCATCCAGTTTTTCTTTCAGGCTAAGTGCTTCATCTAAAGATGAAATTTCATCAGCTAAATCTTTAATAAGGCCTTTGATATCTGTCTCGCCAAGCAAAGCTGGCTGCTCCCGCACCACAACGGCATCGGGGCCAAATTCTTCTATAACCAAGCCTAGTTCTGCCATTTCGTCTTTGCGGGACAAAAGGTTTTGCACATCGTTTTCGTCTAGCTCTACCACCTCAGGAATTAACAGAGTTTGACGTTCTGCACCTTGGCTAGCCAATGCTGTTTTCATTTTTTCATAAACCAAACGTTCATGGGCGGCGTGCTGATCGACAATAATAATGCCATCTGCGGTTTGCGAGATAATATAAGTATGGTGCAACTGCCCCCGTGCTGCACCTAGTGGATAGTTTTCAAAATCATTAGCCCCGCCACCATCGTCCATTTCTCTGGCTGTGGGTTGGGCAACATCGCCCGCACCTTGAAGCGGCATTTGGGCGGCAAATGCTGGGTTTTGTGGCGTAGCAAAACCACTTGGTAATGTTGGTCTCTCCCGCCCGTGAAGTGGTGGGGTAAAACCGCTCATGCCACTAAAACCACCTGTTTGCATTGCGCCCCCAGTTTGCATAGAGCTTAGCGCGGCCTCAGCCACGGTGGTTGAGGCACGGTGACCCGCCTCATGCAAGGCATGGCGCAGGGCAGATACAATAAGACCGCGAACATGACCTGCGTTTTGAAAGCGCACCTCGGCCTTGGCGGGATGCACGTTTACGTCCACATATTCCATAGGCATTTCTAGAAACAGTGCTAGCACTGGGTGTCTGTCTCGCGCCAAATAATCCATATAAGCACCACGAACAGCACCTGATAAAAGCTTGTCTTTCACTGGTCTGCCGTTAACAAACAAATATTGTTGTTGGGCGTTGCCACGGCTAAACGTGGGCAGGCCCGCAAATCCTGTTAGGTGAAAATGCTCACGCTCGGCATCAATGGGCAGGGCATTTTCCATAAATTCTCGCCCTAACACAGCACCAAGGCGGGTCAAACGGCTTTCGAACATGTCACTGATTAAACCTGTACCGTGGGCGGCGGTTTGAAAAACAATTCGCTCGCCGTTAGTAAATTGAAAGGCAATTTCAGGGTGCGCCATAGACAGACGCTTAACCACATCTAACGCGGCAGAGGTTTCGGTGCGCTCGGTTTTTAAAAACTTAAGCCGTGCTGGGGTGGCAAAAAATAAATCGCGAATATCCACCCGCGTGCCACTGGTTATTGATGCGGGTACAATATCGCCGCCCTTGCCGCCAGCAAATGAAATTTTATGGGCTTCGCCGTCTTTTGCTCGTGAGGTTATTTCAAACCGTGACACCGCAGCGATAGATGGCAAGGCCTCACCCCTAAAGCCAAGGGTGCTGATGTTCTCCAAATCGTCTTCTGATAATTTTGAAGTGGCGTGGCGCTCTACCGCCAGTGCCAGATCGTCCGCCGACATACCGCAACCATCATCTACAACTAAAATTAAATCACGGCCGCCACCCTTTAAGGTAACCTCAATTCGTGTGGAGCCAGCATCAATGGCATTTTCAACTAACTCTTTAACCACGCTGGCAGGGCGTTCAATTACCTCGCCCGCGGCAATGCGGTTAATAGTTTCTTCTGATAATCTTTTAATGGTCACCAAATTACCCCAAGCTTAATAGACACGACCAAGCTTAGCAGAGCTTAGGGTGTGAGCAAAGATGCGAAAGCAACGAATTTGTTAGTTATTTGGTGTGCTTCTGGAAATGTGAGAGCCATCTGATGACTGCTCAACCTCGCCAGAGGTTAAAACGTCACGCAACAACGCACCTTTTTCAACAACAATAGTATCGTCACCAGAAACTAGCGAGCGAATGTTTGCAGAAACTGCGGCTGAACCAATCGTCTTGATCAATGCATTTTCACCCGCAGAAGCGGCTGGTGGCAAAGTTGTATGACCTGGGAACAGGGCATTAATAGCCTGAGCAGATGGTGTTAATTGTTGTGGTGCTGGCTCACCCGCGCGTGGTGGGCGCAAGTTATAATCTGGTGGCATAACCAAAGGTGCCTTGCTTAAAACACGGAACTCATCAGGCGTTCTTTTGTTCATACCAGACAGGTCTTGCATTGTACCACATGCGCCTAAACCTAAACTGGTAACAAGAATAACACTTAGAACTTTAGCTTTTGAATACACTGTCTTTTCACCCATGTTTTTTATAACTCCACTGCGCTATTATTTAGTCGATTTTTGTGGCGAGAGCAAGGCGTCCCACAACATAAGAACAACACCTAATGATATGGCACTGTCAGCCACATTAAACACATAAAAACTATAGTTGGAAACATGAAAATGTAAAAAATCTGCAACAGCGCCGTAATGCACCCTGTCCCAGATGTTTCCAAGGGCACCACCAATGACCATAGCAAGGGCAAAAGCCACCAACAGCTTGGTTTCCTTCCATAGCCAAACCAGCAAAACCACCGTAATAACCGCAGTTAGACCAATAAGAAAATATCTGCCCACATCGTCATCCGCCTGAAACAACCCCAAGGAAATACCCTTGTTCCAAACCATGGTCAGGCTAAAAAATGGCAAAATATCAATACGACCCACAGTGGGCAGGTCTATAATATTTAACACCCAATATTTGCTCAGGCGATCTAAAATAAAAATCACTAAGGACAGGCCTAATGCTTGTTTTAGTGTTTTTGTCATTGGGGCTTAAACTCTGAATTTTCAACTGCGTCATCACAGCGCTTACAAAGGGCATCTTCATCATCAGCAACTTCGGGTAAAATCATCCAACAACGTGAACACTTCCCACCTTCAGCGTTTTGATGAACCACCGAAATACCCGCAACATCATCAAGTGTGAATGCGTCATCAGCACCTTTGTCTGAAGATATTTCAATGTCTGAGGTAATAGAGATCTCAGCTAAATCCAAACCATCAACAGCGGCTTTCAAATCGGCATCAGAAATATAAACTATCGGGCGTGCCTGTAAGCTTGAACCAATGCGTTTTTCACGACGCTCCAACTCTAACGCACCAGTTACCACACGGCGAACATTACGCACCTTCTCCCACTTTTCAGCCAAGGCATCGTCCTGCCAATTATTTGGCGCATGAAGAAACTGCTTTAAGTGAATGCTGTCATTTTCATCTGGGAAGCGGTTTTGCCAAACCTCCTCAGCAGTGAATGACAACATTGGTGCCAACCAACGGGTTAGATAGTGGAACAAATGATCCAACACAGTTCTAGCGGCACGGCGACGAATACTGTTTTTGGCATCGCAATAAAGGCTGTCTTTTCTGATGTCGAAATAGAAACTGCTTAGATCCACAATACAGAAATTATAGATAGCCTGATAAATAGGATTAAAGTCATACTCATTTGCTTTTTCACAAATAAGTTTGTCCAAGGTATGAAGCCTGTGCAAAATGAAACGCTCTAACTCTGGCATTTCATTCATCTCTAGCTTCTCGACATCGTCAAAATTAGCCAAGTTGCCAAGCAAGAAGCGTAATGTGTTTCGCATTTTACGGTAGGCATCAACCTGACCGCTAAGAATTTGATCACCAAAACGCACATCGTCCTGATAGTCAGTGGAAACCACCCAAAGACGTAAAATATCAGCACCATATTGTTTGATAATTTTCTCAGGCGGGGCAACATTGCCAGTGGATTTTGACATTTTATGACCACTTGCATCTTGCAAAAACCCGTGGGTCAAAACAGCTTTATATGGCGCTTCGCCGCGTGTGCCACAGCTTTCTAACAAGCTAGACTGGAACCAGCCACGATGTTGGTCTGAGCCTTCCAAATAAAGATCAGCTTTTTGCCCCAAGGCATCACGTGCCTCAACAACAAAAGCATGGGAGCAACCACTATCAAACCAAACATCTAAAATGTCTTTTACTTGGTCGTAATCATCGGCTGAATAGCTATCACCCAAGAAATCTTGTGGGTCTTTTTGGAACCATGCGTCCGCACCAGTTTCTTCAACTGCGGCGGCAATGCGTTCGTTAACCGCATCGTCGTTTAGCACTTCGCCTGTTTCTTTGTTTACAAAAACAGTAATGGGAACACCCCATGCGCGCTGGCGTGAAACAACCCAGTCGGGGCGCCCTGCAACCATTGTGCGAATACGGTTTTTGCTTTGCGGTGGGTACCAGTTAACTTTTTCAATTTCAGCCAAGGCTTTATCCCGCAAACCTGTGGTGGTCATTGAAATAAACCATTGTGGTGTATTGCGGAAAATAAGCGGGGCTTTTGAACGCCAAGAATGCGGATAGCTATGCATCAGTGACCCTTGGCTTATCAAAGCGCCGCTTTCAGCTAATAATTCGCAAACTGGCACGTCGGCCTTAAACACATGATGACCAGCCAACAATGGAACATGGTCGAAATACAAACCATCAGGCCCAACTGTTTGTGGCACTTCAATACCGTGGGCTAAGCCCGCAATATAATCTTCCATACCGTGACCAGGAGCGGTGTGCACAAATCCTGTGCCCTGCTCTACTGTTACATGCTCGCCATCAATTAACGGCACGTCAAAGTCATAACCCTTGCCATGCCACGGATGCTGACAAAGCGTTCCTTTTAAAGCATCGCCCTTAAACACTGACAAAACATCATGACCAGTTATACCTGTGCGCTCGACAAAACTTGCCAGCAGGTCAGTAGCCACAACAAATTTTGCACCCGTTTTGATTAAAGCTTCGTCTGAAACTGCAGTTACACTAATGTGTGAATATTCCAACATTGGCCCATATGAAATGGCGCGGTTGGCAGGAATGGTCCATGCGGTGGTTGTCCAGATAACAATTTTCGAGCCTACCAATGCATCCATGCCTGAGGCAACAACATTAAAACCAACATCAATGGTTGTGGATTTTTTGTCGTGATACTCAACCTCAGCCTCAGCCAAGGCGGTGCGCTCAACTGGTGACCACATAACAGGTTTTGAGCCCAAATATAGACTGCCATCTTTGGCAAACTTTAAAAGCTCACGCACAATTTGTGCCTCAGCTTCAAATGCCATTGTGGTGTATGGGTTATCCCAATCGCCAATTATGCCCAAACGCTTAAACTGCTCGCGCTGAACATCAATCCACTTGCCTGCGAACTCACGACATTCACGGCGAAATTCATCAACAGGCACTTCGTCTTTGTTTTTGCCAGCCTTGCGGTATTTTTCTTCAATTTTCCACTCAATAGGCAGACCATGACAATCCCAACCGGGAACGTATGGCGCGTCCTTACCAAGCATTTGCTGGGAACGTATAATAACGTCCTTCAAAATTTTATTCATGGCATGGCCAGTGTGAATATCGCCATTTGCGTATGGCGGGCCATCATGCAAAATAAACTTCTCACGACCCTTGGCATCTTCACGTTGTTTTTTATACAGATCCAGTTCTTGCCAACGTTCCAAAAGCGCAGGTTCGCGATTTGGCAAATTACCTTTCATAGGAAAATCTGTGGTGGGCAGGAATAGTGTTGATTTATAGTCTTTTGCCATGTTTTTTGTCTCAATTATTTTAGACCCGCTATTTGGGTGCTTTGTGGCAGAGCTTCTAGCAGTCAGCCTCGTATATGTCGAGATTATTTACATCTCTTGTACTTTATCTATAGCACCATCAAATTTTATCATGTGGTTTGGGGTGCATTTTCAGGTAACTTTCCAAACTCGGTGCCTTCAAATGGTTCTTGTCATTTTCAGGGTCTGCCAAAATTTGCTTGGCAACAACGCAGTCATCTTCAATTTGGATTACCAAAGCTTCGATACTGTCAAATTTTTCTTCTATGCGAATGAAGCCAACCACATCAACCTCAATTGCCAAACCGTAAATTTCCTCGTCAAAGTCAAATATATAAACCTCTAAAAGCTCGCCTTCCACATCAAATGTGGGTCTGTCGCCAATGTTTGCCACACCTTCATATTGCTTGTCCCGCCCTTCAATGGTTAGGCGCACAGCGTAAATGCCATGTAGCGGAATGATCGATTGGCCAAAGTTTACATTAGCTGTGGGGTAGCCCAATTCTCGTCCCCGTTTTTCGCCGTGTACTACAACGCCATTTATGCTCCACCAATGCCCCAACAAACCTGCGGCACGTCTGGCTTCACCTTTTTTAAGCACATCCCGAACCAAGCTAGACGAATATATTTCACCCGCTGCACCCTCAACCCCGACAGCTACAGGGTTAATTACGGTTAGCTCAAAACCCAGTTTTTTTGAAAGTGTTTTTAGCAACTCCACATTACCTTCGCGGCCTTTACCAAAATGATAGTCATAGCCAACAACAATGTGCTTAGCACCCATGGATTTAAGCAAAACATCTGAAACAAATGTGTTGGCATCTGTTGCTGCTAGCGAATCGTCAAAGTTCAAAACATAGTGGATATCAACACCAAAAGTTTCCAGAAGATGGCAACGGGTCTCGAGCGGCGTTAAACGATAATTTTCCTGATCTGGCAAAAAATAGCTTCTTGGGTGCGGCTCAGTGGTAAAAACAGCAAGTTTCAATGCTAATTCTTTAGCTATTCTGCCTGCTTCACCTATGACAACCTGATGCCCCCTGTGAAAGCCATCAAAATTGCCTAAGGCAATGACACAGGCTTCTTGCCCTTCTATTGATGATATCAACGAACTACGTGTTTTCATGACGATAAAAATACCCTTTATACCAAGCTCAATTTTTTCTAGGACAAACTAGCAATCTCAGATAGAACATTCAACTTGCGTATTTATAATGATTGATATTATTCTATTCTATTATTTATAGTTAACATTAACTCTTTTTTCATGTGACAAGCTTTAGTGTGGCGCATGTAATGAAACAATGAAATTGTGAGTTACGAATAAAAACAAATAGAACCATAGAATAGATTTAATAAAACAAGACAAAAGGTATCGTTATGGCTGTAAACATGTCCATGGAAGTTCTAATCATTGATGACTACAAAACAATGTTAAGAATCATCCGAAATCTATTAAAACAACTTGGCTTTCACAATGTTGATGAGGCCGCAGATGGCTCTGCCGCATTGCAAAAGCTTCGTGCAAAAAAATATGATCTTATCATTTCTGATTGGAACATGGAGCCTATGACTGGTTATGAGTTGTTAAAAGAAGTTCGTGCTGACGAGCAACTAAAACACATTCCATTCATTATGGTTACCGCAGAATCAAAAACAGATAATGTTATTGCTGCCAAAAAAGCCGGTGTTAACAATTATATTGTTAAACCGTTTAATGCAGCAACGCTTAAAGGTAAAATGGCCGCAGTTATCGGGGACTTCTAATGGAAAGTAACAAACTACCTGAGGAAATAAGCAGGTTAGTTGACCACCTAAGAAGTAACAAAGAACAAGAGTTCTCCCTTACGGATATTGCGTCCGTAACCGAGGTTCTT
Source organism: Alphaproteobacteria bacterium (assembly GCA_030634465.1). GTDB lineage: Bacteria > Pseudomonadota > Alphaproteobacteria > Sphingomonadales > SMXR01 > DAOWAS01. The sequence continues at coordinate 15,344 of DAOWAS010000013.1, read as the reverse complement.
GTCAGCACAATGGTGTCTTACTTCTCGTCAGTTGACGCATCAATCTATAACGAATGCAGATCATTAACTGACTATATTAAGGGTGCAAGAGAAGAAATTGCCGCATTATCACCCAGTGATGATGGTGATAGCCACATTCCAAGAGCAGGCAAAGAGCTTGATGCCATTGTAAAAGCCACAGAAGAAGCAACTGATAGCATAATGAATGCTGCTGAAGTGGTTATGGATGCTCTTGGCGGAGATGATTTAGAATCTAAACGTGCCGAAATTGAAGCTGCCTCAATGGAAATATTTGAAGCATGCTCGTTTCAGGATATTACAGGTCAACGCATAAGCAAGGTTGTTGAAACCTTCAATCATATTGAGCAAAGAATAGCCGAACTTGGTGATTTAATGGGCGTGACATCTGGTGACATTCTCGCTGCACAAGGAAATAAACCAGTTAAAGAAAAACACGACCCATTGGCACGGGGCCCATCTTTAGAGGGTGAGGGTATTGAGCAAGATGCGGTTGATGCATTGTTAAATGACGGTGGGTTTGATGCCGCTCCAGCACCCGCGGCAGAAACACCTGCGGCTAAGCCAGCACCTGCTACGAAGCCAGCCGCAGAAAAACCTAAAGAAGAAAAACCTAAAGAAAAAGCGGCACCAGCGCCAGCACCTGCAAAGGCAGCAGAAAAGCCTAAATCAGCACCTCCAGCTCCAAAGGTTGAAGATGATGAGGAAGAAGGCATTGACCAAGCGGCAATTGATGCGTTGTTTGATTAGTTTATAGGGTTATTCGTCGTCATCCATAGCTAAAGCGCTAAGCTTGGGCTCTCCAAACAGAAAACCCTGACCATAATCAACATTACAATCGAGAATATTAACAACGGTTTTTTCATCTTCAATTTTTGAAGCAATAAGAATAATTTCTTGCCTATCCAAAGCTTCTTTCAAATCCTCAGGGTGAAGTATGCTATCACCCTTCAAGAAAACACTGCCATCAACCTTCACATATCTAAAGTATTTTTGAGCAAGCGCCCCGATATCAAAGCTTACATCGCTTACTTTATCCATAGAGTATCGATATCCCTTTTGCCCCAAAGCCAGCAGGTTGCGCTCTAATTGAGCTGACATGTTCACCACATCTTCTTGGGCAAACTCAAATATCAAGCGTTCTGACAACAGTTCATTACTTAAAAGAAAATCTGCGAACTGAGGGAAAAACTCTTCATCGTTTAATGATGAAGATGACATGTTACAAAAAAACTTCACTTGTGGTCGTCTGTGGGCAAGTTTTCTTACAATTTGAGTTACCCTGAATAGTAATAAATTATCCAAAGTGCTGGTAGCACCAGTTTTTTCAGCAAATGGCATATAATCTTTGGCAAAAATGGTTTTGCCGTGCTCATCCCGAACTCGGGTGAAACATTCGTAATGCACATGTTGTCGCGATGGCAGGTTAACAATTGGCTGCAAGTATAAATCTACCCTGTTTTCTTTAAGGGCGTTTTCCATAATTTCAGTAATTGCTGTATCTGTTAACTGCTCGGTCTGGGGTTCGCTAGGGCTATCAGACACATTTTCAATGACCTTGGTTTCTTCAACAGGAGCTTCTTGCTCTGAGCTAACCTTGTTCTTTGCCGTTGCTATCTGCAAAAGAAGGGTCTGGAGAATTTTCATTTCGCCAACTAGGTCAGCTCGCTGGCTATCGCCCTCATCGGTACGGTGCCTAACCTTGGAAATTACATCGTGGTGCCCTTCAACCAATTGCGCCATAACACGTAAACGGTGGTTAAGGTCAGCGAACTGCTCTTCTGTGTGTTTTTTCAGAACAACTATTTTATAAATAGTAAAAATTATAATAAGAAGAAAAAATACAGAAACGCCAACAGCATACTGCCCATATACAGCTAACACTTCAGCATTTCCCATTAATGCCTGAGCTATAATAGCAACAATTACAATTACGCCTAAAGCCAAACCATTTTTAATGTTAAACATATTCCCAATTCTTTAATTAAAGTAAGCCCCTGCACTTATCAGCACACATGATGATAGATAATAATAAAGGCAAGGTTAAGTCTTTTACACAAGGAAGCAAATAAATATGTTCTTTAATGCAAGCATCATTCTAATAGAACAATGCTATTTTCAAATAATCTCATAGCAAATACAGAAAACTCTAGCGATACCTAGCAACACCATGCTAGTTTTTCATTGAATATTGGGATGCACAACAAAGGATAAGATTATGGATCTAGCTGAATTAACAAAAGGCATGGAAGAAAAAGTTAGTGGCGGCGTAAGCCTTGCCACAACTGTTAAGTTTGATTTTGGTGATGATGGCATTATTAGCCTAGACACCAAAGCATCTCCGCCAGTTGTAAGCAATGATGATATTGACGCTGATTGCACAGTAGTTGTTACCATGGACGACTTTAAAGAGATTGTCGCAGGCAACCTTAATGCTCAGATGGCTTTTATGACGGGGAAATTGAAGATTGAAGGCGATATGGGTATCGCTATGCAATTAGGACAAATCTTAGGATAAAGCGTCCTTAAACAGCGGTGATATTGTGAAAAAGAGAACTGAAAAAAAATCTTATCAGGTAGATAAAATTGTCTATCTGGTGATAGGGCTGAGCTTTCTAACAGTAATGATCGGTGGCTTGGCCTTACTGCCTTCCACATCAGGCATTATAAGCAAGTTTATTGGCAAAACGGAGTTTCCTGTTGTTTCTTTTGAAACACTAGAAGCTGACCCAAACCAAGATTATTATATAATCTGCCCTGAATATTTGTGTCCTGAAGGTTCTGCCAACATGGTAAGTGCAAGATATAATGCATCTGCCACAGAAATGCGCGCCCGTTTACTTTCATTTGTCGACAACAGGCCAAACATCACATTAAAGAACATTGACCTGAACATTCAGCAGTTTGATTTCACCGAAAATGTACCAAACAGCACTTTTCCTGACATAATTACTATCCGTATAATTCAAAATGAAGGCGGAACATCAAGCCTAGCCATATATTCTAGGTCGGTTATAGGGGAAGGCCTGGCTGGGTCAAACAAAAGGCGAGTGGAAAACTGGCTATTAATTTTCAACCGTTTCAAGTAATTCAACAAATTAAAAATTTAAACTATCAGGAGCTAAAAAATGGATAACGCAACAATGGCAATTTTTGTCCATGAGATAAAAAATCAATGCTTGTACACAGAAGGGGCTTTTAATGTTTTCAACCAGTCTTTTGAACAAAAAGCTTCTACTGGTGTGTTTTTTGCGGCGCAATCAACTCTACTGGCGGTAAGCCAGTTAGCATGCATTATATGGCCCTCCAGCTCACGCTCCAGAAAAAGGGGCGAAGAGATAAGAAAAGTTTTAGGACTGAAGGAAAGCCACCCTCTAAATAATAGCAGGGTTAGAGCACTTTGGGACAAAGGTGATGAAAAATTAGAAAAATGGATTTCAGACACGAAAGGTGGCAATGTTATTTTTGATCATTTGGGTGAGATTAGTCTGCTTGACCCCAATTCATTTACAGAACAAAATATTTACCGGCTTTACGACCCAAAAACCTCTATTCTCTACTTCCGAGGTGATGGGTACAACATGCAGGCTATTTCAAACGCTGTTGCTGACATTTATACAAGGGTTACCCAGGTTCATCAAACCATGTTCCCTGACCATTATAAAAAAGAAGGTGACGCTGGCTCTAATGATAATGCAGATGAAAAGCCAAAGGCTAAAAAAGCTACTAAAAAAACAACCAAGAAAAAGCCAACCGCTAAAAAACCTGCGAAAAAACCAGCAAAGAAAACTGTTAAAAAGAAAAAAACTTCATAAACAGGTGAGAATTATTTAACCAACCATTCTTCAACTGTAGCTGAGATGTCATCGCCCTTGCGCCAATTTGGTGCGGTGCGCTGACCTTTCAGCATACGCACTAACCCTGTCATGCCCATAACATCCCACTCAGAGCGTTCTAAGCGTGGCACATATGTAAGGATGGGGTCATACGAAGGGTTTAATTTCTGGCGCATAAGCTGATCGCCATTTTCATCCACACTTGTTGTAATGGAATCTGTCGGGGCGATTAAACCAACTGGAATCTTATCCAGTTGGTAACTGTGGTTAATATCTTCGCCATTCTCAACCACCTCAACCCATTCAATTTGGCTATAAAGCTCAAACTCTTTACGGCCAAAATCATCAATCACATATTTACCATGCCATCTCAAACCACTTGCATTACCTATGCTGTCGGCGGTGGCTGATATAATGCCAGTGGGTTCAAGGGCGACAACGTCTGCGTGGTCGGCTGGGTATATGCGCCCGTTAAAGAACACAACGGACATACCCATTCTATCCTCATTATTAGAGTTGTCATCATACCAACGTAAAGCTTCGCCACGGTCAGCACCGCCGCCTGTCCATGCACCATCACACAAACCCGTGCCAAGCGATGAAAACGAAAATTTTAGGTCAGCATAGTTACTAGTGTACCACCTTGCTAAAGCATAGCCAGAAGAGGCGGCTCTATGACCATTTATATATTGTACCACCCCTATAAATGAAACATTTGTCGCCTCAACCTCTAATGCCCTGTCATTAGAGGTGGAGTTTTTAGCATGAAGTTTGCCATCATTAAGTGTTAAAGCACTTGTAAGGGTGACATCATAACTAGTGCTATCAATGGACATTGCACCAAATAGGGCTGCAAAATTGTCATTGATATAACCACCCCCAACCTGAAGATTGGTATAGTTACTAGGGTCGGTTAAAAGTAGTTTTTGGACATAAGCACCCATAATTATTTACCTCCTTTTGCTTTAGTGGTGACGGTGGGCAAACCAGCGTCCACCAATGTTTTCTTATTTGCTTCTCGCTTGATAACGGCTTCTGCGTGTTCATCAGCGCAGTGCTGTAATGATGCCAGCGGGTTTTCCCCATCTAGCCCAACTGTTACTCTGTGGGTATGGTCGCCGCAGGCAAGGTCATAAACCAAACCTTCAGCAACCTCCTCAACTAGGGTTACGCCCACCTCACGCTTTGCTTTTGTTTTAAGTGTTTTCATCATCATGGCAACCAGCCTCCTCCTCCACCATCACCATCTGTGGACGAGCCTGATGCTATGGGGGTCGTAACAACCCCCACATAATAATAATCGTCGTTTTTGGTAATGGTCTCTTTTGTTGTTGTTGATTGGTAAGTTACAGTTTGTGAACCGCTTTCCAGTGTAGCGATAGAAGCGTAGATATAATAACCAGTAGAGTAAGCTTTCCCTGTTATTGAGCCTGAGTTAAAGCTTATGCCCGCACCATCACCTAAATACACCGTGTGGGCGGCTATGTTAATAATTGCATCAGTTCCAGTGTCAGAACCTGATAAAGGATTGCTTGCAACAGAACTTCCCACACCCAACTCACGGCGCGGTGTTGACCAACGCTTTAGTGCGGTATTTTCTATATAATTTGCGTTCCTGTTAATTAAAACACTAAGGCTTTTGCCTGTGGTTTGTTCTGCACCATCCTCAACACCTGACAGCTTACCGCCTTCTACTGCATTTAGCTCAACCAAGGACCTTGGCTCTCCTACTATGTTTTGCTTCCATATTGCACCAACGGTGGCGTTCATATCGGGCTTGCTGGCGGTACCAAAACCAACCGTATTATCAGCAAAACTTATGAACTTGTCGGAAAATACATTGCCCGACACTTGTGAAATATATTTTATTTCCCCCGGAATTTTACCATGATCCAAATACCGCCTGTTTGGGGTGATTATCTTTTCTGCTTGGGAAACCACCTCTTCATCAAGCGAACTTGCCCAAGAGTAAATTTCAGCACTATCCTCAACCAAGGTACACTCAACAACCAAACCCTCACTACCCGATTTTGTTTGTGAAACAGCTAAGCGCCAGTCGGCACATACCATGTTCTGGTTGTTTAAATTAAACCTGTCGTGAGAGAATGAGATAGTATCCATTGCCTGGTCTTGAATGGCAGCTAAACTAAAACTAGCCCTAACAATTTTTTCCATTCTGGCTCTGCCTAGGGCTATCTTAGCCAACCTTTGCGCCGTAAATACTGACTTGGTGAAAGGCAAGTTCACATCCTTCCACAGCTCATTCCCGCCATCCTCCAGCACAAAGCTCTGATTTTGCAACGGTGGATAATCTTTCAATTCATAATCTGAACTGGGGTCTGAAAATATACCCCGAACCGAATTTACCTTAGCACTTGAGCTTTTTTTAGCCTGCAATGACAGTGGACCAATAACGTCATCAGCACTACGCGCCTTAACTGCCGCGCGCTGTGTAGCAACATAACAGCGCCACTTACCACTTTGAAAAACCAATGAGCCACCACATGAAGACGAAAGCGCATTTAAATTATCCCTGTGGCTTTGGTTCGGGTCAATCCAACCATTTGCGGTATATCTGGGCTCATCGCCACCGCCTCTAAGAGCCACCCTTTCATCACATATATTTGCCTCGCCAATTATATTGGCCCAGTCAATTCTGCTAGAGGAGACACCCATGCCAGCAACCAGTTTGCCACCAACCTTGATACCCATTAAATAATCTATCATTGCCAACACTGGATTGTCTGACCAATCCCAAGTGTTTTCATCATTTATATTATGGGTGCCAAGTGGTGAGCCACCATTGCTTGGGTCTTGTCTTGGGTCGTATAGCTTGCGCCCCTTTAGGGTGAAAAGTGTGTTTTCTAACCCCTGCGGAAACATCTCATGATCCCATACCAATTTAATATATGCGTATGAAACCCCTGATAGCTTATGGTTGGCGGTCCATTTACTGCTTGAACTAACCAAACTGGCATCTGCGGCTTGGGTGTCAGCTCCATTATGGAACTTAAGGTTCATAAACCCTGAATATTTACCAATGGCGGCACCAGAACTATTAAAGTTAACGACCTCATCACCAAATTTAAAACCATCTAAACTGGTGGATTTGTGACCAGCTAGGGCAATAACAAGATGCAGGTTTTTATTATCACCACCCGTAGCCTCGCGGTATAAAAGAGTGCCGCCCGTGGCCGCCATTCCATATAAAATACGCCGCGGGGCTGTGCTATCTGTTCGTAATGTTAATATACGCCCTTGTTCGACCATGGGCGCACCTAAGCTTGGTGGGTCTAAAAACCCACCCGCCACCGCTGATACGGCACCTGCAATACCAATAGCGCTGGCTGAAATTCCTGCCATTGCTAAAAAACCGGGGTTAAATGTTGCAACTGTCAGGGCTACAGCACCAACAACCTTTAATACTTTTCCTATCGTTTTTCCCATAATTACACCCGAAATGCCTTAAGGCATGAAATAGTTTCCACTGAAACAAGACCATCAACATAGGTATTGCTGTTCAGTGTTTCGCACCCCCCCACGAACACTGAAATATCCCCCAGACAAATACCAACAGAGGGAAAAGTTGCATCACGCCTGTAAACAACATCGCCCCGATGTGCCAAGGCAGGGGCAATAGCCTGTCCAAAAATTTTCTGCATGGTGCGGTAAAGTGTTTTGCCACCAAGTGTTTTTAAAACCTCTCTTGCCCCTTCTTCATTTTCATATTTACCGCGCATGTCTGCCATTGGATCAATACCTGTCATGGCCTCAACGCAATTTGCGGCAAACAAACAACAATCATGCTTCCCCCAAGAAAAAGGCCGCTCTCTAGCGGCCTCAACGGTTTCATTTAATGCTTGTTGCCAGTTTTCATTTCTTTTCATCATTAGCAAATTCTCCTATCTCAGTTGAACGTTACCTTTGTCATAACCACCGCCTGGGCTAGATGCTATTTTTTGAGCATCAGCCTGCCCCCACCTAATCTCGCTTAGACTAGTATCGGTAACAAATTCCAAACCCTTATCGCCGGGGAATAGTGAGCGTTGGTGTTGATCGGTAAAACGAAAAACTCTTGTTAGGGCCAGCAATGCCGTTTCTGAAGCCAGAGTAAGTTCAATACCACCAATGTTCTCAACAGAGGTTTCGCCCTTTTCAAAAATATTCAAACCGTCAATAAACCCTGCTGTTAATGGCAACACGTCATTAACGCTGGTATCATCGTTGAAAAACACAAGATGAATTTGAAACGGACGACCCACAGGATTGTTTAGGGTAAATTCTTCAACAAAATCTGGCATGTTTTCTATAGGAACATGGGATAAGTGGGCTTTAATACGCACATCTGACAGACCTGCCTCTTCTGTAATGGCAGATATTGAACCTAAAGCACCAACGCCTTTCCAAATTTTTGCATCCCAGTTCAAGTCCCCCTCGCCAGACCACAAATAAACCGAGCCGCCATCCAAACCCAGTTCCAGCAAAAATGCCAAATTTACATGGTTTGCTTCCAATGCCGTACTTATGGCAGGGGTAATTTTTCTGGTCATATTACCTCCTCCCACGAAAAACTAATGGTGCCAGTTTTATTTGCCCCCGTTTCCCAACCCTCAACCACAGCGCCAAGCCGCGCAACAAGCACAGGGTTTTCAAAAACAATAGCTGCATTATCTGTGGGTGATGTTTTTATTACTGGTTCAAAGCTAAGGGTTGCTTGGCCTGATGCATCACTGTTTACAGGCTCCATAATCATATGAAAGTTAGAGCCTATTTGAATATAGTCCCCAGGCATTAACAGCCCAACTTGTGAAGGCGACCAACCATCGCTAAGCATGGTATTACCAATTTGCCAGCCCCCTTTTGTCAAAGGAGCAGATGTTTGGCTTACCGCACTTCCTCTTGGGGTTCTTCTGTCTGGGTCGTAGGCATAGAAGTTTTTCTCTCGCCCCTTTAATGAAACTAGCCATGCGGAAAGCTCTGCCACTTGGGCAGGGTCTAGTTCTGCTGTTGAGAACACCCCCTCCCAACGGTCGGTTAACCCTGCGGCGTGGCTTTGTATTGTAACCTTTCTAGAAAGGCTAGATTCAAAAACCGCCTGATTAATGTTCAAACCAAAACGCGAGGATTTAATGGGAACAGAAGGTAATGTACGTGGATATGAAATTGACATTTGCCAGCCTTGTTATTGCAAAATAAAAATGGGTGGGGAAAGCTCCCCACCCATAAAAATGTACCAAACCAGTGGTTTAGCTTACTGAAAATTTCAGAAGCTTAATGGCTTCTGAGTTAATAACACCGCCACCTGTGCGTTTGGTTGTATAAAAATGCACAAATGGTTTGTTTGAGAACGGGTCACGCAAAACTCGTGTGCCCATACGTTCTGTAATGGTATAACCACGGTTAAAGTTACCAAATGCAATTGAAAGCGAACCCGCATCTTTATCAGGCATATCTTCTGCCTCAACAACTGAATAGCCCAACAATGTCGCAGGGCTTCCTTCAGCCAAGCTTGGACGCCACAAATAGTTTCCATCAGCATCTTTAAACTTGCGAATTTCAGCAACCATATTTGTGTTCATAACAAACACGGCACCCGCTCTATAAACAGGGCGCAGGCTGTAAATAAGGTCCACCAAAATATCAGCAGGGTCACTTGCAGCAAAGTCACCAGAAACACCTGTTGCCAAGTGTTGCAGTGTACCAAAAGCACGAGCATCGTCCTTGCTTGCTGCTGTTGTTGAGGTTAAGAAACCCTTTGGTTTATTGATGCCATCGCCATTAATAAACGCCGCACCTTCTTGTTGAGCAAACTCGTTTACAAGCTCATCAGCCAACCAGCTTTCAACATTAAAATAACCATCATCAAGCATGGCTTGGGTGGCCGCAGGGTTGGCATAAATTTCACCAAGTGGTGGCACAACCTCGGCAAATTGTGGGCTTGTGGTTTCGGTGCGGGCATCGCCTTCGCCAACCCAACCAGATGTAGAGCCTGAAATATTTACCAGCTTTTTATAGTTGGCAGAACCAATTTGCACCACGTTTGAAATACGGCGAATTGGCGAGATGTCACGCAACAGTTTTTCAATTGAACCGTCTAGCTCTTCCGGCACAGCATAACCGCCATCAGCACCAACACTTGTGGATAATGCTTTTGCTTCCAAACTGGCAAGCTCGTTATCGTTACCTTGGCGCACATAACGGTCATAAAAACCTTTTTTATGCTCCATAACATCAACAGTATCGCCCGAAGCAGATGCCATATTTGGACGAGCTGACTTGATGTGAATGTTTTCCAAACCACTTTGTAGTTTAGAAATATCGTCATTAATGCGGTCCATTTTTTCACTTAAAACCACGTCAACATGACCGCGCAAACGGTCTTCTGTTTCAGCAACGTCATTAGTAGATTTAAATTCGTCAAAAGCTCTGCCAAGACGATCGACAGCAGCCTTCACCTCAACAGCTGAGGCCTGTGTGTTTTGTTTAGTCATTTAACTTCCTTTAGTTTTTAAGTTGATTTTCCATCTCTTCGATGGTTTCCAGAATGTGGGCCCAACAGTTTTCGCTTACTGTTGTTTTTTGAGCATCCCGCCCAACCAAAACCCCTTTGAAGCCATTAGCCGCCAAGGCTTTAGCTTCATTTCGTGAAAACCCACCAGCGTCCCGCAGGAAGGATTCATAGTCGCGAATTGTAGAAATTTGTGCGCTTTTAAAGGCACTTATGCGTGCCTCAGATTGCATGGGAAATGTCACCAAAGACACCTCCCAAAGATCCAGGTCTATAAGATGACGAATTCCTTTTCTTTCATCTCTTTTTGATTTTATAGTTTTGTAACCAATGGAAAGGCCATCTAAGGCACCTTGCCTCATCAGGCTTAAAGCTTCGCGCGCACGGCTGACATCAAGGTTTAATTGTGCCTTTATAAAAAGCCCGTGCTGATCTTCTTTAAGCTCACATATATGGCCCAATGGTTCGGTAGGGTCATGTTGCCACAACAGCTTAACCCCCTTTACTCCGCGCTCAATTATTGAGCGGGCAAATGCACCTGGCACCACGGCATCTTTACCTTGGTCTACCTCTCTGAAAACGCTGGCATAGCCTTCAAACACACCTTCATCGTCAAAACCTTTTACTTCGAAATATGTGTTCATTGTCTGGGTTGCACTTTTAGTCATGGTCATTTCCTTGTCTTTTAATCAGTGTGTTTTGTTAAAAACATCAAAGTTCATTTTTGTAGCCAAACCCGCCAACACCAATGCAAATATTATGGTAATGACCCACTTCACAGCACTGCGCCACGCCACTCGTCTGGCATCGCGCCATGCTCCTAAAACATCTCGTAATGCCCTAATGTCCGCACCGGCATTTTCATCGTGCAAACCACAGCGTGCTAGCGCCTTGGCGGCACCTACTTCACTGGCCTCTTCCACCAATGCTTTTATGGTAATGGTGTCCGTTCCCTCGCTATTTGCCGCTTGGGCAAGCAAAGCCAAACTCACCACCCGTTTGTTGGGGTGTTCATAGGTCATTACATTCTCTTTTTTTGGGGGTTGCTAGTAACGCACGCCTGACAGGGCATTCATCACTGCTTGCTTGGCATCGTCTTGCATCATGGGTCTGGCGGCATGTATCATGGCAACCAGGTCTTTCTGGGTGGTTGGTTCTATGTTTATGGTTTGGTTGACCACAACTGGCTGACCTTTAAACATATTTCCCGTGTCATGATTGTTAGCTATGCGCCCTGATGACTGGGGAATAAACAGTTCTGGCCCACGTTCACCCACCACAGTTGGCTTGTTTGGCTGAATGGCACCGCCACCTGCCAGACCACCTAAAAGACCGCTTAAAATATTGCCAAAAGGCCCTAGCTTTGAGAACACTTGCTGTTCCAGAATATCTTTCGCCATATTAAGGAAAGATTTGCTTATTTCATCTGCGGTAATTTTACCGTCCCGTGCGGCTGAGGAAAAAACATTAGTTATACGGTTACCTAAATTATCCATAGCGGGGGATAGCTTGTTATCGGTAACATTTTTTATTTGGTCTAATGCTGATTTTAATTCTTTTGCCCCTTTGATGGAGCTGTCAAAATCTAGCTTTGTTTGTTCTGTTGTCATTTGAGCTCTTTCATGGTTATTAGGAATAGAAGGGAAATACGTTATGAGAGCAGTTCTGGTTATTTTAGCTTTGGTTTTAATATTTATTTTTATTCAAGATGGAGAAGATGCAGAGTTTTCCATAATTCGCATGTCATCAAGCATGAAAATATCTGTTGCCACCACCATAAATGATGCTGGTTTTAACTGCCCCGCCGCAATAACCGCACATGATTACGGTCAAGATGAGAACGGTACAAAAACAAAAATTTATTGCTCTAATAGTGCTGAATTTAATGTGACCATACGCCCCGACGGTTCATATCTCGTCAAGCCTTGGAGTTAATCTGGGTATTGCTCCATCAAACCAAGCAAATCTGCTTTTGTTAAGCTGTGGTCAATTGACGTTATGCCCTTGGTTTTTTTCCACCCTTCTAACCCCAAACGAACCTCATGCGGGGTGGCCTGCCAAAAGTTATTGGGTGACCAGTTAAGAGCACCCAAAGCAACTTCAGCATAAATTTCTATGGGGTAGTTTTTTTCGCAACTTTCGGTTTGGACTTTCCCGGCTTTGGTGTTTTTCCCCCCTCAGCACCACCTGCACTAATAACACCAGCTAGAAAACGTGCTACGGCCTCATACGGCTTAGCAATTCCGTTTTGCTCTATCTGTTTTTGCAACACTTCCGTAGATATTTCAGGTTCAGATGCACACAATATAACCTCCACTATTTTTTCTAGCGGAAGGCTGTTGCTTTGCATCAAGGTTGCCAGTTCTATCAGGCCAAGTTTGGTTTGCTGTTCGGTGGCAACAAGGTTGTTAAATGAAGGGACAAGAATAATGTCCTCGCCATCCATATTTAAAACCACCTCACCACGATGCGGGTTGTAGTGTGTTTTTTGCTTCAACATAAAACTATCCCCCAACCTTATGGCGCCACAAATGCTATAATGCCAGCACTTTCCATGGCTAGAGAGTATGTCATTTCACCATTATGCTCGCCGCCAAATTCTAATGATGTAATTTGGTACAACCCTTGGTACGTTCCGTAACCCGGCACAATTACCTGCCAGTTTCTGCTTTCTTTATTGCGCGTTACCTGTTCAGCCAAAGCAAAAGCGGCATCGTCCATAAATACGCCAGAGCCAGACAAAGAAAAACTTTGAATGCCGCCACCTGATAATAACTCACGCACGCCTGAGCTGTCTTTGTTAGTGATATCAATGGTTTCGTTATTGATACTGAAACTGTTGGAACGAAAACCGCCAACTGTTGTGAAGCCTTCGGCTTGGCTATCGCCATCACCAATTTTTAATAGAAAATCACTTCCTTTTTGAGCAGCCATAAGCTGTCTCCTTTCATTATTAATGGGTTTGTTTTAGTGTTTAGATAGAGCCGATCATGGCTTTAAAACGCATAATGCCGTGGTAAAGAATGTTGTTTGAGGCCACCTCACGCTTATCCTCGGCATCCATAAAACGAATATATATAAGTTTTTGGGTCGCCAAATTAAGCGGCATTAAATGCAGCGATGAGTGAACCGCCGTCATTATTTCTTTGCTTTCCATTCGTCCTGATGCATCTGACCATATGTGAATTTCAAACATATGTTCGCTTAAGCTTTCGGTTTTGCCAGACAGGTCGTGGGCAGAACCATCGCCCATGGTAATATATGGGTACGGCGCACCTGCATCAGCCTCGTCCCACACCGCATTAATTTTCAATGATAGTGCTGGGTCAGTGTCCAACGCCGCAAACACAGCCGCCTGCAATTCGTCCATGGCAAATCCTGTCATGAGCATTTCCTAAACTTGTTAATTGTTTGAAAGTTCTTCACAGCGAAAAACCAGATATTGTTTTTTTTCACCCACGTTTATTTTCGATCGCACTTGAAAAACTCTGGTGCCAAAAATAATTTGCCTCGCCGCTTCATAGCTTTGCGAATATCTGGTTGTTATCTCATGGCTTACGGGGAAAACTGTTTTGCCACCACGGAACTGTGGGGCGTGGTGGGCGGGTTCTATTGCCGCCCAAATGGTTGCAATGGGTGTGTAGCTTTCAGTTTTGCGCCCACCGTCACCAATTGTGGTGGTTAGGCTTTTAAGGCTGACACGGTGGCAAGTGTTTTGCTGGTTATATTTCTTCATGTGCTACAACCTCCGCATTTTAAAGGGGGCTAACATGGTAAGCGCAGGGTTCGTAATAACCGTAATGGGGCAATTAAGACCATTGCCGCGCAGGTCATAATAATAGGCCACCATGTTTAAAACTGCGTGACGAATGGGTGCGGGAACATCATCAGCGCTAGCGCCAAACCCTGCTTTATAGATTATTTCAACACCCAGTGAACTGCGCGAGGGCTTAGGCCATACAGTGCCATACCTAAGGCATATGCGACCATCGCCTTGGTCTATAATAACATTGGGTATATCCCACGGGGTTGCAGTATCGTTTTCATCATAAGTGTTAATGCTAACTACCGCGCTTATGACACCGCGGGGTACTGATACATAACGCCCGCCGCCGGTGGTGAAGGGTAAAACAACATTATTTGCACTGGTTTTAAACTTGGCGACATCCTCCCACCTGTCAAACGCCCATAGCCATGTTTGCTCAATAAGCGCCATATTAAGATGGCTTTCAACCAACTGGCGGCATGATATTATTAGGTTTGAAATAAGGGTGTCGTCATCCCCGTGGTCAACACGCAAATGTAGCTTTGCCTCAGCCAAGCTAACAGGCTCAATGCTCGGTGGCACAATAAGAGTTTTGTTCATGAAATTAACTTTCTAAGGTTTAAATGATTGAGGGTGCTGACATTCGAAATGCCAACACCCTCGTCACAACAAGCAAGCCCACCCACATGAGGGGCAAGGGGGTAGTGAGCAAACTTGCGAGTTGAAAACTTCTAAATTTTAAAGCTTGTTGCCGCCCTCAATGGGGCTATAGCCAAGTGCTTCGCGTTTTTCATTTAGAGTTAAAAATGGCGCGTCAGACAAACGCTGCCACAATGCCGCCCGCTCGAACTGAAGCGATGGAATAGCATCACGGTCAAAGTCCAACCGAAGGTCGTTTTCAAAACGTGGTAAAAGCCATGTGTTTAGCGAGGCAATGGTTTTTTCCAACAATGGTAAAAGTGTTAAGCGCCATAATGCGCGGTTGGCTTCGGCATAATTGGCATATGTATTATCCCCAGGGATACCCAACAACATAGGTGGCACGCCAAACGCCAAGGCAATTTCACGGGCGGAGACGTGTTTGGAATTTATAAATTCCATATCCTGCGGGGTCATGGAAATTTGCTGCCACTTCAACCCACCCTCCAGTAAAAATGGCCTACCCGCATTTTTTGCCCCTTGGTATTGGTTTTCCAACTCGTCCTTAAGGCGAGAG
>DAOWAS010000011.1 GCA_030634465.1 Alphaproteobacteria bacterium | reverse complement strand
ATAGTGTAAATGAAGCTGAACTGGCAGACGACCCTGCCTTTGCAGGCATAAATGGAACTGATGGCAGGTTTTTACCCCAATTATCGCTTCGCTTAAACTGGCCGTTTATTCAGGTTGGCAAAGACCATAGCCAAATTATAGAACCCATAGTTGATATTATTGGCGCACCACAACAAACCCCATCAGATGCCATTCCCTTGGAGGACAGCCGCACGTTTGAGCTGTCTGACAGCAATATATATTCCGACAATCGCTTTCCTGGCATTGACCGCTACGAAGGCGGTACCAGAATTAATTACGGCGTGCGCTGGCAGTTAAATAGCGGCAGGTTTAATTCAGAAGTATTTGTTGCCCAAAGTTACAGACTTTCAAACGAAGAAAGCTTTTTTGGTGCTGGTTCGGGCTTGGAAGGTAAGTTTTCCGATATTGTTGGTCGCATTGAAGCTAGCGTAGATGACAGTGCGCGTATTATTTATCGCTTCCGTATTGATAAAGATGATGCCGCGTTTAGACGCAACGAAGTAGATGCCGTGTTTGGCAAGGGCGACAACCTGTTGTCTGTGGGCTACTACAAACTAAACAGAGGGACTGATTTTATTGGACTAGAGGACCGTGAAGAAATTAGAGTAGCGGCGTCTTACGAGGTAAAAGACAGTTGGACTGTTTACGGAGATGTTATAAGAAACCTGACCAATGGCTACGAGCCCATTGCACATCAGCTCGGTCTTCGCTATAGGGACGAGTGTCTGGAATTTAGTTTGGCTTGGAAAAAATCATTTACAACTGATAGAGATATTTTGCCAGGTAACTCGATCATGTTCAGAATAAACCTAAAACACTTGGGTTAGTAACCATTTAATGAGATAATAAGTTTATGAATAATTGTAGAAAATCATCGTTTCAACTTAAAGGGCTTATTGCTCTGGTTTTAACATTTGTTGCCAGTGGAATTTATTTATCTGGGGCTATGGTTAAACCAGCACAGGCACAAGAAGTTTTACAAAGAATTGAGGCTTTGGTTAACGATGAAATTATATCAGGATATGACCTGCAACAACGTGTTGGCCTTATTATTGCCGCCTCGCCCAGCCCACCCAGCGATGATGAGCTAGAAGACCTAAACGAACAGGTTTTACGTTCAATGGTCGATGAACGCTTGCAGTTACAAGAAGCCGCAGAATATGAAGTTGAAATTGACGATGCCCAGTTGGAAGATGCCTTTAGGAACATTGCGGTAAACTTCCAGCAAACACCAGAGCAGTTCGAACTGTTTTTGTTTAATTCTGGCTCTAGCAAAGCAGCACTGTTTTCACAACTACGTGCCGAGTTTGCATGGCAGGCAATTGTAAATGGTCGTTTGGGCAGTCAGGTTAGTATTAGCGATGAAGAGGTTGACGAACGCATCGACCGTATTATTGCCAACAAAGGTAAATACGAATACAGAATTGCTGAAATTTATTTAATAGTTGATAACCCAACCCGCCGCAATCAGGTTATGCAAACCGCCGACCGCTTGTATGAACAGTTGGGTCGCGGGGCACAGTTTTACCTGTTGGCTCGGCAGTTTTCTGAAACATCATCAGCGTCATCTGGCGGCGACATGGGCTGGGTTAGTGAAGACCAACTACCAAGAGAAATTAAAGATGTTGTTAGTCAAATGGACGTTGGCGCCACGTCTATCCCTATTTTTGCTGGCAGTGGCTACCATATTTTAAATCTGTTGGATCGCAGACGCATTCTTAGTGTTGACCCTATGGATGTTGAAGTAGAGCTTCATAATATGTTTTACCCTTTTACAGAAGAAACCACACAGGAAAGCGCAGAAGCATTTTTGACAAAGGCCGAAGCTCTTATGCCAAGCATGAATAGCTGTGAGCAAATAGAAGGTTTTGCAGAGCAATTAGAAATTACTGAATTTGGCCAAATTGCCAACATTCCACTAAGACAAATAAACCCGCGCTTAAAACCAATTATTGTAAACCTTGAAACTGGTCAGCCATCACAACCAGTTGTGTCTGATGATGGCGTGCGTTTTTTCATTGTTTGCAACAAGGTAACACCCGAAATTGTTGAACCAACATTTAATCAGGTTTTTGGCCAGCTTGAGCAAGAGCGTCTAGCACTTATGGCGCGCCGTTATCTGCGCGATTTAAGACGTGATTCAATTGTGGATTATAAATGATACCAAAAGCTAATTTTAGCACACCAAACAATTGCCCAATTGCCATAAGCATAGGTGACCCAGCTGGTATTGGCCCTGAAATTATTGTGAAATCTTGGCTCAAACGAAATGAGCTAGCCCTACCTGTATTTTTCATTCTTGGTAGTGCTGATATTCTGCAAAAAATTGACCCATCACTTTCCATAAAATGCATTTCACAGCCATCTGAAGCCAGCGAGCATTTTAATAACGCCCTGCCCGTTATTGATATTTCTGCAAAATCCAGCGCTGAAATGACCATAGAAGCAATAGAAAATGGCGCAAAATACGTAAAATTAGGTGAAGCATCAGCGTTAGTTACCGCCCCCATAAACAAACACACGTTGTACAAGGCGGGTTTTAAGCACAAAGGGCATACGGATTTTCTAGCCCACCTTGCAGGACAAGATGAAAGCGATGCCGTAATGATGTTGCACAGCGACAAGCTAAGCATTGTGCCACTGACCATTCATATACCCCTGAAAGATGTGGCAAAAAGCATTACTCAGACGCTAATAGTAAAAACCGCAAAAATAATGCTTAAAGATCTGGCTGAACGGTTTCTATATTCAAACCCGCGCATTGCCATAACAGGCCTAAACCCACATGCGGGCGAAAATGGCAGCATGGGCGACGAAGAAGAAAACATCATAATTCCCGCCATAAAACAATTGCAAGACGAAGGTCACAGTGTATTTGGCCCTTATGCGGCTGATAGCTTGCTGTCAGAGGGCGAGCGGATGAAATATGACGCTGTGCTTGCCATGTATCACGACCAAGCTCTAGCACCGTTTAAAGCGTTAGACATGCGAAACGGGGTAAACATAACCCTTGGGCTTGATGGCTTGCTAAGAACCAGCCCTGACCACGGCACTGCTTATGAAATAGCGGGGCAGAACATGGCAGACCCCAACAGCTTTATTCAGGCTATTATTATGGCAAAAAGATTGAGCAATAGTCATGAGTGAAAAACTAGATGATAATTTGCCACCCCTACGTGAGGTAATATCCAAACATGGCTTGAGCGCTAAAAAAAGCTTTGGGCAAAACTTTTTACTCGACCTGAACCTGACCTGTAAAATTGCCCGCCAAGTGCCAGACCTGAAAAACAGCCACGTATTAGAAATTGGCCCCGGCCCCGGTGGTTTAAGCCGCGCATTGTTGATGGAGGGGGTGAAAACCCTGACCGTCATTGAAAAAGACAGGCGCTGCGAGCCAATTTTGGATGAAATATCCGCTGCCTATCCAAACCGCATAAACACCCATATTGGCGACGCTATGGCAATTGATATGGCTGAAATAATGTCAGGGCTTGATGGTACAGATAGCCCAGTTCATATTTGCGCCAACCTGCCCTACAATGTGGGCACAGCACTGTTGGTTAAGTGGCTTAGTGGCGACAACTGGCCGCCATTTTTTGGCAGTCTTACGCTGATGTTCCAAAAAGAGGTGGCAGAACGCATTATCGCCAAGCCAAATTGCAAGGCTTATGGTCGTTTAAGCGTCTTGACCAACTGGCGGGCAAAAACCAGAATTTTGTTCGACATTCCACCATCAGCCTTTACCCCTGCACCAAAAGTAACATCCAGCGTGGTGCAAATTATTCCAACCAAGCCGTGTTTGGCGGGTTTAAAAATGGAATATTTAGAAAAAATTACCGAAAAAGCATTTGGTCAACGCCGTAAAATGCTGCGGGCTAGTTTGAAACCACTAGGTTTTCAGACCAGTGATTTAGAAGAAATTGGCCTAACTGGAACCGAGCGCCCTGAACAGCTAGATGTTCCAACCATTGCTAAGCTAGCAATGCTATATCAAGAAAAACAAAGCCTAATAAAAACAAGCTGATTTTAGCGTGCTAACGGTGTGGTTGTTGCCACCCTGCTCATGCCGGCAATTAACGGTCTGCCTTTGCCAATGGCATCTTGCACTGATGCAAGCTCTATTGAGGCTTCTTGGTTTGCTTGGCTGTCCCAAACCTCGGTTATCCAAATCTCATTGTGGTTTTCTTGGTCTTTGGCAATGGTATAGCTGATATTTCCTGGCATATTTGCCGTACCATTTTGCAAAATAGACATCAGGTTATCACGCTCACCATCAACAGAAGTTATTTTAACAATTAAACCAAACATTTCATTTTCCCCAAATCCGCAACCACTAGCAAGCAACGACGAGGCCGCAACAGTGCCTGCAACAAATGCTCGCCTTGATATTTTTGTCCGTGGCTTAATTATTCATCACCCATCATGGACTTTGCCAATTCGCCAACACTTTTAATGCGCCGCGGCAACCGCATACGCTCAGCCTCAAGCACATGTTTTAACTGCGCCAGACATGTTTCAACATCGTCATTCACCAAAACATAATCATATGCATCCCAATGGGAAATTTCTGATGATGCTTTTTGCATACGCGCCTCAACCACCTCATCACTATCCTGACCACGGCCTTTCAGGCGTGAGTGCAGCTCTTCTAACGATGGCGGCAAAATAAACACCCGCACAATGTCGGCGGCGGCAACCTTTTGCATTTGCTGTGCGCCCTGCCAGTCGATATCAAACAAAACATCACGCCCCTCTTCTAGCTCTTGGTGCACAGGGCCTGCGGGGGTGCCGTATGAATTTCCAAAAACCTTGGCATGCTCTAAAAATGCGCCAGAAGTTACCATTTGGTGAAAGCGATCATCATCGACAAAAAAATAATCAATGCCCTCAATCTCGCCTTTACGTGGCTGTCTGGTGGTGGCTGAAACTGAAAGCGAAATATCTTCAACCTCGTCTAACAGCCGTCTGGAAAGTGTTGTTTTACCTGCGCCTGATGGTGAAGATAATATCAGCATTACCCCACGTCTTGGTGTTTGTTTCTGGTCATTTTGCATAATATCTAACTCTGTTATTCAATATTTTGTATTTGCTCACGCAGCATATCGACTTGCGCCTTCATCTCTAAACCAATTTTTGTCAGCTCAATATCTGACGATTTGGAACAAAGCGTATTTACCTCGCGGTTTAATTCCTGTGCTAAAAAGTCATACTGCCTGCCCACAGGGTTTTTGCTTTTCAGCATGTCACGGGCTGACTTTAAATGTGCTTTTAATCGGTTTATTTCTTCTGAAATATCGGCCTTAACCGCCAACACAGCTACTTCTTGCTCCAAACGTTCATCGCTAAGGCCTTCATTGTCAGCCAACAAGCTTTCAACCTTTTCTTTAAACCTGTCACGCACATTTTCCATACGAACCGCATCACAATCAGCGGCTTTTTCCAACATAAAATCTAGCGATGTAATATGCTCGTTTATAACCAAGTGCATGGCCTTACCCTCGTCTTCACGAGCCTTAATTAACGCGGTCAAAACACCTTCAAAGCCACGCAGGACACCAACCTCGAGGTTTTTACGCAGGTTTTCGCTAACCCCTGCCTCTTCCACCTCTAAAATACCTTTTATGGACAATAATTGCGCCATGGACGATGGTGCCAGTTCTGCTGTGCTTTCATATTCTTGCAACAGGTCAAACACCTCTTCCAAGTTTTCACGATTAACAGCCAAGCTACTGTTGCCATCGCCATCAACTTTATTTTGTTTAATGTCCAAATTGGCATAAACAGTGCCGCGTTTGATGTCTTTTGAAATTATTTTTTTAACTTCAATGTCCAAACCATCTAAAATAGAAGGCACGCGAACACGGCTGTCCAGCCCCTTGGCGTTGACACTTTTAATTTCCCATGACCATTGCCACCCTGTAACAACACCGCTTGCTCTGGCAAATCCTGTCATGCTTTTTAAAGACATTTATAAATTCCTTCACTTACTTCACTAACTTGTCATCTGAGGCATGACAACAATACTTGCCATGACGAACTACTGACATTAAATATAGTAGAGTTTTTTTGATAGGCATAGAAACAAACACCAACTTTTTAGCAAAGATTGTATTTTTTATGAAAAATCCCCAAAGAATTCTTATTACTGGTGCCAATAGCGGCATTGGCGAAGCAGTAGCCCTAGAATATGCCAAAGAAGGTGTTTTTATTGCCATTACAGGCCGCAATGAAGAGCGCCTAGCCGCCACCAAAAAAGAGTTGGAAGCCAAGGGCGCCACAGTTGACGCCCGTGTTTTAAACGTAACCGACGAAGCCGCAATGGCAGTGTGGGTAAAGTCTTTAGCCGAAGATGGCCCTATTGATCTGGTTATAGCAAACGCAGGTGTTGGTTTTGGTGCAGGAACTAAAATGAGCTTGCATGAACGTGCCGTAAAAACATTTGAGGTTAATGTAAATGGCGTGTTCAACACCGTTCACCCCGCAATTGATGTAATGAAACAGCAAGGCCACGGTCAAATTGCCATTGTTTCATCCGTAGCAGGTTTTTTAGGTTTGCCCGGCAACCCTGCATATTCTGCCAGTAAAAATGCCGTGCGTGCCTATGCTGAAAGCCTGCGTGGCACATATGCCAACCGCAATATTGAAGTAAATGTCATTTGCCCCGGTTATGTAATTAGCCGCATGACCGCACAAAACAAACACGCCATGCCATTTTTAATGACATCGGAAAAAGCGGCAAAAATTATTGTTAAAGGCTTGGCTAAAAACAAAGCAAGAATAGCTTTCCCATTCCCAACCTTTTCGCTTATTCGCACCTTACAAGCACTACCATATTTCATTGCTGATAAATTGCTAAGGGTTGGTCCAAAAAAATAAATATATATATAACTGGAAGCCGCACAGGCTGACTGCTTCTCTTTTAGCTCACGGCAGAAGAGTTGCCTGCGCATACGCCTCGTATTAACTCGGACGGGCATACGCCCTACGTTACTCAGTATAAATTTATAGAGAAAAACGGACGAGTAGCATAATGCTACGAGGACTAGCGACCAAGCGGGAGCGCAGCCTGCGTGGCGCCAAAGGGCGTAAGCCCTGAACGCAATTAGGGAACGGCGAAACTTTAGTTTCAGCCGTGAGCTATAAATAAAAGCTTGAGCTAGTTACGCATTTCACGCTTTATGCGCCGCCACTGGCGCACATTGCGGTTATGCTCGTCCAAAGTTTCAGCAAAAATATGCCCGCCTGTGCCATCAGCAACAAAATAATAATTATCCGATTTTGGCGCTAAAAACACCGCTTGTAGCGATGCCCGACCCGGGTTGGCAATGGGTGTTGGTGGCAAGCCGTGGTTACGGTAGGTGTTGTATGGTGTAACCCTGTTCAAGTCACCATCAAACAATGCCCGGCCTAATGGCAACCCTTGGGTAATGCCATAAATAACTGT
The DNA here is from genome assembly GCA_030634465.1 of Alphaproteobacteria bacterium. Lineage (GTDB taxonomy): Bacteria > Pseudomonadota > Alphaproteobacteria > Sphingomonadales > SMXR01 > DAOWAS01. The sequence goes on along the minus strand of DAOWAS010000011.1, from coordinate 25,197 downwards.
GGGGTCTGATTGTAAGCGCATATGTGCCTTTAACCTGTTTAGAAAAACCGCCGCAACCTCTGGCCGCTCGCCTGCAACACCTGTTTCTTTTTCCACAATAGATGCTAGAACAAGTGCCTCTTCAGGTGTGTCTAAGGGAAAATCATCAGCCCTGTTTAACCACAGGTCAGCCAAAATAGCCGCCATATCACCCTGCATTCTAGCCAACACCGAAGTGCGGGTTTCGCCTTTTCTAAAATGATAAGTTTCAGGCAAAAGCGAGCCTTCGCTCGGAATTTCAGCCATTTCGCCAGTTAAAAACTGGTTCATTTCCAAAATATCAACAATTTGCGCACTGGTTAGCCCCTCAGCAAATGTGATAGAGCGATCAAAAACTAGACCTGCTTTAAACTGTTTGAAAATTTCGCCCATGCTGGCTTTTGCAGGAATAAGATATTCCCCCGCCTGAATTTGCCCGGAACTCTGTAAAATACGAATAACAATGGTAAACGAACGAGTATCCGTTATAGCACCCGCCTCTTCTAAAATAGCCGCAGTGCGCTTTAAACTTGTCCCTGATGGTATATCAACAAACACTTCAGTTTCGTGACTGCCAACGTATTCAAAGCGTTTAACAGCAACAATTACATCAATTATTACAATCAAAAAAATGATAATAAAAAAGTAAAACAAAAATTTTGATAGCGGGCTTTTAAACATAGGCAAACTATAAACGCACCAAGCCGTTAGGCAAAGAACCTTTTACCCACAACAAGTGAAATAATTTGAAAATTATATCTTTTTCATTACCAGTGAAGCGTTAGTGCCACCAAAACCAAACGAGTTTGAAAGCGCAACGTTTACTTCACGTTCTTGAGCAACATTCGGAACCAGATTAACCCCGTCGCAATTTTCACTAACATTTTCCAGATTAAGTGTTGGTGGAACAATGCCATCACGCATGGCTAACATGCAGAAAATAGCTTCTGTACTGCCTGCCGCACCTAACAAGTGACCAATGGATGATTTTGTTGATGACATTGCTGTATTATCGATGTCAGAACCGAACAAACGCTTGATAGCACCAAGCTCAATTTCATCACCAAGCGGTGTTGAGGTACCGTGAGCATTAACATAACCAATATCAGACATGGAAACCCCTGCTCTTTTAACCGCAGCTTCCATTGAACGGTAACCACCGTTGCCATCAGGTGCCGGTGCGGTAACATGATACGCGTCGCCAGACATGCCATAACCTATAATTTCAGCATAAATTTTCGCACCACGTTTTTTAGCGTGCTCATATTCTTCCAAAACCACAACGCCTGCACCTTCGCCCATAACAAAACCATCACGGCCTTGGTCCCACGGACGAGAAGCTTTTTCAGGGGTGTCGTTATAAGCTGTGCTTAGGGCTTTTGCCTGACCGAAACCAGCAATGGCAACGCCGCAAATGGTGCTTTCCGCACCGCCCGCTACCATAACATCAGCATCGTCCCACATAATAATGCGAGCAGCATCGCCAATGGCGTGTGCGCCAGTTGAACACGCTGTTACTGGGGCATGGTTTGGCCCTTTAAAGCCATATTTAATAGATACATTACCAGAAACCAAATTTATAATACGACCAGGAATAAAGTGTGGACTAACACGGCGTGGCCCACGTTCGTGATATGTAATTGACGCTTCTTGAATGCCGGGCAAACCACCAACTCCTGAGCCAATCATAACACCTGTGCGCAGACCCTGCTCTTCGGTTATGTCGTCCCAACCAGCATCTTCAACAGCTTGCTGGGCGGCGGTCATGCCGAATGTAATAAAGGGGTCTACTCTTCTTTGCAGCTTGGGGTCGACCCAATCATCAGCGTTATAGGTACCATCTGTGCCATCGCCTTTTTTAACTTCACAAGCAATGCGGCACTTCATGGCGCTGGCATCAAATGTAGTAATAGGGCCAGCACCAGATTGGCTAGCGATTAGTCGTGACCATGTTTCTTCAACACCACAAGCAAGTGGAGTTAACAACCCCAAACCTGTTACAACCACTCTTCTCATGACACTCGCCCCCTATATAATGAAATAATACTATAGCAGAATCAGCAACAGCCAAACAAGTTGTCTGGCTGTTACAAAGAAAAATCAGATAGAAATTTAAGCGTTCGCGCTGATAAAATCAATCGCATCCTTAACCGTCTGAATGTTTTCAGCGGCATCGTCTGGAATTTCAACACCAAACTCTTCTTCAAAAGCCATTACTAGCTCAACAGTATCAAGGCTATCGGCACCTAGATCATCAATGAAGCTTGCATTTTCTGTTACTTTATCTTCTTCAACACCAAGGTGCTCAACTACGATTTTTTTTACGTTTGCTGCGATATCAGACATATTAGAAATCCCTGTATTCTAAAGTTTAACTTAGTTTCTACTGCGTTTTTACTGCGAAACTCTCTTGAGTACTGCCACCGAATTTATAGGGTTACAACCCCGATGGTTTATTGTTGTACTCTTATTTACTATCTACAAATTTAAATTCTGTGTGGGTGGGTATCATAGATTTTTCAGTTTGACCAGTATGCATCACATTTTTTTTACTTGAGACAATTTAAGCAATCAAAGACAAAATAGCAATGTTTCAAACACCTAACCTAAATCATCGCCATGCCACCGTTTACATGCAAGGTCTGTCCAGTAACATATGCGGCCTCATCACTAGCCAAATATAAAACACTTGCGGCAATCTCTTCTGGGTTGCCCAAACGGCTTATTGGAATATTTTGCAAAATGGCTTCACGTTGTTTTTCATCCAAAACATCTGTCATTGGCGTGGCAATAAAACCTGGTGCTACACAATTAACAGTTATGCCCCTGCTGGCGACTTCTTGCGCCATGGACTTGCTCATACCCACTGTGCCTGCCTTTGATGCGGCATAGTTAACCTGACCAGCGTTGCCCGTGGTACCAACAACACTTGTTATGTTAATAATACGGCCGTGGCGCGCTTTCATCATGGGTCTTAGAACCGCCTTTGAAAGCTTGAAGCTGGCTTTCAGGTTTACATTCAACACATCGTCCCACTCGTCGTCTTTCATACGCATGGCAAGGTTATCACGTGTAATGCCGGCATTGTTCACCAAAATGTCCAAACCGCCCATGACCTCAATTGCGGTTTTGGGCAATGCATCAACACTTTCCATATCGCTAAGGTTAGCAGGAACAGCAAATGCGCGCTCACCCAAGGTAGCAACAATTTCATCAAGCTTTTCTTTTCTAGTGCCTGAAAGGGCAACAGTGGCTCCTGCCCCGTGCAATGCGGTGGCAATAGCCAAGCCAATTCCGCCTGTGGCACCTGTTATCAATGCTTTTTTACCTGTTAAATCGAACATATTAATTCCTTTGTTATTCCGCTTCGAGAAATGCTTCTATTGATGCCAAGCTTTCAATATTTTTCGTGGTTAGCTCTTTGTTTATGCGCCGCGCTAAGCCAGACAACACCTTGCCCGCACCAACCTCAAGCAATGTATCAACCCCCAACGGCGCCATTTTAAGTATTGTTTCACGCCACCTTACCACACCTGTTATTTGCTCTACCAATAATTGGCGAATTTCATCCGTGTTCTCGGTTAGTTCCGCGGTTACGTTCGCTAACACAGGAACAATAGGTGAATGCATGGTGGCACCGGCAAGGGCATCTTTCATTTCGTCTGCGGCCGGTTGCATTAGGGCGCAATGGAATGGCGCGCTAACTGGCAATAGTAATGCACGCTTGGCACCCTTTTCTTTTGCCAGTTCGGCGGCGGCCTCAACCGCGGCTTTTTCGCCAGATATAACCACCTGACCGTTTGAATTGTCGTTTGCAACACTTACAATGTTAGTTGCGCTTGCCACACTATCTATCATGCTGGTTACGGCATCAATTTCCATACCGATAATTGCCGCCATTGCCCCCTTGCCCACAGGCACAGCGCGTTGCATGGCCTGACCACGCAAACGTAATAGCTTGGCAGTGTCTGACAGGCTGAAAACCCCTGCGGCACAAAGCGCGCTATATTCACCAAGTGAATGCCCCGCCACACAGTAAGCGTTGTCTTTTAATAAAAAACCATCTGCTTCCAAAACACGCATAACAGCCATGCTAACAGCCATTAGTGCTGGTTGGGTGTTTTCGGTTAACTTCAGCTCATCGCCTGAGCCAGAAAAAATTATCTTGGACAGCGCAACACCCAAGGCATCGTCAACCTCTTCGAATACTTCTCTGGCTTGTGATCTTGCTTGGGCTAATTCCTGCCCCATGCCAATATATTGGCTACCCTGACCGGGAAAGGTGAAAGCTATTGATTTTGTTGACATTTTTAACCCCTACTTGAGAAAATTAATTATAATAAATACCAAAAAACTTAGCAATCGAATAACCTCTCACCATAAAAAGTGCAAGGGGGTTTTTTTATAGCTCTCACGCTAGTTCGTTAGCACGAACCGCTTAATTGCGTTCAGGGCTTCGCCCTTTGGCGCCACGCAGGCTGCGCTCCCGCTTGGTCGCTAGTCCTCGTAGCTATTATAGCTACTCGTCCGAAATGTTTATACACAACGAGCTAGTTGAAATAGGAGCTGAGTAACGTAGGCCAAGCGGCCGTCCGAGTTAATACGAGGCCCCCACGGAGGCGAAAACGCAGTTTTCTGCCGTGAGTGCTAAATAAAGCTTGTACTTTAGCCCATTTAGGCCTAGAAACCGCCTCGCAGGTGTAAAAACTTGCGTTAGGAAAGCTGGAGGTGGCATCCATGGTGGATGTCAAGCGATCAGCAAAGGAGAGAAACATGTCCTATTATGAACATGTTTTCATTGCCCGCCCGGACATTACCGAGCAGCAAGTGGAAACATTGACCAAAGATTATACAAAAATCATCACCGATGGTGGCGGCAAAGTAACTAAATCCGAATATTGGGGTCTTAGAAACACTGCCTATGTTATTAAGAAAAACAAAAAAGCTCATTATGTTCTTTTGAACATTGATGGCGACCATACAGCAATTACTGAAATGGAACGCATTGAGCGCATTAACCCTGACATTCTTCGTAGCATGACAATTCGTGTTGAAGAGTTGGAAGAAGATCTTTCAGTTGTTATGCAACACAAGTCAGAGCGTGGTGCTGCCCGTTATGATGATAAAAAACCGTATGATAAAAAACCTTACGAAAAGAAACCTTACGATAAAGGAGGACGTTCATAATGGCCGAAGATAAAAAAGACTTTAGTCGCCGTCCATTTTTTAGACGCAGAAAATCTTGTCCCTTCACAGGGCCTCGTGCGCAAAAAATTGACTATAAAGATGTTAAAACTCTGCAACGTTACATTTCAGAGCGTGGTAAAATTGTACCAAGCCGTATCACTGCTGTTTCTGCCAAGAAACAACGTGAACTTGCTCGTGCCATTAAACGCGCCCGTAACATTGCGCTTTTACCATTCGTAATTGATTAGGAGCGCATCATGGATATTATTCTTTTAGAACGTATGGAAAAATTAGGCCAAGTTGGCGACGTAGTAACTGTGAAAAACGGTTATGCACGTAACTTCTTATTGCCTAAGAACAAAGCTCTTCGCGCCACCGCAGCTAACAAAAAATATTTTGAAAGCCAACGTGCCGACATCGAAGCGCAAAACTTAAAAGCTAAAAAAGAAGCTGAAGCAGTAGCTAAGAAAATGGAAGGTCTAACTGTTGCCCTTCTACGTCAAGCTAGTGACAGTGGACAATTGTTTGGTTCAGCAACCAGCCGTGACATCGCCGTACAACTTGGCGAAGAAGGCTATAAGCTAGAGCGTAGCCAAGTAATTTTGGATCGTCCAATTAAAGAAATTGGCATTCATGATGTTCGCATTCGCTTACACGGTGAAGTTACAATTAAAATTGCTGTTAACGTTGCCCGTTCTGCTGAAGAAGCTGAAAAGCAGGTTGAAGATGCCGCTAAAGGTATTTTTGATACACAAGAACACAAAGAAGCCGCAGTTGATGACCTGACAGACGCCCCTGAAGAAGAGGAAGTTGTTGAGGTTGAAGCCGCTGCTGAGGAAGCATCTGAAGAAGTAGCTGAAGAAGCCGCTGCTGAGGAAGCAACTGAAGAAAAAACAGAAGAAGAAAAAGCTTAATAAACTTCTGAAAAAAATATTAATTAAAAGGGCAGCCGAATGGCTGCCCTTTTTTTATCATATGTGATAAAGTTATCCCCATAGTTCACAGGCATGTATAACTTTAACGGTAACAAGCCTAAAAAAAATAATTTCATAACAAACAAAACCTATAAAAAAACATTATGAATAATCCAGATCAAAAAAATACCTCTGAAATGCCGCTTAACGCCGCAAATGAAGATGACGCAAACGCCCTTTCCCCTAGTTATAGGCAAATGCCCCATAATATTGAGGCGGAGCAAGCATTGCTTGGAGCTATTTTAGTAAACAACACTGCTGCTGAAAAAATTAGTGGCTTTCTGCGTGAGGAACATTTTTTTGAACCTGTGCATGGGCGCATTTTTGCCGCTATCCACACCCTTAGCGAACGCGGTCAAACCGCCGATCCTGTTAAGCTAAAGCCTTATTTTGAAAAAGACGAAGCCCTGAAAGACATTGGCGGTGCCACATATCTGGCACGCTTGGCCGCCAGTGCCACCACCATTATTAACACAGAGGATTATGGCCGCACCATTTACGACCTTTACCTGCGCCGTGAACTGGTTGCCATTGGTGAAAGTGTTGTTCTGACCGCTTACGACAGCCCCATTGACGACCCTGCCATTTCACAAATTGAGGGCGCGGAAAAAGAGCTTTTCGATTTAGCCGAAAAAGGTTCCCACGAAGGTGGGTTTAAAAACTTTGCCTTGTCTATGCAAACCGCCTTGGAAAATGTTGAAATTGCCAGAAAAAGCGATGGCTCGTTAAGCGGTATAACCACAGGCTTGCGCGACCTGAACAATCAAATCGGTGGCATGCATAAAAGTGACTTGATGATCTTAGCCGCCCGTCCAGGTATGGGTAAAACCGCATTAGCCACCAACATGGCATTTAGTGCTGCGGTACAATATTATGAAGATGAAAAAACTGGCATGGATATGAGCCAGTCTAAAGGTTCTGTTGTGGGCTTTTTCTCATTGGAAATGTCAGCCGACCAGTTGGCATCGCGTATTTTGTCTGAGCGTTGCGGTATTTCATCCCATAAATTTCGCCGTGGTGACATTGGCGATGATGAGTTTTTAAAACTAAGCCGCGCTGTTACGGAAATGGAAACCGTGCCATTTTACATTGACGACACCCCTGCCCTCGACATTGCTGGTTTGCGCTCACGAGCACGCAGGTTAAAACGACAAAAAAACCTAGGGCTAATTGTGGTTGACTATTTGCAACTGCTTCGTGCCGCAGGACGGGGCAAAGGGCCTGAAAACCGTGTGCAAGAAGTGTCTGAAATTACCCGTGGCCTAAAAGGGTTGGCTAAAGAGTTGAACGTTCCTGTTATTGCGCTTTCACAGCTGTCTCGTCAGGTAGAATCGCGCGAAGATAAACGCCCCATGCTGTCAGATCTACGGGAAAGTGGCTCGATCGAGCAAGATGCCGATATGGTTATGTTTATTTACCGCGATGAATATTACATAAATAACCAAAAAGAGCCAAAAATGGGTACGCCAGAACATACTGAATGGCAAAATGCCAGTAGCGATGTGCACAATATTGCTGAGCTTATTATTGCCAAGCAAAGGCATGGTCCAACTGGCACTGTGCAATTACATTTTGAAGGTGAAATTACTAAATTTAGCGACTTGGCTAAAGAAGATCACATGCCAACACCCTTCGATTAAACATCTAGCTTGTTTGCCATAAAATAATCATGTTTCTGCTTCATTGACACTGCCCATAAGCAAGGCTAACTTGCTCACTCTAAGGAGTATGGGAAAGTGATTAATTCATGAATTTTTTAGCGACTATTGGTACATTTGTAATATCTGCATTTGCCAGCTTAGGTAACATATCAATTTTTGCTTATAATGCGGTTAGCCATATTTTCCGCCCGCCATTTTATTTCGGTCTTATTTGGCAGCAAATGTTGCATATCGGCTATTTTTCCCTGCCTGTTGTGGGCATGACCGCGCTGTTTACAGGTGCGGCACTGGCACAGCAAATATATTTAGGGTCTGAACGTTTTAATGCCGAAGGTACGGTTGCCGCCATTGTGGTTATTGGTATTGTGCGTGAACTTGGCCCCGTTTTGGGCGGGCTTATGGTTGCGGGGCGTGTGTCTAGTGCCATGGCGGCAGAGCTTGGCACCATGCGGGTGACCGAGCAAATAGACGCGTTAGTTACCCTTTCAACCGACCCATTTAAATATCTTATTGCACCGCGCATAATTGCCGCAGTTATCACCATGCCACTATTGGTTATTGTGGCTAATACCATTGGGGTTTTTGGCGGCTTTATCATTGCCACGGAAAAACTTGGCTTTAACGAAGCTGCATATCTGCAAATTACCGTAGATTTTTTAGAGTGGGTTGATATCAGATCATCACTGGTTAAGGCCGCAGTGTTTGGCTTTTTCCTTAGTTTAATGGGTTCATATCATGGCTATAATTCACGCGGCGGGGCGCAGGGTGTTGGTCGTGCCACTACCGATGCCGTGGTGTCATCATTTATAATGATATTGCTGACCAACCTTTTAATAACCATTACATTATTTGGAAACGAATAATCATGACAATAGAACAACCTAAAATATCTATTAAAAACCTGCACAAGTCATTTGGCAAAAAAATTGTCTTAGACGGCATAAACCTTGATGTGGCGGCGGGTGAAAGCGTGGTTATCATCGGTGGCTCTGGTAGCGGTAAATCTGTTCTTCTAAAATGCATTTTGGGGTTGCTACAGCCCGAGCAAGGGCAAATTTTCCTTGATGGCAAAGATGTTGTGCCCATGAGTGCCCGTGAACGTAAAAAATCTCTCAGCCGTTTTGGTATGTTGTTTCAGGGCGGTGCGTTGTTTGACAGCTTGTCCGTATGGGAAAATGTGGCTTTTGGCCTAATTCAAGCCAAAGGCATGGACAAGGAAGAAGCCCGCATTATTGCTGTTGAAAAACTAGGCAGAGTGGGCCTGAACGCTGATGTGGCTGACCTGCACCCTTCTGAGCTGTCAGGCGGTATGCAAAAACGTGTTGGCTTGGCGCGCGCCATTGCGGGCGATCCTGAAATTATATTTTTTGACGAACCAACCACTGGTCTAGACCCCATTATGGCAGATGTTATCAATAGGCTGATAGTTGAGTGTGTTAAAGACTTGGGCGCAACCACAATTACCATTACCCACGACATGTCCTCGGTTCGTAAAATTGCTGACAAGGCCGCCATGATATTTAAAGGCAAAATAATTTGGCAAGGGCCGCGAGACGACATCGACCATAGCGGTAACGATTATGTTGAACAATTTATCCACGGTCGTGCCGAAGGGCCTATTCAAATGGATGTTTTAAAACCTTAAACCAGTGTGAGAGTGTTTTGGCTAAACAATCTAGACAATATGTGTGTAATGCCTGCGGTGCTGTTAGCACCAAATGGCAGGGACAGTGCTTATCGTGTAACGAATGGAACACCATGAGCGAAGAAGCACCTGTTGGTGCTGAAGCACCAAAAGGTTTGGGCGGTAAAAAAGGCCGTGTTATTAATTTCACCGACCTCTCAGCCCCAATAGAAGGGCATAAACGCTGGCAATCTGGCAATGAAGAGCTAGATCGCACCTTGGGCGGCGGCATAGTGCCAGGTTCTGCCCTTTTGGTTGGTGGCGACCCCGGCATTGGTAAATCTACATTATTATTGCAAATAACTGGTGCCTTGGCTGACAAGGGCATGGACTGCATTTACATTTCTGGCGAAGAAGCCGCAGACCAAGTGCGCTTGCGGGCGCAGCGTTTGGGTGTGGAAAATGCCTCAGTTAGATTTGCCGCTGAAACTAACTTACGAAATATTTTAACTAGCTTGGATAATGGCAAGCCCCCACAACTGGTTATTATCGACAGTATTCAAACCATGTTTTTGGATAATTTGGAAAGTGCGCCCGGCACGGTTAGTCAGGTTCGGGCTTCTGCGGCTGAGCTTATTCGTTTTGCCAAGTCGCGCGGCACTGCGGTTGTGCTTGTTGGGCATGTAACCAAAGACGGACAAATTGCAGGCCCCCGTGTGTTAGAGCATATGGTGGACACTGTGCTTTATTTTGAAGGCGACAGAGGCCATCAGTTTAGAATTCTACGTGCCGTTAAAAACCGTTTTGGTGGCACCGATGAAATTGGCGTGTTTGAAATGACCTCGCAAGGGTTAGAGCAAGTTTCTAATCCATCGTCACTATTTCTATCATCTCGAGACGAAAATGTTTCAGGTGCCGCCGTATTTGCTGGCATGGAAGGCTCACGCCCTGTGTTGGTGGAAATTCAGGCACTGGTGGCACCAACCGCCGCCGCCAACCCGCGCCGTGCCGTTGTTGGTTGGGACAGTGGCAGGTTATCAATGATTTTGGCGGTACTTGATGCCCGCTTGGGGCTAAGCTTTGCCACCCATGATGTTTATTTAAACGTGGCTGGGGGCTTAAAAATTAGCGAACCCGCGGCTGATTTGGCTGTTGCCGCCGCACTTATTTCGTCACTATCAGGGGTGCCGTTAGAGCGCGATACAATTGTGTTTGGCGAAATTGCCTTATCTGGCGAAGTGCGCCCCGTGCCACAAAGTGACCTGCGCATGAAAGAAGCAAAAAAACTGGGCTTTGAAACCGCAATAACACCAAAAGCAAATAAGAAAAACAAAGCAAGCTCAATGAAACGCTTGGAAATGGGCAAGGTTGTTGATTTACCTGACCTTTTCAACATATCATCATAGAAATTGGTGAGGAATAAAAATGGACTTTTCAACCATAACTGCCTTTGATGCCGTAGGGCTTTTCATTCTGGGTTTTTCAGGATTAATTGGCCTTAAACGTGGTTTCTCCACCGAGGTGCTAACGCTTTTATCGTGGGCGGCGGCAATTTTCTTCACGCTTTATGCCCTTGCTTGGGGTGCGCAAGATTATGGCAGGCAAATTATAACGCCAAATGCCTTGGCTGATGTTATTACATCGGTTGTTTTATTCGTTGCAGGCTTAATGTTTTTTAGATGGGTGGCATCTAGCTTTGGCGACATGATAAAATCTGGTGCCATTGGCCCCTTGGACAGAGCGTTGGGCACTGCATTTGGCTTGTTACGCGGGGCATTGGTTATTGCCACTGTGTATTTTCTTATCGCCACATTTATCGCCGAAGAAGACCAACCAACATGGATTAAAGAGGCAAACTTAAAACCCTTGGCGGCATATGGCGCTGAAATGTTGCGGGTGGTGGTGCCAAACCTTGTACAAAACACAGGCTCAGGCGAGGCCATAGACAAAATTAAAGATGCCCTGCCCGACCAAGACGCCGTAACCGATGCGGTAACAGATGCAGTTAAAGAAAATGGTGAAGAAACCCTGTTAGAAAAACTGGAAAACATGCTTGATAGCGCAGATGATGACGAGCAAACCACAACAGACGAAGAAAACTGATTTTGCGGAACATTACCTCTTTCAAGAAAACTATTTTCATTCTATACACCATGTAACTAACTGAGCATATTGAGAGCAACTCCAAATAAGAAGGTGCCCCTACAGTTGTTTACCACCAACCCATTTGACGACGACAAACTGCACGAAGAGTGCGGTGTGTTTGGTATTTACGGTACAAAAGATGCCTCTGCCCATACTGTTTTGGGCTTGCATGCCCTGCAACACCGTGGTCAGGAAGCTGCAGGCATTACCTCATACGATGGCGAAGAGTTTCACTCTGTTCGCTCTATGGGGCATGTGGCGGATAATTTTTCCACCCAAGAAATAATCAGTCAGCTAAAAGGCCATTCAGCCATTGGTCATGTGCGCTATTCTACCACTGGCGAAACCGCCATGCGCAACGTGCAACCATTGTTTGCTGACCTGTCTAGCGGTGGCTTTGCCGTGGCGCACAATGGCAACATAACCAATGCCATGTCCTTGCGACAACAACTTGTGTCCACTGGTTCTATTTTCCAGTCCACATCTGACACGGAAGTTATTATCCACCTGATAGCAACTAGCACCTACCGCGACTTTATGGACAGATACACCGATGCCCTGCGTAAAATTGAAGGTGCCTATTCATTGGTTACCCTTACGGCAGATGGCTTGGTTGGCGTTAGAGACCCGTTAGGTGTGCGCCCGCTTATTTTAGGCAAGCTTGACGATAACACCCATGTTCTAGCATCTGAAACCTGCGCCTTGGATATTTTAGGTGGCACTTATGTGCGCGATATTGAGCCTGGGGAAATTATCATCATTAATGATGATGGCATTAAATCGATTAAACCATTTCCCGAGCAATCGTCACGACCATGTATTTTTGAGCATGTTTATTTTTCACGCCCTGACAGCTATGTGGATCAAATGAATGTTTATGAAGTGCGTAAACGCATTGGTGCCGAGCTTGCTAGAGAAAACGCATGCGAAGTTGATCTGGTTGTACCCGTGCCTGACAGTGGCACCCCTGCGGCACTTGGCTATGCCCAAGAAGCAGACATACCGTTTGAATTAGGAATTATAAGAAACCATTATGTGGGTCGTACATTTATCGAGCCTGCTGATAATATTCGTCACCTTGGGGTTAAGCTAAAGCACAACGCCAACCGTTGGCAAATTGAAGGCAAGCGCGTTCTGTTGGTTGATGACAGCATTGTTCGCGGCACCACATCGGTTAAAATTGTTGATATGATACGCTCAGCCGGCGCTAAAGAAGTGCATATGCGTATTGCCAGCCCACCAACAGCGCATTCGTGTTTTTACGGGGTTGATACGCCGTCGCGCAAGGGCTTGCTAGCCGCACGTATGGATATTGAAGCCATGACCAAGCACATTGGTGCTGATAGTTTAGGCTTTATATCTATTGATGGCCTGTACCGTGCCGTTAACCAGCCATCACGCGATAGCAAGTGTCCACAATTTTGCGATGCCTGCTTTACTGGCGAGTATCCAACCCATTTAACCGATCAAAACCAAGCTGATAATAAGAAATAAACATATGCCAAAAAATACATCTGAGAAAACTCTCGAAAACAAAATTGCCCTGATAACTGGTGCTACAAAGGGCATTGGCCGCGCTGTTGCCTTGGCCTATGCCGCCGAAGGGGCGCATGTTATTGCCGTTGGGCGCCAAACTAGCGCGTTAGAGAGCTTGGACGATGAAATTAAAGCCGCAGGCGGCTCTGCCACATTGGTTGATTTGGATTTGACAGACTTTGATGGCATTGACCGCCTTGGTGGCGCTATAAACGAGCGTTGGGGCAAGCTTGATATTTTGGTGGGTAACGCCGCTATTTTAGGGCCTGTTACACCCATGGGGCATATAAAGCCTAAAAACTGGCAAGACTTGTTGGATGTGAACGTAACTGCAAACTGGCGTTTAATACGCTCGTTCGACCCATTGTTGCGCCAAGCAGATGCCGCAAGGGTTATATTTGTAACATCTGGTGCTTCGCATTCGTCAAAGCCATTTGTTGGTGGTTACGCCATGAGCAAAGCCGCACTTGAGGTCATAGCCAAAACATATGCCTCGGAGACCCAAGACACACCCATAAGAGTTAATCTTATAAACCCAAATCACACCCGAACTGAAATGCGCGCCGCATATATGCCAGGTGAAGACCCCGCAACAGTTAAAGAGCCATCAGCCCTAGCACCATTGTTTTTAGAACTGGTGAGCGAAGACCTGAGTGAAACTGGAAAAATCTTTAATTACAAAGACTAATGATAATAACTTAAAGTTATTATTTACGTTTTTTACGTCTGCTTTCGTATGGGTTTTCGCCCTTGCGCAATAAGAAACGTAACGGCGTAGCGGGCAGTTTAAACGCATGTCTTAGGTCATTTTCCAAATAGCGAACATAGCTGTCTGGCATTTCTGAAGGCAGGTTACAGAACAAAACAAATGTTGGTGGGCGGGTTTTAATTTGCGCCATAAAACGAATTTTCAAACGTCTGCCCCCTGCAAGTGGCGGCGGATGTTTATCAATGGTGTCAGCCAACCAACGGTTTAGCGGACTGGTAGGAATGCGGGCATTCCACAGCTTGTGCACCTCAATAACCGCAGGCATTAACTTATCAACACCGTGGCCTGTAAGGGCGGAAAACTGCATGACCTTAACACCCTTAAGCTGTGGTAGTGAGCGGGTTAAAGTGTCTTTTGCCGCGCGCACGGCACCCAAACGGTCTTTTACCAAGTCCCATTTGTTAAGGGCAATAACCAAGCCACGCCCCTCTTGCACCATAAGATTGGCAATTTTCAAATCTTGTTTTTCAATGCCTAGCTCAGCATCAACCAGCAGAACCACAATTTCAGCAAATTGCGCAGCACGCAGGGCATCAGCCACAGACAGTTTTTCTAATTTTTCAACCACCTTGGTCTTTTTACGCAGACCCGCGGTGTCGAACATTTTTACTTCTTGGCCTTCATATACCCAGTCCACAGAAATACTGTCACGGGTAATGCCAGCCTCGGGCCCTGTTATCAGGCGTTCTTCACCAATCATATAGTTGATAAGTGTTGATTTACCTGCATTTGGGCGACCAATAATAACCATTTGCAGGGGCTTCTCCTGAATGGGATTATGGTCTTCAAAGTCATAACTCAGATCACCCTCAATAAGCTTGGATGTGCTTTCATCTGGGCCTTCATCTTCATAAATTACTTCGTCTGGTTCGGGTTCTGGTTCGTTATCCCAACCTTCTTTTTGGACAATTTTTAATATCTCGCCGTAAAGATCAGCCAAACCATCACCGTGTTCCGATGAAATACCAACAGGTGTGCCTAAACCAAGTTTAAACGCCTCATACAAACCGTGGTCAGCTTTTGTACCTTCGCATTTGTTAGCAACTAAAATGGTGCGCTTCTTTTGTTTTCTTAGCCACTGGGCGAAATATTCATCCAAGGGTGTCACCCCTGCTCTGGCATCAATCATCATAATAATGATATCTGATAGTTCCACGGCGGCATCGGTTTGTTCACGCATGCGGGCAAACAACGAACCTGGTTTGGCTTCTTCCAAACCTGCGGTGTCATACATACGGAATGTCAGGTCACCAAGCGTGCCAACCCCTTCACGGCGGTCACGGGTTACCCCTGGGGTATCATCAACCAAAGCAAGACGCCTACCCGCCAAGCGGTTAAACAAGGTGGATTTGCCCACGTTTGGGCGGCCAATAAGGGCAACGGTAAACTTCATTTATCTAAACCTTCACTACCGCCGCTTAGCGATATGCGATTAAATCGCCATCTTGTGTTAAAATATAAACAGTTTGATCAGCAACAATTGGGCTTAACACACTGCCTGATGGCAGCTCTTCACCACTTAGCACTTCACCAGTGTACGGCGACACTGATAAAATATAGCCATGTGATGAAACAACAATTAATCTGTCACCCGCCAAAACTGGCCCTGCCCAACGAATACGCCCCTCACGATTTTCAGGGTCTTTAAAACGTTGCAGGCTGGTTACCCAGCGCACCCGACCATCGCGCAAGGAAAGTGCAACTAGCTTATCCTCAGCAGTAACCACATAAATGAAATTGCCTGCCACCCACGGAGTGTACAAACCACTAATGGTGCTTTCCCAAACCCGCTCGCCTGTGCGAATGTCAATTGAAACCATTCGACCAGAATGGTTCAGGGCATAAACTTTGCCACGGTCAATTACGGGGTTGCCATCAATATCGTTAAGTGACGAAATGGCTGATAAACGGCCTGTACGTGACAGTGCGTCTTGCCATGCAATTTGTCCGTTTGGGGTGCGCATGGCAAAAATTTCACCAGAACCAAATGCTGTAACAATGGTGTCGCCATCAATAGCAGGGCTAGATGAACCAAGAATTGACGCATTTTCAACAATGCCAACATAGTCCCAAATAATTGAGCCATCATCAGCGTCTAACGCCACCAAGCGGTTATCTTGGGTAATAATAAACACACGACCATTGTCCACACTAGGGCCAGAGCGAAGCGGTGTTATAAGATGTTCACGCCAGTTTTCAGCACCTGTTTTGGCATCTAGTGCCGCCACAAAACCATAACCAGTTGTGGCAAAAAGCTGCCCATCCATAACAGCTAAACCACCGCCATATGCAACGGCACTTGGCTCGTCACTTTCAAGCTTTGTTTCCCAAAGCATAGCGCCATCTGTGGTGGAAAACGCCCGCACCAGTGCTTCAATATCAATGGTGTAAATTATGCCATCAAACACAACTGGCGGCGATACAAGGCGTTCATAAGGTGCATCACCGTAACCAATGCTAACCTTCCACGCTTGGGTAAGCTTTTCAGGAACAAACAAGTGGTGCATGGCGTTATTGCGGCTGCCCCCTGACTGTGCCCAGTTTTTATTAACATATGCGCGTGGTAAACTAACCCGCATGTCAACAAGGTCTGGGTCTACTGAAATTTCGCCCTCTAAACTTAAAACTGAAATACGCTCGCCCTGAACCCGTCTTACTTCGGATGAGCCACAGCTTGCCAACAATAAAACGGCAAATGAAATAAATAAAAATCGTAAGCCTGAATTGTTCTGAACACTGGCTATCACTATTACTCTCCTTGTTCTTGGCTTACTGCGGGGGCATTAACAATTGGGCTAATAACATCAATAACTGATAAAATTTCCCCTGCCCGTTGTTTGATACCCGGCGGTGTTGTTTGATCATTTACCAAACCAGAATATATGCTAATTGCTTCTTCCATTTGGTTTGAGCGCAGTGCCAACAGTGCTAAAAATTCTTGAGCTGAATAATACCAGCTTTCGCCATAAACCGCTAAAGGTGTAAGCCTTGCTCGTGATTGCTCGTTTGTTTCAACATCTAGTGAAATAATTGCCCCAAGCAATGATGCTAGCCCACGTAGCTTTTCATCAACATCAGAGTTTTCGTTTAGGGCATCATAAACAGCTAAGGCTGTTGCTTTGTCGCCAGTTTCTAAATGCTGTGATGCCGCCTGAAACTGCGCCAAGTGCGAATATGTACTTGAGGTGCTTTGGCTTAGCTCTTCCAATGTGCTTAACGCCCCACTGGTGTCACCCGCTAGGATTAACGATACAGCATGGTCATATTGACCACTTTCGGCTTCTTGCTTTTCTTGGGTATAATTAAGCCAAAATGCGCGCCCTGCTACGGTTAAAATAATAGCGGCGACAATTGTAATCAGATAAGGACCATACTGCTGCCACAAGCCCATCCAGCGATCGTGGCGCACATCTTCATCGACTTCCCTAAAAATATCTGACACGTTTTTCTCCAGTTTATTAAATTTAACCTTAGCTAACATAAGCAAGAGGCTGAAATGTGGCAAGCTGTCCGCCACCTGTTGTTTGTTTAAGTTTTTTTCTTCTTCATTGAAAAGGTATTTTCAGGTTCAGGAAAGCTGCGTGACTTCACATCACCAGCATATGTTTCAACTGCACCAGAAATAACATTGCCTATATCAGCAAAACGTTTTGCAAACTTGGGCGACCATGAATTGTAACCTAACATATCTTCTGTAACCAAAATTTGCCCATCGCAAAACTTAGACGCCCCAATACCAATTGTAATGTTTTGCACTTCTTCAGTAATTTTTTTGCCTAATGGCTCAGCCACACTTTCAAGAACAGTAGCAAAGGCACCTGCACGGGCAACGGCTTTTGCGTCTCCAATAATTGCTTCCCACTGTGCTTCTTCACGGCCTTGGGCTTTAAAACCACCGTGTGTATTTAGCGACTGTGGCTTTAAACCAACATGGGCGAAAACAGGAATACCGCGCTCAACCAAAAACTTAATGGTGGCTTCCATTTCAACACCACCTTCAAGCTTTATAGCGCCGGCACCAGTTTGTGCCATGACCTCAGCGCAATTAGCAAAGGCTTGCTCAGGGCTTTCTTGATAACTACCAAATGGCATATCAATTACCACCAATGCCGTATTGCTGCCCCTTACCACTGCTTGACCGTGGCGTATCATCATATCCAAGGTAACACCAAGGGTGCTGTCCATGCCATAAAGCACCATACCTAAACTGTCGCCCACCAATATAACATCCACATGGGGGTCAACCAATGCCGCCATGTTAACGTCATAAGCGGTTAAACAAACAACAGGTTCCCCGCCCTTGCGCGCCATAATATCCAGAACACTGGTACGGTTATTTTTTTTAACTAATGACATATCATCTCTTTATCACTGGGGTTTTTAACTAATAATGCTCAGCTATATTTTATTCTTCTTTATAGTCATTTTCCAAAACACCTTTTTCCTTAAGTGTTTTTGTTAGCTTCTCAATTTTTACAATGGCGGCAATTCCAAAAATAAACCCCATAAATCCAAAAAATTCCATTTTCTAGCCCCTTGCCTTTTGTGTTTAAAACTACCTATTCCCACTCAATTGTACCGGGGGGTTTTGATGTAACATCATATACCACACGGTTAACACCACGCACTTCGTTTATAATGCGGGTTGCGGTTCGCCCTAAAAACTCATGGGGGAACGGATAATAATCAGCAGTCATGCCATCAGTTGCGGTTACGGCGCGAAGGGCACAAACATAATCATATGTACGGTCATCGCCCATAACACCAACAGTTTTAACGGGTAACAACACCGCAAATGCCTGCCAAATGGCATCGTACAAGCCGTTTGACCTGATCTCATCTAAATAAATAGTGTCAGCCTTGCGCAAAATGTCGCATTTCTCGCGTGTTACCGCACCGGGAATACGTCTTGCCAAACCCGGCCCCGGAAACGGATGCCTGCCAACAAAGCTTTCCGGCAAGCCAAGCTCACGACCCAAAACCCGAACTTCGTCTTTAAACAGTTCACGAAGCGGCTCTACCAAATCCATATTCATGCGGTCAGGCAAACCACCAACATTGTGGTGCGATTTTATTGTAACGCTAGGCCCGCCAGAAAATGACACGCTTTCAATAACATCAGGGTAAAGTGTGCCTTGGGCTAAAAAGTCAGCACCACCAATTTTTTTAGCTTCGGCTTCAAACACTTCAATGAACGTGGCGCCAATAATTTTGCGTTTTTTCTCAGGGTCATCAACCCCTGCCAACTTGCCCAAAAACAGGTCTGCGGCATCAACATGCACCAAGTTTATGTCATAATGCTCACCAAACATGCTGACAACTTCTTCGGCCTCATTTTCACGCATCAATCCGTGGTCAACAAACACACAGGTTAATTGCTCGCCAATGGCTTCGTTTAGCAACACCGCAACCACTGAACTGTCAACACCACCAGAAAGACCACAAATAACACGGCCCTCACCTACTTGGGCGCGAACCTCGGCTATTTTCTTTTCGCGAAATGCGCTCATTGACCATGTGCCAGTAATGCCACAAATTTTAGTAACAAAATTATTCAGCAATTTGGCACCATCTGGTGTGTGGGTAACCTCAGGGTGGAACATCAAGCCATAATAATGGCGGCTTTCATCGGCAAAGGCGGCAAATGATGCGTTTTCCCTAACCGCAACTGGTCTGAAACCTTCTGCCAGGGCGTTCACACGGTCGCCGTGGCTCATCCACACCTCGTGCCGCTCACCTTTAGCCCAAACACCATCAAACAGGTCGCAATCGTCTTTAATATCAACAAAAGCACGACCAAACTCGTGGTGGTCAGACTGTTCAACATCGCCGCCCAATTGTGCAGACAAGGTCATTTGACCATAACAAATGCCTAGCACAGGAATGTTCATGGAAAATAATGCTTCGGGGGCGCGTGGTGTGTCCAACCCTGTTACTGATGCGGGCCCGCCTGATAATATTACCCCTTTGGGGGCAAAATCTTCCAGCATTTCTGCGGCACTTTGGCAGGGAACTATTTCGCAATAAACCCCTGCTTCACGCACACGGCGCGCTATTAACTGGGTTACTTGGGAACCAAAATCGATAATTAATATTTTATCTGTATTTTTATTTGTTTTTTCATCTGTCATGGGCGGGAAATTAACCCCCACTTGAAGGGAAGTCTAGCCTTAGTTTGGCAATGACGAAAACTAATTGCTATCTTCTTCTAATTGGTAAGCTTCCATGGCTTGCGCCACTGAGGGTAATTGCGTGCATTCTATAACTTCACATACTTGCTGCATGGTTTGAAAGGTCTGTTTTGCCGAGGCTAGATCGCGGCGTTTCAGGTTTGTAAGCACGCGCCCTTCTAATGCCAACAGGTCGATGGGGTCTATGCTAAGGGCAATATCATAATATTTAATGCCCAAACTATACTGCCCCTTGTCACTATGCAAACTGCCTAAGCCTAGGTAAGCATTAATGTTTTTAGGGTTAGCCACCATTGCTTGCTTGTAAAACAACATGGCTTTTTCCAAGTTTTCTTCGCTGATGGATTTTTCAGCACTTGCCACTAATTGCTCGGACACAGCTTGGTAATGCAAAGACACACTGGCACTTACGGCATTGTTGCTAAACAGCAAAAAGCTTAAACCAATAATTGATATAATAATTCGCACGTAGCTTATCCTTTTAACTAAGTCTGGTCCTTTTAACCCAAACTGGGGCTATTTTTTGTTATTTTAGGAAAAAGCACAAGGCTTTTTAGGCAACACGTTCAAATATTGCGGTAAAGAACCCATTTGATTCGTGTCTAGCAGACGAAAGTTGCAAGCACTCGGGTATATAAGAAATGGTTTGTCGTGGCTCTGACATAATGCCAGCATCTTGCCAGACAAATTTATAAGGAACCAACACCCATTTTTCGCCATCCTTGTTCATATCGTCCAAGAACCATTTTACCTGCTCTTCATTTTCGTCAGGTAAAATTGAACAGGTCATATAGATAAGCCTGCCGCCAATTTTAACGCAATCTGCACCTTCATGCAGCAGGTTACGCTGGGTGGTAATTATCTCATCAACCCGCTCACTGGTCATTCGCAACCGCAGTTCGGGGCTGCGCCGCCATGTGCCAGACCCTGAACACGGCACATCAAGAATAACCCTGTCTTGGCTGTCTTTTAATGGTGTTAACACTTCATCACGGTAAAAAGCTTCACCTTTAGATATTTCCTTTGCTTCGATAATGCTAACCCCTGCCCTTTTGGCGCGCTCACCTAGGTCATGAATTCGTTTTGGGTTTATATCGGTGGCTATTATTTCGCCATCATTTTTCATCGTGGCAGCAACAGCCAACGATTTGCCACCACCACCAGCGCACAGATCTAGCACCTTGTGGCCGGGCTTTGCCGCCACTAAAAAGGAAGCAATTTGGCTCGACTGATCCTGAATTTCCAAACCACCATTTAAATAAATATCAAGATTTGTAACCCGTGAGCTTGATAAAAACACACAATGCGGGGTGCGGCTGGAAATACGACAAGTTATATCCACATCGGTCAGGGCTTTTGCCACATCGACATCTTTTGCCTTAAGGGTGTTAACCCTGCCAATAAAAGGCGCGCGGCTGTCTAAAATGTCCATTTCTTTATTGAACGTTTCGCCAAAACGCTTACGCAGTGGCTCTTCCATCCACTCAGGGCAATTGTGTTTTGCCCATTCGGGGGCATCTTGCTTTTCAGGCAATGCCCACATTATGCCACGCTCTTCATCAGTTAGTGGTGCGGGGCCATAACGACCAGCACCAAAAATAAGCGGCAGGTCGCCACCTGACCACGAAACTTCGGCAATAAGCAACATGCGGCCTGTTGCCTCGCCGCCAGCTTCGTTAATGGCCCATTCTAAAACAATTACATGGCGTAAAATTTCAAAAACAGTGTCGGCAATAGCGCGCCTGTCACCACTGCCTGCATATCGCTTGCCTTTAAAATAATAGCGCAAAACCTGAGGAACACTATGCCCATCAGCCTTGGCTTCTTTGACCACAATATCCAGAATCTCTATGGCTGCCTCTAGACGAGCTTCTCGTCTCATATCGCTAATTCCATTATTATTATTGTTAAACTTGGAACAACTATAATTACAATTAGTTCAATTGAACTTGATTTCAATTAAACTAATGGCAGTTAAAACATCATTTTATAAGACAAATCAACTAGAAGTTGGGTAGTTTGGGCTTTCACGAGTTATGCTTACATCGTGAATATGGCTTTCACGCAAGCCAGCATTGGTAATTTTAATAAATTCAGCCCGTTTGTGCATGTCTTCCACTGTGCATGAGCCCGTATAACCCATGGCCGCCCGCAAACCGCCAACCATTTGGTGAATAACGTTTTCCACCTGACCCTTGAACGGAACCTGCCCCTCAACACCTTCGGGAACAAGTTTCAGGGTGTCTTTAATATCTTCTTGGAAATAACGGTCAGCAGACCCTCTAGCCATGGCACCAACAGAACCCATACCACGATATGCTTTATATGAACGCCCTTGGTACAAGAACACATCGCCAGGGGCTTCTTCGGTTCCTGCTAACAACGAGCCAACCATAACGCAGCTTGCACCTGCGGCTATTGCTTTTGCAATGTCGCCAGATGTTTTAATGCCGCCATCAGCAATTGTGGTCAGGCCAGCTTTTCTGGCAACTTTCGCCACATCCAAAATAGCAGTTAGCTGTGGTACACCCACACCCGCAACAATGCGTGTGGTACAAATTGACCCCGGCCCAATACCAACTTTAATGCCGTTAGCACCTGCATCAGCCAATGCTTTTGCGGCATCAGCAGTTGCCACATTACCTGCCAGCAACTGTATCGATGGTGACATTTTGCGAATGTTTTTAACCGCTTCAATTACTCTGGCAGAATGACCGTGAGCTGTGTCTAAAATAAGCAAGTCACACTCAGCATCAATTAATGCTTCAGCCCGCTCCAACCCTGCATCGCCAACGGTTGTGGCGGCGGCAACACGCAAACGGGCATTGCTGTCTTTGGTGGCATTGGGGTGGGCAACGGCTTTATCCATATCGTTAACCGTTATCAAACCAATACAACGGTATTCGTTATCAACCACAATCAGTTTTTCAATACGGTGTTGATGTAAAAGCTTTTTGGCTTCGTCAGTGCTGACACCCTCTTTAACCGTTACCAGATTTTCACTGGTCATCAGTTCGCTTACAGGTTGTGAGGTGCGGTTGGCAAAACGCATATCGCGGTTGGTTATAACCCCAACTAACTTGCCAACTTTGCTTCCTTTGGAACGTTCAACCACAGGAAAGCCAGTAATTTTATGATATTTCATCAATTCGTGGGCATCAGCAAGCGTTTGGTCGGGGAACATAACCACAGGGTTAACCACCATGCCAGCTTCAAAACGTTTAACCTGACGAACCATTTCAGCTTGCAGATCAATATCCATATTTCTGTGCAAAACACCAATACCACCCAACTGCGCCATGGCAATTGCCATTGGGGCTTCGGTTACAGTGTCCATTGCCGCTGAAATTAGAGGAATTTTCAATTCTATGGTTTTGGTGATATTTGTACCCACGTTCACTTGGGCTGGCATCACATCGGATGGGCCAGGCACCAGAAGAACGTCGTCAAATGTTAGACCTGTTCTGATTTCCATCTCGCATCCTTCCACGAAAAAAATTTTGCCGTATATGCCACGGGATTAGCAAAAGACCAAGGGAAATCTTATGTAAAATGACATTTTTATTTATGTTGTTCTATCTCATCACCTTTTTGCGGAATAAAACCCAAGCCAACAATGTATAATTCCGTTGATCTGGCACGGCTACTGTCAGGTTTGGCATGATGGACTTTTTTGAAATGTTTTTTCATATCCGCCAAAAGATCTTGCTCCGTGCCACCCCTTAAAACCTTGGCGACAAATGCACCGCCGGGGGCAAGTGTTTTTTTGGCAAAGTCAAAAGCAGTTTCGCACATTGCCATGGTTTTCAAATGGTCTGTTTGTTTGTGTCCTGTGGCTGAGTTTGCCATGTCTGAAACCACCAAGTCTACCTTGCCGCTTAACATGCTAAACAGCTTTTTCTCGGCATCATCAGCCATAAAGTCCATTTGCATAAAGTTTGCGCCCTCAACCTCGTCCATCTCTAAAATATCAATGGCGACAATTTCCGCACCTTTGGGCGCACGCTCAACTATAATTTGCGTCCAGCCACCAGGTGCTGAGCCAAGGTCGACAATGCGCTTGGCATTTTTCAGTAAATGATATTTATCATCCAGCCAAATTAGCTTAAACGCCGCACGAGAACGATAACCCAAACGCTTGGCTTCAGCCACATAGGGGTCGTTTAGCTGGCGTTGTAACCACCGTGTGGATGATGATTTACGACCACGAGCAGATTTAACATACACAGTTTTACCTCTGGAGCGTCCAGACGGGTTTGCCCGTGGTTTGCTAGTTGGAGTTTTAGTCATTTATCAAGCTCGCTTTTCTATTTTTAAATTGGCTTTACGTTTAGCCCCATAAGACCGCGCAACACGCCTTCTCTTATACCCCTGTCGGCAATGCAAATTTCGCCAAAGGTAAACTGGCCTAATACAGCGTCCAATATTGCACAACCGGGTATTAACAGCTTAGCACGGTCAGCACCAATGCTAGGAATGGCGGAACGCTCTTCATAGCTTATTAGGGCGGTGTTTTGCGCCACCTGTTGCAACACTGCCCTGTCCAACCAACTGCCATCAACAATATTGCGGTTATAACTCTCTAAACCAAGCTGTAGTGCCGCCAAAGTGGTAACCGTGCCTGATGACCCCACAAGCTGAATTTCATCGTTTAGAAATGCAGTTTTCCAGTCTTGGTCTTTTTGCATAAGCGCTTGGACAAATGGCTTTATCTCAGCCTCAATACCAGCAACAATTTCTTTGTAATCCCCCTCAGCAATTGAGGTAGATATATTTTCTGCAAGTCGCACAACCCCAATGGGTAGCGATGTCCACATATCCATGCTTAAACTGCCATCAGCGGCAACGCTAACCGCGCTTATTTCCGTACTGCCGCCGCCAATGTCAAACACTATGGCTTTTTTCAGTTCGGGTTTAAAAAGCTGTTGGCAACCTTCAACCGCTAGTTTGGCCTCAGCCTCAGCAGAAATAATGTCTAGGGCAATGCCTGTTTCTTCACGCACACGGTCAACAAACAGCCCACGATTATCAGCCTTGCGGCAGGCTTCCGTTGCCACCGCCCGCAAATGTGTAACCTGCCGCCTTTTTAGCT
>DAOWAS010000021.1 GCA_030634465.1 Alphaproteobacteria bacterium | reverse complement strand
GCGCATTTTCCTTAGAGGGCGGTATAAACATTCGTGAAGGGCAGGGCCTGTTCATAGATGTTCCGGCAAACCGTTTTTTTATTGGGGTTTCTCATTTAATTCGTC
This sequence comes from Alphaproteobacteria bacterium, assembly GCA_030634465.1. GTDB lineage: Bacteria > Pseudomonadota > Alphaproteobacteria > Sphingomonadales > SMXR01 > DAOWAS01. The sequence continues at coordinate 23,366 of DAOWAS010000021.1, read as the reverse complement.
CTGAATTTGAAAAATTTGCCCATGAACTGGCAATGCTAATGACAGAAGCTGGCCCCCGTGAAATTCGTGAAATTGAAATTGTATTTGCCTCTGATGGTAATGGCATTTCATCGTCTGCCAATGTCTTGGCGCAAAAACGCCTGCACAGCTTGGCACGAAATTTGATAGATATGGGTGTGAAGGCTGAAAATATTATTATGGGAATTCGTCAAGGAGACACCAGTTTTATAACAATTGGGTTTCGCTCGAAGCTAAAAAACGGCTCTGAACTTGACTTTGCAGACATGGAAGGGAATGGCGGTTGAGACATACACTACATTATATTCGCCCCCGAACTGCAAAAATGGAAGGCAGTTGGATGATCATATTTGCCGACCTTCTGGCTCTTCTTATGACATTTTTTGTAATGCTTATTTCTATGAACACTGTGCAAACCGAAAAATGGAACAGTTTGGTTGAAGCATTTAGCGATGCTTTTAACCCCGCTAGAGAAAGTGTTTCCATAGAAGATAATAAAAATATTGGGGGTGGCGGGCAAAACATAAAACCAACAACCATTAGTTTAGATTATTTAAATGCAGTGTTTAGTGAGGCCGTAACCCCATATGAAAATGTTTTGGGTGTGCATGTAACCAGGTTAAACGACAGGGTTGTAATATCGCTGCCCAGTTATTTCCTATTTCAAAACCATGTTCGCGATTATGCAAACACGGCATCTACCCCCTCATTAAATAACGAGGGCAGGGTGCTAATTAACAATTTAACCAGTGTTATGGAGCAATTGGCTAACGAGGTTTCCATCGTTGGACATGTGGCGCCCACTTATAATGGTGCCTCGCCGTGGATACAAAGCTTGAAACAGGCTAGCTCGGTGCAAGAAACCATCTATAAAGCTGGTTACAGTGGTGTTATTTCTATTTATGGTTTGGGCAATAGCCGTTATGATAACATTGATAAAACAATTATACCCGAAGTGCGGCTAAGTATTGCTGGCAGGGTTGATATTGAAGTTAAAGAGCAGTTGAGAGAGGCTTTAGTAGATGCGTCCTAGTTTTAAATCACCAGTTTTACGGCTGTCCTCACTTGTGGGGGCTGTGTTGCTATTGTGGCTTTCGTTTGTGGCAACCAGCATGGCGCAATCAGTGGTAACTGTTCGCAGTGTGGATGAAGGGCAGGTTAACCGTCTGATATTCTATATTAGCGGTGAAACCAATTATCAGGCTGAACGACAAGATAACCAATTGGTTCTGAATTTTAATGAAAATCTGGATTTTGACTTTGCCTCGCTGTCAATTAACCCGCTTCCCTTTGTATCAAACCCTGTTTACAGCTTTGATGGTACTGACAGTATTGTAACCATAACCTTGTCTGATGGTGTTGATATAAACCACTTTAGGCAGGGTTCACGCCTTGTGGTTGAGGTTAACATGCCTGTTGTTGAGGAAGAGGTAGTTGCCGAAGCTGTAGTCGTAGACGAAGTTATTGTGATAGAAAATGATACAGGCGAAGCAACGGAAGATAGCCCAGCAGTTCCCGCTGATGAGGTTGATGAGTTTGAAGAGCAGTTAAATGCTATTGTAGAGCTTGGCGTTGCTGAAGCAGAAGCCGCACAGCAAGCGTTGCTAAACCAGCCAGACGCAGAAGAGCTAATAGCTACAGCACCTGTAAGGCAAATTCGCCCGACCAATATAGACCTAGGTGAAGTGCTTGCCATAAGCATGGAAAATGGCTTGAGTGAACAGGTACTTGTTTTTTCATGGCGTTTTCCTGTTGGTGCCGCTGTTTTTAAACGTGGTGAATATTTATGGGTGATTTTTGATGAGGAAAGCAGTGCTGACCTTGTTGCTGTGCAACCATTTTTAAATGACCGCATTTTATCGGCTGAACAGGCCAGCGATATTGACCAGACCCTGTTTCGTTTTCAGCTAAAAAATGGTCAAGGCGTGGTAACAGAGCGCCAAGAAAATAACTGGGTGGTGCGAATTAGTGACGCGCAAATAGCACCCGTTATGCCCATATCCTTAGCCAGACAGGAAAATATTGGCGATAATTTCCGTATATTTGTACCCTTGGATAACCCAGGGCCGCATTTGCGAGTTTTAGACCCTGTTGTTGGCGATGTTGTTGATGTTATTCCTGTTTTTGATGGCGGCATGGGCAGTGCCAGAGAGCGCGTGTTTGCCCAGTTTAAAATATTGCCATCGTCCCAAGGACTGGTTCTTAACCGCACATCTGACCAAGTTGTGGTGTCGCGTTTTTCTAACGGTGTTGCCATTGGTGGTGTTACCAACCTTGCGGTGTCTTTATCGCCGCTGGCAACTGACCTTAGCCTTCGTGCCGAGCGTAATGACGAGGATTTGCGCCCCGCACGTTTGATAGACTTTGAAGTATGGCGTTTGGGCGATTTGGTGGCATTTAACAGCAATAGAACCAAACTGTTTGGCGAGCTTGCCGCCGCAACAGATGATACCCTGAATGACAGACGCTGGGATGCTGCAAGATTTTATTTAGGCCACGGCATGTCAGCTGAAGCGTTGGCGTTTCTGGATTTGATGGCAGAAAAAGATGCAGAAATTATGGTGGATCCCAAGTACCGCGCGGTTCGTGGGGTGGCTTTATATTATTTGCGGCAATATGACGAGGCGTGGCGCCAGTTAAGCGCCCGCGAGTTAGATGCAGAAGCCACTATATTTTTGTGGCGCTCACTAGTGGCGCAAAAGCAGGGTAAAGACCAGAAGGCATTAGAGCTGTTCGAACGTGGTCGTGAAAGCTTGCGAGATTATGAAAATGAGAAGATAAACCAGTTCCGCATTGGTGCTGTTGAGGCCGCGCTTAACGTAGGCCAGTTTGACACCGCAAATTGGCAGTTGTCACTATTGCGCCGTACTGAAATGAACTCGTTTCAAAAGGCTGAGGTTGATTATTTAGAAGGCCATCTTTTGGAAATGATGGGTGAATATGAAGAGGCCATGAATTATTTTCAAGAGGTTAATGAGTTTGTAAACCGCCGTGCTTCAGCCTATTCACGCTATTCCATGACCATTTCACGCTTTGAAAGAGATGAAATAACACCTGATGAGGCAATTTTGGAAATGGAGCGTCTGCGTTATTCTTGGCGCGGTGATAGTTTTGAACAAAGATTGTTACACGGTTTGGGCAAGCTTTATTTAGAGAAGAAAGATTATCGCATGGGGTTGCTGACATTGCGTCAGGCAATTGCCACGTTTGACGAAAACATTGAAACACGCTCAATGACCGCAGAAATGGTTGATGCATACCGTGACCTGTTTCTTAACGGCATGGCAGAGGAGATGCCGCCAGTGCAGGCGCTTGCCCTTTATTATGACTTTAGAGAGCTAACACCGTTAGGGGCTGAGGGTGACCAGATGATAAGAAGGCTGGCTGACAGGCTGGTTAGTGTTGACCTTTTATCCCGCGCGGCTGAGCTGTTAGACCATCAGGTTCGTTTCCGCCTAACTGGTGCGGCGCAGTCTATTATTGCGACCCGCTTGGCTAAAATTTATTTACTGGATCATTCTCCTGAAAAGGCGCTTGAGATATTGCGCCTGACCCGCCAAAACACATTCCCCGAAGATGTGTTGGAAGAGCGCAACATGGTTGAGGCCAGAACCTTAACCGAGATGGAGCGTTTTGAAGAGGCAGAAGTGCTGATTGAAGGTATAGAAGGCATAGAGGTGCAAGCCCTGAGGGCTGATATATATTGGGGTGCTGAAAATTGGGCCAAGGTTGCCAGTTCCATAGGTGAAATTTTAGAAGACCGTTGGCTGAGCGAAGAGCCATTAAGCGATGATGAGCGTCAGTACCTTATTCGTCAGGTTATTGCGCTGTCATTGTTGGATAATGTTGCCGATTTGGAGCAGGCCAAGCTTAGATACGAAAGCTTGATGCAAGAGGGGCTGTTGGCTAATGCATTTGATGTGATAACAAACCCTGAGGGCAGTACAACCGAGGAGTTACGCGAAGTTGTACGGCGTACAGCATCGGTTTCAACCTTGAAATCGTTTATGAATTCATACAGAGATGAGTTTGCCCAAAGTGGCACTGATGCCAGTTAGGTGATGTCAGCGGTTAGGGGGTGTCAGTGGTTAGGTGATTAATCTAGCTAACCGCCACCACTGTTTGAGAAGCTTTGTACCAAGCTTCCTGCCACTAAATTCCAACCATCTACCATAACAAAGAATATCAGCTTAAAGGGCAGGGATATCATCACAGGTGGCAACATCATCATGCCCATAGACATTAAAATACTCGCCACAACCATGTCGATTACAAGAAACGGAATATATAGCAAAAAGCCTATTTCAAAGGCTCGTTTCAGCTCACCTATCATAAAAGCGGGAACCAGTGCCACATAGGGAACTTGGCTACTGTCGGTAATGCCTGTTTCTGCATCGCCTTCAATGGTTTCCCCTGACATCTCCAAAAACAGTGCTAAATCTTTATCTCGTACATTTTGCAGCATAAACACCCGAAACGGCTCGGCGGTTAACCGCATTGCTGTTTCTTCGTCTATTTCTTCGTTCATTAATGGCTCTAACCCTTGTTCGTAGGCGGTTTGGAACGTAGGTGCCATGATAAAGCCGGTTAGGAACAATGCCAGCGATATTAAAACAATGTTTGGCGGTGTTTGCTGTGTACCCATAGCGTTACGTAAAATTGAAAGCACGATTACAATTCGGGTGAAGGATGTAACCACAATTAAAATTGAGGGTGCCAAACTTAAAACTGTCATCATTAAAATAAGCTGAATTACCCGCCCTGTGAGCGAACCCTCTTCACCCATATCAAGTGAAAATGATTGGGCTATGGCATCGCCGCTTGATAAAATTAACACAGGAACTAAAAGCGAAAAGCCAAAAATTGCCAGCTTTACTGCCCAGTTTTTACCTTTAAATAATGATGCTAATTTACCAGATTTGTGATTTTCAGTTTTCATAAATTATACTTAATTTTAAATGGGTTACAGATAATTATTAATGTAATGCTTTACTTTTTGTCTTGCTCGTTTTTTACTACTTTTTCTTTGGGCAACTTGGTTGTTATTTTTTTACTGTTTATGTGGCTTTCGTTTGTTGGCCCCAAAAGAAATAAATGCTCGTGATCGCCATCTTCTACTTTTACCAGACGGCGTTTTGTATCAAGTGTCAGTGTTTCAACAATGGCTAATGCTGAGGCTGAGTTTTTATTTTTTTTACTTGTTTGTCCCGGCACCAGTTTAAAGCGCATAGCTAACCAAGCAAGACCCCATATTAGGGTTATGATAAAAAGCAGTACTCCAACGGTGGATAATATATTGCCTGTGTTCATAATTTTCTTTCGTCGCTTGCGTAAAATTTAACTTATATGTTTTTAACGAGCTTATGGCGATATTACTATTTGTTTTTGTCTATTTGTTTTTTCCCAGCATCTGTTTTTTGATGAATGTGATTCGAAATACTTCAAAATTAGTTAAAATTTTAGTCGTTTTTGATTTATTTTTTAATTATTTTTCTTTTTTAACTTCCAATATATAGCTAGTTAATTGTTTTTATTGTATTTTTTCTATCAGGCTAAAAACACTATAGTTATAATCTTCACAAAATGTTAAGCACTTAGTACGATTATCGGCATGGATTAGAAGAATAGTTGAGGTTGAAATGGATCTGAATAAAATACCATTGATGAACGCAATCGCTAGCAGGTTGTCGTGGCTGTCACAAAAGCAGGAAGTTATTTCGCAAAATGTGGCAAATGCCAACACGCCCGGTTATTTGGCACGCACTGTTGATGAGCCTAGGTTTTCTGATATTTTAAACAGTTCAACACAGCGCCCTGTAAAAACAACACAAAATCAAACCATGCGCAAAACCAATAGCAAGCACATGAGTTTAGGGTCGTCACCAAGCGGCAATAAACCCAATATTGTGGTTGATAAGAATGCATCCAGCAGCAGCACCAACGGCAATACAGTTGTGTTGGAAGAGCAAGTAATGGAAATGGCTAAAACCCAGCTAGAGTACAGCACCACAATAAATCTTTATCGTCGTCATATGGGTTTGATCAAAAGTGCCCTTGGCACCAGATCAAGATAATAGACCAGAGCCAGATAACAAGACAGGCTAACTTAAGTTAAAGGATAGGTAGATGGATTTTAATAAAGGAATGGCAATTTCAGCGGCAGGTATGCGGGCGCAAAGTCTGCGTATGCAGGTTATTTCTGAAAACATTGCTAATCAAAACTCAACATCTACTGATGGTGGCGCGCCGTATCGCCGTAAACTTGTTAACTTTACAAATATTTTGAATAGAGAGCTTGGTGTTAACGTGGTTGAGGTTAGCGGTGTTTCTTATGACCAGTCGGCATTTGGCCGCAAGTTCGACCCTGGTCACCCTATGGCTGACCCTGAAGGGTACATTCAAACCACTAATGTTAAGGGCATGATGGAAACTATGGATATGAAAGATGCCCAAAGAACATATCAGGCCAATGTTAGTGCTATTGAAGCCAGCAAGAAAATGATGCTACAAACAATAGAGCTATTAAAATAGTATAAGACTAGGTAATCAAAGAAGGTTGATAATATGGCTGATTTAACAACAATTGATGCGGCTGGTGCTTATGGCAAACTTTTGGGTCAGAACCAGTCTTCAAAAGCAACTGGTAGCGGTGAAAACTTTCAAAACATGCTTACTGATGTGATTAGTGAAACCAAAGCTGCAACCGGCAATGCTGAGCAGCTAAGCATGAAACAGCTTTCTGGTGAGGGCGATTTGATTAACATGGTAACCGCCATGAATAATGCTGAAATGGCAGTAAGCAGTGTTATTGCGGTTCGTGATAAGGTTATTTCAGCTTATAACGATATTATTCGCATGCCTATGTAATGCCAATGCAACTATCTAGCTGTTTAGTTTAATATAAAGTTTCTAAAAAAAGTGTCACAGTATGGATCAAACAGCCGTCATGGAAGTTGCTAGGGACGCTTTAACAACCCTTTTAATAGTAGCGGGACCCGTTATGGGCATTGCCCTTGGGGTTGGTTTGACAATTGCCTTGTTTCAGGCTCTTACACAAATTCAGGAAATGACCCTGACATTCGTACCGAAAATTGTGGTGATTTTTGTCGCTTTAATGGTTCTCTTCCCTTTCATAGGCTCAACTTTAAGCAGTTTTATGGCACGCATTGCTGATCGTATTGCGGGGGGCTGAGTGTGTGGTCAGAAATTTCAGTTGAAGATGCTTACGGATTTCTGCTGATTTTCACCCGAATTGGCGCTGTGTTCATGTTTATACCAACATTTGGCTCTGGCAGTGTTCCTGCTCGTTTCAGGTTGGTAATGGCGCTAATAATCAGTTTGCTTATATTCATTATGCTCCGTGGCAAATTGCCACCCATGCCGGTTGAGGTTATAGAACTGGCAGTGGTGTTAGTACTTGAGGCAACAAAAGGTATAATGATAGCCATGGTGCCAAGGTTTATTCTGTCGGCGTTGCATGTGGCGGGTACTATTATTGGCTTTCAGGGTGGTTTGGCCGCCGCCCAGCAGTTTGACCCCAACCAAGGGCAGCAGGGTGCGTTGTTAGCCGCATTTTTTACATTTTTGGGTGTTGTGGTAATTTTCACCTCGGATCTGCATTTGTTGCTAATTCACGCCATGGTCAACAGTTATGTTTTGTTTCCTGCCAGCGAGGTTATGGTAATTGGCGATTTTACCGAGGTAATTGTCAGCACCCTGGCAGGCGCGTTTAAGTTGGGGCTGCAATTGGCTTCACCGTTTATTGTTTATGCTATGGTTTATAATATCAGCCTTGGTGTGGTGGCACGGTTGATGCCGCAGTTGCCAGTGTTTTTTGTGGGTATGCCGCTAAACCTGTTTATTGGTTTGTTTTTATTATCAGTGCTTATTTCGGCTATAATGATGTGGTTCGGACAATATTTTGAAAGTGAAGTTGCTTCAATATTTATTTAGATGTTGAGCAATAAGAACAAAGGACACTAAAGAATGGCAGGTGATGAGGATGATGCTCAAAAAACCGAAGAGCCCAGCGCCAAAAAGCTGGCTGATGCCAAGAAAAAGGGCGACAGCCCCAAATCGCAAGAGGTAAAGCATTGGTTTATGCTAGTGTCTGGTGCGGTTGCTATTTCCAGTTTCTCGCCGTGGCTTGCCACTAGCTTAAGGGCTGATCTGGGTTTTCTTTTGGCAAATCTGCATGCCATTCCTATGGATGGTATTGGCCTGTTGAGCTATATTAAAGGTCTGGTTCTGGCCGTTGGTCTGCTTTTAATGCCTTTTATGATAATATTTGTTATAGCAGGCTTCCTTGGTAATATTTTGCAATCCATGCCAGTTTTTACTACTGAAAAAATTAAACCAAAGCTGAGTAAAATTTCACTGAAATCTGGTTTTAAGCGGCTGTTCTCGGCTCAGTCACTGGTGGAATTTGCCAAAACAATAGCCAAGTTTCTAATTGTATCCAGCGTAACCGTGGCACTGGTGTGGCCTGAGCGTGATATTTTGGTAGAGATGATTAGCCACCCTGTGAGCGAAATTCCTGTGGTTATATATATGTTTGCCCTTAAAATTATTGGCGGTGTGGTTGGGGTTATGACCGTTATTGCGGCAATTGACTTTGCCTTTCAAAAAGCCCAGCACACCAAGCGTCTGCGCATGTCCAAGCAAGAGATAAAAGACGAATACAAACAGTTAGAGGGCGATCCCCATGTAAAACAACGCATTCGCCAAATCAGATCAGACAGGGCGCGCACCCGCATGATGGACCAAGTGCCAGATGCATCGGTAATTATTACCAACCCAACCCACTATGCCATTGCCATAAAATATGAACATGGTTCTATGGAGGTGCCAAAACTGGTGGCTAAGGGTGTTGACTTTTTGGCGCAAAAAATAAGAGAAGTGGCCGAGGAAAACAAAATACCCATTGTTGAGAACCCGCCTCTTGCCCGCGCTTTGTTTGCTTCTGTAGAATTAAACGAAGAGGTGCCAACCGAGCATTACAAAGCTGTGGCGCAAATTATTAGCTATTTATTACGTTTAAAAAAGGGCGAGCGCGCACAATATTCTTATACCAATTGATAATCGTCTCTATATCAGTATGCTAGGCTCATGATAATATGTAGAGCCAGTGCGGCTCAAACTCAGTGTGGGTCAAAACTGTGATTAAAAGATTGATAGATGTTTTTGTTAAGTCTGAAGAGCGCAGGGGCGGTAGCGATGTGCCCATGCGTGAAATTCTTGGCCTTTTGGGCTGGGAGGCACGCAGGTCCACAGCATTTGAACGTGTGGCCGTAATCTCAGTAATTTCTGCTACTTTGCTAGTTGTTCCATTGTTTTTCATTCTGCGCTTTGCCGGACAGTCTAGCGGTAATGCGGTTTTTGTTAGCGCTGGTTTCTTTTTTGTTATTGGCACGGCTCTGTTCTTTTTATTACGCCAAAACTGGCCTGCTGGGGCAGGTGGGTTTGCCGCACTTTCTGCTTTTTTAGAGGCAACAAAAATACCATCAGCCATTACCGATACCCGTGGCAAGCTTGTGGGCAGTAACAAATTGTATCGCGGCATGTTCGTTGGTGGCGTTTATCCACCCAGTGTTTTGATGGAGCGTGACAAGTCTGGCGAAAAAGGTTTTGCTTATTTAAACACCCGTGTTGCCCAAGGGCGCGAGGGGCGTGCTTTTATCTCGCTTTCGCAAAATGTATTTAGCGACTTTGTAAACCCTGTGGGTTCTGGCAATTATGAGCTAATTGGTCGCCCATACGGCAGTCATGTTGTATGGATGTTTGAACGCTTTGACCCTAATTTACAAGTTTCCGAAGCCAGTACATGGTTTGACAAATTAATGAAACCGTTTTTAGACAGTGCCGCTATCGCGGTTATGTTTTTTAACCATGAAGGTGACATGAGCTATTATAACTCAGCGGCGTTAAAGGTGCTGAACCTAAGTAAAAATGCCATCAAAAAACTAAGCCGTGATGCCGTTGTTGAGGATGGTGGGATAATTTCTTTGGCTACCGCCCAAGGGCGCATTTCTTTAGAGGTTACAGAAGTGCCATTGCCTGGCCTGTTGGCTGACAGCAGCAGCCCTGGCGGCTGTGTTGTTTTCCTGCGTGAGCGTGAGCGCGAAAGACAGGCAGGGCAAAGTCAGGTAACCCATCAGGATTTAGCCCGTATATATGAAGGTTCGCCAATTGCCATTGTTTCAGTTGGCCAAGGTGGTCAGGTGCTAGAATTTAACCGTGCCTTTGCCAACCTTTATTTAAACCGCTTGGGCAAGAAGCTTATTTTAGGGGCAAGTTTCACCAGTTTTGTTCACAAAGAACAGCGTGAAAAAGTTCTTGGTGTTATTAAAGAAACCATAAGCGGTAACACCCCACCTGTGCCGATTGAGTTTGGTGCATCTGGTTCTGAAAGTCTGGTTTATCAAACATTTTTTGGTACAGGCTCTTCCTTTGGTGAAAGTTCTGCCATTTTATATATGATCGACACCACAGACCAAAAAAGGCTGGAATTGCAATTTGCTCAAGGTCAAAAAATGCAAGCTGTGGGGCAGTTGGCTGGTGGTGTTGCCCATGACTTTAACAACCTTCTAACCGCAATAATTGGTTTTTGCGATCTGCTGTTAATGCGCCATAAGGCTGGTGACCAGTCATTTGCCGACATAGTGCAAATTAAACAAAACGCCAGCAGGGGGGCTAATTTGGTTCGTCAGCTTCTGGCTTTCTCTCGTCGTCAAACCCTGCAACCCAAAATTATTAACATTACCGATGTTATTGCCGAACTGGCTAACTTGATACGTCGTCTTATTGGTGAGAGCATAGATTTTGAAATAATCCATGGGCGTAACCTAGGACGGGTTAAGGTGGACCAAGGCCAGTTGGAGCAGGTTATTATTAATCTGGTGGTTAATTCCCGTGATGCCATTTTGGAAAATCATGAAGATGCGGGCAGTATAAAAATCAGAACCAAAAATATTTCGAAAAAAGATTGTGATGCTTTGGGCTTTGAGGTCATGAAAGCCGCAGATTATGTTGAAGTTACGGTTGAAGACAATGGTTCAGGCATACCCGCATCGTTTCAAGACAAGGTTTTTGAGCCGTTTTTCACCACCAAACAAGTGGGCAAGGGCACAGGGCTTGGCCTAGCCACGGTTTACGGTATTGTTAAGCAAACAGGCGGTTATATTTTTGTTGAGCCCAAACGCAAGCAAGGCACGGCATTAAAAGTTTATTTGCCTATTTACGAAGAAGAAAAACTGGCAAGCGATGTTAGCCATGTTGAAATTGATGATAAAAGCAAAGCGGCTAGGGACCTTACAGGTTCAGGGCACATTCTTGTGGTTGAGGATGAGGATGCGGTTCGTCTGTTTGCGGTTAGGGCTCTAACCAACAAAGGTTACGACGTTATTGAGGCTGATTGCGGCGAGAGGGCGCTAGAGCTTATTAAAGCCACCCCTTACGACATTGATCTTATGGTTAGTGATGTGGTTATGCCGGGCATGGATGGCCCCACACTGGCGCGCCAAGCAAGTGTGTTACAACCCAATATGAAAATCATTCTAACCTCTGGCTATGCCGAGGAGGCCTTCTCTAAAAAACAAGACGATGTTAAATATGAATTTCTTCCCAAGCCCTTTAATCTCGATGAATTAGCCAGCCGCGTTAAAAACGTTTTGACCGACAAATCAAAAAGCTAATATAAAACAAATTATACCAGAACAACAAAAGAACATGTATTGATTTTGCCTTTAATTTCAATGACTTATTTTTTTACTTGCCAATGAGAACAAAACAGGTACATATTGATTACTAACTTACCTGATTGCATTTGCTCAGGGGCTATGAAATAACAATGGAGGGTAAAATGGCCGCAGCTAAATTAAAAATTGTAGAAGAGAAGAAAATGGATAAATCAAAAGCCTTGGACGCGGCGTTAAGTCAAATTGATCGCGCGTTTGGTAAAGGCTCCGTTATGCGGCTTGGTCAGCGCGAGACCTTGGAAATTGCAAGCGTGCCAACAGGCTCTCTTGGTTTGGACATTGCCCTTGGCATAGGTGGCTTGCCTAGGGGCAGGGTTATTGAAATTTACGGCCCTGAAAGCTCAGGTAAAACCACTCTTGCATTGCATGTGGTGGCAGAAGTGCAAAAGCAGGGCGGCACCGCCGCATTTGTTGATGCCGAACATGCCTTAGACCCAATTTATGCTAAACGCTTGGGTGTTGATATTAATGAATTGCTGATCTCACAACCAGATACAGGCGAGCAGGCCTTGGAAATTGCTGACACGCTAGTGCGCTCAGGTGCTGTGGAGGTGCTGGTTATCGATAGTGTGGCGGCATTGACACCACGTGCTGAATTAGAGGGCGAAATGGGCGATACCCATGTGGGTTTACAAGCAAGGTTGATGAGCCAAGCATTACGCAAATTAACAGGCTCTATTTCACGCTCAAACTGCATGATTATTTTCATCAACCAAATTCGTATGAAAATTGGTGTTATGTATGGCAGTCCTGAAACCACATCAGGCGGTAATGCGCTTAAGTTTTATGCATCTGTTCGTTTGGACATTCGCCGTATTGGTCAAATTAAACAGGGCGATGAGGTAGTTGGTAACACCACACGAGTTAAGGTGGTTAAAAACAAGGTGGCGCCACCCTTTAGAACTATCGAGTTTGATATAATGTATGGCAAGGGCATTTCCAAAATGGGTGAGATTATTGACCTCGGTGTTAAGGCCGATGTGGTTGAAAAATCTGGCTCTTGGTATTCATACAACAGCCAACGTATTGGTCAGGGTCGTGAGAATGTTAAAAACTTCTTGTTAGATAACCCTGAAATTGCCGAACAAATTGAACAAGAGGTGTTGCGTAACTCTGGCATTGTTGGTGATGCTTTGATGGATGACACTGCTGAGAACGATGCCGAGGACACTGCTGACAAGCCAGAAGTGGCGGCAACTGACACAGAAGAAAAATAATCCAAACTAGATTAAGCGAAGATTGTACAAATATTACTAAAAGCGGGGTGTTTCCCCGCTTTTTTTATGCCTAATACATAGACATGGGGTTTGAGCAATTGTAAAAGAATATCATGTTGCTAGTATGCTAGTGACGTTAATATTTATGTGGTGTTTGAAGGTAATAATCCCCAATGGCTAGTGTTAATGAAATTAGAGGTACTTTTTTAAACTTTTTTGCTGAGCGTGATCATGAGGTGGTGCCGTCTAGCCCACTTGTGCCTATGAACGATCCTACCTTAATGTTTACCAATGCGGGCATGGTACAGTTTAAAAATTATTTCACAGGGGCAGAAAAACCACCATATCCCAGAGCGGTTTCGTCACAAAAATGCGTGCGTGCTGGTGGCAAGCATAATGACTTGGATAATGTGGGCTATACCGCGCGCCACCATACATTTTTTGAAATGTTGGGTAATTTTTCTTTTGGCGATTATTTTAAAGAACAAGCCATTTCCCATGCTTGGGAGTTGCTAACCAAGGTTTATGGCATTTCACCAGAAAAACTATTGGTCACTGTTTATCACACCGATGATGAAGCGTTTAATTTGTGGAAATCCATCGCAGGCTTGAGCGACGAGCGCATTATTCGCATACCTACCAAGGATAATTTCTGGGCCATGGGCGATACTGGTCCTTGTGGGCCGTGTTCTGAAATTTTTTATGACCACGGCGACCATATCGAAGGTGGGCCGCCAGGTTCCCCCAACGAAGATGGTGACAGGTTTGTGGAAATTTGGAACTTGGTGTTCATGCAATATGAGCAAGTTTCACTTGATGAACGTGTTGACCTGCCAAAACCATCAATTGACACTGGCATGGGGTTAGAGCGCATTGCCGCGGTAATGCAAGGCACAAATGTTAATTATGAAATTGATACTTTTCAAAAAATTATTGCCGCATCTGAACACACCCTTGGTGTTGCCGCCACAGGCGACAATTTGGTGGCGCATAAGGTAATTGCCGACCATTTGCGTGCCACCAGTTTTTTAATTGCTGATGGGGTTTTACCGTCCAACGAGGGCAGGGGCTATGTGTTGCGCCGTATTATGCGCCGCGCCATGCGTTATGCCCATGTTATGGGCGTTGACGAGCCACTAATTTATAAACTAGTGCCAACACTTGTTGATGAAATGGGCAATGCTTTCCCAGAACTTGGTCGGGCGCAGGCGTTAATTAGCGAAACCATTAAGCTTGAAGAAAGCCGCTTTAAGCAAACTCTTGATCGTGGTCTGCATTTGCTGGCAGACGAAGTTAAAAAACTTGGCACAGGCGCAACCTTAGCGGGCGATGTGGCGTTTAAATTATATGACACATATGGTTTTCCATATGACCTGACAGAAGATGCTCTGCGCCGTGATGGTCTGAGCGTTGACAAGGCAGGTTTCGATGCCGCCATGGAACAGCAAAAAGCCAAAGCACGGGCAAGCTGGGCAGGTTCTGGCAGTGTGGCAACGGATGATATTTGGTTTGACATCCGTGAAAAAGTTGGTGCAACAGAATTTTTGGGTTACGCCAGTACAGATGCCGAAGGTCAGGTTGTTGCCTTGGTTGTTGACGGCAAACAGGTTGATGAAGCGCGCAAAGGTGATGAAGTTGCCATTGTTGCCAACCAAACCCCATTTTATGGCGAAAGTGGCGGCCAGCAGGGCGATGCCGGCACAATAACCAGTTTTAATGGTGCTGAAATTGAGGTTTCTAGAACCAGTAAAGCTATGGGCGACATGCATATTCACCACGGTGTTGTTAAAAAAGGTGCACTTAAAACTGGTGATGATGCCAGCTTTGCTGTGGCTGTTTCTGGTCGTGATGCGCTTAAGGCTAACCATTCGGCCACACATTTGATGCACAAGGCATTGCGCGATATTTTGGGTGAGCACGTAACCCAAAAAGGCTCGTTAGTAGCACCAAATTATTTGCGTTTTGACTTTAGCCACCATAAGCCAGTTACCACTGCGCAGTTAAAAGCAGTGAATGATACTGTTAGAGAACAAATTATTCAAAATGATGAAGTGTCCACTCGCCTAATGACCCCTGATGAGGCCATAGAAGAGGGCGCAATGGCACTGTTTGGTGAAAAGTATGGTGACGAGGTTCGTGTGGTTTCCATGGGTGAAAACGACGACCACAGCGCATTTTCGGTTGAACTGTGCGGCGGTACCCATGTTGATAATTTAAGCGAAATTGGCGCATTTAAAATAACTGGTGAAAGCTCTGTTGCCTCAGGCATTAGGCGCATAACCGCCGTGACGGGTGATGCCGTGGCGGAATATGAAAAAGAAGCAGAAAAAGCGCGTTTAGAGGCGGATGAAAACGCCAAACGAAAAGCTGAGGAAAAAGACGCCGCCAAGTTAAAGCGCAAGCAGGCCTTGGCCTCAGCCGCGGATAATAAGTTAGAGCCAGAAGACCTGAACGGCATTTCGTTTATTGGCGCTGTGTTAGATGGGGTTGAGCCCAAAGATTTACGTACTTTGGCTATGAATACCAAAAACAAGCTTGGTTCTGGTATTGTTACGCTAATTTCAAAGCTTGAAGATAAGGCATCGTTACTGGTTGTGGTTAGCGATGACATGACCACTAGAATAAGTGCCTCTGATCTGGTAAACATAGGTGCAACTGTTCTTGGCGGGAAGGGCGGCGGCAGGCCAGACATGGCACAAGCTGGGGGACCAAACCTTGATAAAGCAGATGATGCCCTTGCCCAAATGCGTGAACATGTTCATAATTTGTCTTAAGTGCTAGGTTTTGCACTTTAAATATAAGGAATTCAGTATTCTACAAAGTTTGAGGAACAAAACGTACGAAGTGCTGGAGATGGGTGAGTTTGGCAACCGAATTGGTGCCTGGTTTGACCGTTTCATGCTATTATTAATTGTTTCCAACATTGTTGCTGTGGCCGCAGAAACTGTTGATACCTTATTTTTAGAATATGAAACCCAGTTTCTATATTTCGAAATTTTCTCTGTTACCATCTTTAGTATTGAATATTTAGCTCGCGTTTGGGTTTGTATTGATAATTTTAGAGACCAGGAGGCAACAAGCTTCAAAGTGCGAATGAGGTATATTTTAACCCCCATGGCCATAATTGATTTTGTTGCCATTATGCCGTTTTATTTGGTTGCACTGGGCGCGCCAGACCTGCGTTTTTTAAGAATTTTCAGATTATTACGCCTGTTGAAACTGGTGCGCTACTCGCACGGGTTAACAACAATGGGGCGGGTTTTATATGACGAACGTCGTTCACTAACAGCGGCACTTATAATTATGATTGGTGCGACATTTTTTGCCGCCACCATTATGCATTTCATCGAAAAAGATATTCAGCCTGATAACTTTGGCAGTATTCCACACTCGCTTTGGTGGGCCATAGCCACCCTGACCACCGTTGGTTACGGCGACGTGGTGCCATACACAGGGTTAGGGCGCTTAGTGGGCGGCATGGTCATGATATTTGGTTTGGCTTTTTATGCCATTCCTATTGGTATTGTGGCGTCGGCATTTACCAGCGAAATTCACCGCCGTGACTTTGTTGTGCGTTACGGCTTGGTGGCGCGGGTGCCATTGTTTGAAGGCTTAGACCCTGACACTATTAGCGATATTTCCAGCATGTTGCGGGCAATTGTGGTGGAGCGTGGAACGGTTGTTAGCCACGTGGGGGAGGAGGCAGACGGCATGTACTTTTTGGTGTCGGGCGACGCCATAGCTGTGTTTGATGACAAAAGGGTGGAAATTGCCCCTGGTTCATTTTTTGGTGAAATATCGTTGCTACGCAAAACCTTTAGAGAGGTAACAGTAGTGGCGGAAAGCACCTGTAAAATTATGCTTTTGGAAAGCCACGACTTTCAACACCTGTTGATGATGCGTCCAGTTTTAAAAGAACGTTTGGAAAGCATGGTCGAAAACAGGTTAGGAGGCTTGGTCGAAGCTGGCGAGATTAGCATCGCAGAAAAAGATGCTATTCAAACTGAACACAAAAACTGGTTCTCCAACTCTAACCTAACTTCCTAACCTAAATTCATATATTTATTGTGACATGCTTGCTTGCAGGTTTTCATCAATCTTGGCGAAAAACTGCTGGGTTGTTAACCAGTTTTGGTCTGGACCCACAAGTAGCGCCAAATCTTTGGTCATGAAACCACTTTCAACCGTTTCAACACAAACACGTTCCAACGTATCAGCAAATGCAATCACGTCTGGTGTGTTATCTAGCATGCCACGGTGTTTCAGGCCGCCAGTCCACGCAAAAATGCTGGCAATTGGGTTTGTTGATGTTTCTTTACCATCCTGATGTTGGCGGTAATGGCGGGTTACAGTGCCGTGTGCGGCTTCTGCTTCAATAACCTTGCCGCTTGGTGTTAGCAATGCAGATGTCATTAAGCCCAAGCTACCAAAACCCTGCGCAACGGTGTCTGATTGCACATCGCCATCGTAGTTTTTACATGCCCAGACAAATTTGCCAGACCATTTAAGCGCACATGCCACCATATCGTCGATAAGACGGTGTTCATATGTAATGCCAGCTTTGGCAAAGGCATCTTTAAACTCAGCTTCATACACTTCTTGGAACAGGTCTTTAAAACGACCATCGTAAGCTTTTAAAATGGTGTTTTTGGTAGAAAGATAAACAGGCCACTTGCGTGCTAAGCCATAGTTTAAGCTTGCTCTGGCAAAGTCACGAATGCTTTCATCCAAATTATACATGCCCATAGCAACGCCGCTTGAAGGGAAGTCGAAAATTTCATATTCAACATTTTCGCCGCCATCTTCAGGCTCAAAGGTCATTTTTAGTTTGCCTTTGCCGGGAACAAGAAAGTCGGTTGCTTTATATTGGTCACCAAAAGCATGACGACCAATAACAATTGGGTCGGTCCAACCGGGCACTAGGCGCGGAACATTGTTGCAGATAATAGGCTCTCTAAACACAGTGCCACCCAGGATGTTGCGGATAGTACCATTTGGCGAGCGCCACATTTTTTTCAGGCCAAACTCTTCAACCCTGTCTTCATCAGGGGTGATGGTGGCACATTTAACGCCAACGCCGTGTTCTAAAATTGCATTTGCGGCATCAATGGTAATTTGATCGTCAGTTTCATCACGCTTTTCAATGCCTAAATCGTAATAAATAAGGTCAATATCAAGATAAGGTTGAATAAGGCGTTCTCTGATCCATTGCCAGATAATGCGTGTCATTTCGTCGCCGTCTAATTCTACGACTGGATTTTTTACTTTAATTTTGGTCATTTTTTCCCACCATTATTAATGTTATTTAGAATTTCCCCGAATTCCCCTGTTTACTAAACCACAACTTGCCCTTTTACCAGAGCAGAAGTGGCTTGTATCTTTAAAATAAACTGCTTTCACTTTCTAGCCACGGGTCATCGGCATCATCAAATGCGGGCATAACCTCGTCTACCGTGCTAACAATTTTGAAAATATCTTGCAGTTCATCACCAGCAAATTGCTGTTGCACCATTATGTTCAGCATTTGAATGAACGGTTTCCAAAAGCCTGAAATATTAAGCACCACTATAGGTTTTTCGTGCAAACGCAACTGCCGCCATGTTCCAACTTCAACCATTTCTTCCATAGTACCAACCCCGCCGGGCAATACCAAAAAGCCATCAGCCATGTCGAACATCATTTTTTTTCGGGTATGCATACTGCCTACTACGTGCAGTTCCGAGCATTTCTCGAAGGTAATTTCTTTTTCATCTAAATGGCTAGGAATAATGCCGATAACATGACCGCCCTCAGCCAAAACAGAGCGAGCCATATGACCCATCATGCCAACACTGCCACCGCCATAAACCAGACTAATACCACGTTCTGCCAATATTTTGCCAATTTCTCTTGCTATTCTGGCGTAGCCTGGGGTGGCACCATCACGAGAACCGCAGTAAACACAAAGACTTTTTATCTCAGCCATAAATGTAAATTTCCATATTGTTTAGTAGATAAATGGGCAAATAAATAAAGATTATGTATAATATCAACCACAAGAATTGATTAGAAGTTAAACTTGTTCTTTTAAAAATACAAAATAGAGCTAAACTGTGAATATATATAGATAAACATACGTCAATATTCTTAATTATCATTAACACGGGAAAATATTTTGACCAATACTGATTTGAAAGAAACAAAAGAAAGACGCTCATTTCTCGCTGAGATTATTGTGTTTCTTGCTATTTTGCTCGCCAGTTATTTTATGTTTTTTCAAGGTGATGATGGTCAAATAACCCGCGATGGTACTAGCCGTTATAACAACAGCCATATGGAAGATGTGGTGGTTGACCCCAACATTCCCGGTTTTGATGTGGTGCGCATATCGCAACATGGTTCAGGGGTTATTGCGGGCTATGCCCTGCCAAACTCGTTGGTTGAGTTTTTTGTTAATGATGAAAAAGTTGATAGTGTGCAGGCCGACCATAACGGCGACTGGGTTATGATTTTGGAAGAGCCGTTAACACCAGGCTCTGCTGAGCTTAGTTTGGTTGCCATCAGCCCATCTGGTGAGCGGTTTGCCTCAACAGACATTGTTATTATTTCTATTCCTGAACGCACAGCACTCGCCCCTGATGAAGAAGAGGTGAACGGTGTTATGGCGGTGCTGACCCCGCGCGATGGCACAGGGCCAAGCCGTATATTGCAACTGCCTGGCCGTGAGCTGGTGGGCGATATTGGCGATAGTTTAAATCTTGATAGTTTGGATTATGATGAGGAAGGCCACGCCATAATTTCTGGCCGTGCATTACCCCGCGCCCATGTGTTGGTTTATCTGGATAATGAATTTATAGGTTCGGTCAAGGCCGATGATGAGGGACGCTGGACCATTGCCCCTGAGGTAATTGTCAGCCAAGGCTCACACGTTTTACGCATAGACCAAATTATTGGCGACGGCGATGTGGAACTGCGTATCGAGCAGCCGTTTGAAACTGGTTTCCCGCTTGATATGAGCCAACGCACAGGCAGGGTTATGGTTCAGCCTGGCAACAGTTTGTGGCACATTGCGCGGCGCATTTATGGCTCAGGTGTTCGTTATTCGCTTATTTTCCAAGAGAATGCCGAGCAAATAGCCAACCCTGATTTAATTTACCCTGGACAATTGTTTGACCTGCCTGGTTACGGCGATGACGCCGAAGCTGAGACTGATGAAGCTGTAGATGAAGGCAATGATTAATGGGTAGAGGCAAACGTGGCCACGGGCGGGGTGATGCTGGCACACCGTTTATGGAAATTGAAAGTTCAGACCACAAACAAACCATAAAAAAACTGATGCCATATTTGTGGCCTGCAGGCGAGGGCGAGCTGAAAGTTCGTGTGGTTGCCGCCATGCTTTTTTTATTGGGTGCCAAACTGGTTACGGTTTATTTGGCGTTTTTCTATAAAGATGCGGTTGATGCCCTGACAGTAGTAAATGACGGTGAGGGTGGCGTGCCGCTAGAAATTGCCATACCCATTATGGCTATTGTTTCTTATGGTTTTGCTCGTTTTATGTCCATTGGTTTTGCCGAACTGCGCGATGTTACCTTTGTTAAGGTATCGCAACATGCCCTTCGCACCCTTGCTCTAAAAACATTTAAGCACATGCATAACCTGTCGCTTAAGTTCCATTTAGACAGGCGCACAGGTGGGCTATCACGCGCTATTGAACGCGGCACAAGGGCAATAGATTTTATTTTACGCTTTATGCTGTTTTCAGTTTTGCCCACCATTATGGAAATTATTTTGGTGGCGGTAATTTTCTATAATTATTTTGGCTCAATTTATGCGCTGGCACTGCTGGTTGCTGTGGCAACATACATTACCCTTACATTTGTGGTTACAGACTGGCGGTTGAAATTTCGCCGTACCATGAACAAAGAAGACAGCTTAGCCAACACCAAGGCCATAGACAGTTTGCTAAACTATGAAACCGTAAAGTATTTTAATAATGAGGATTTGGAGGCTGAGCGTTACAATTCAGCCCTGAGAAATTATCAAAAAGCGGCGGTTAAAAGCCAATATTCGCTTAGTTTATTAAACACAGGCCAGTCGCTGGTTATTAACACTTGTCTGGTGGTGGCTATGGCCTTTGCCGCTATGGATGTTATGGCGGGCAAGCTGACACTTGGCGACTTTGTGCTTGCTAACACGCTGTTAATTCAACTGTTTATTCCCCTTAACATGCTTGGGTTTGTGTACCGTGAAATTAAAAACAGCTTGGTGGATATGGAACAGATGTTTGCCCTAATTGAACAAGCGCCAGAGGTGGAAGACAAAGAAAATGCCGCCGAACTGGATGCAGGGCAGGGTGAGATAAGCTTTGAAAATGTTTCGTTCAGCTATAACCCCAACCGTACCATTTTAAAAAACCTATCGTTCAAGGTGCCTGCGGGCAAAACCGTTGCTGTTGTGGGACCATCTGGTGCGGGCAAGTCCACATTGGCGCGCATATTGTTCAGGTTTTATGATATTGCAGGTGGCGCGGTTAGCATAAATGGGCAAAACATTGCAGATGTAACACAAGACAGCCTGCGCCGTGCCATTGCCATTGTACCCCAAGACACAGTTTTGTTTAACGACACCATTTATTATAACATTCAATATGGCCGCGAAAGTGCCAGCCATGATGAGGTGATAAAAGCCGCAGAGTTAGCACAGGCCGCAAGTTTTGTGGAAAAACTGCCTGAAGGTTATGACACTATGGTTGGGGAGCGTGGTTTAAAGCTATCTGGTGGCGAAAAACAGCGTGTTGCCTTGGCGCGTACTATTTTAAAAGCACCACCAATTTTGGTCTTGGATGAGGCCACCTCAGCACTGGACACAGGCACAGAGCGCGAAATTCAAGCGGCACTAAACAATGTTACCAAAGGGCGCACCACGTTGGTTATTGCCCACAGGTTGTCCACCATTATTGATGCTGATGAAATTATTGTGCTGGACGACGGCGAGATTGTAGAGCAGGGAAGTCATAAAGAATTATTGGCCCAAAAGGGTGTTTATCACACCATGTGGTCACGCCAGTTAGAAGCCCAACAAATGGCAGAAAAGCTGAAAGACCTGACCCAAGATAAACTGGTGGGCGAAGATGTGGCGCAAATGGTTCTGGCAACCCCTGATAGAAGCCCTGGCAGAATCCCTGGCAGAGATGACAGCGAATAAAGCCTAAAACAATAATATCCGTTTATTCTTGGCCTAATGACATTAGGCTGATATGAAGTGTGCATAAAATTAAAACAATAAATTTATCAGGGTCTTAAATATGTTTTCAAAAATTATTCCACCTATCCATCCGGAAGGGCATAAGTTTGCAGCTGTATTTTTAATTGTAACTTTGCTGTTCTTTTGGATGAACTGGACTGTAACTGGTTGGATAGGGGTGGTTTTAACCTTATGGTGTTTGTATTTTTTCCGTGACCCTGTGCGGGTAACACCCGATGTTGAAGGCTTGGTTATAGCACCTGCTGATGGTTTGGTGCTACCGCTTGTAACCGTAACACCGCCCCTTGAGCTAGGCTTGGGCGATGCCCCACGGGTGCGTATCAGCATTTTTATGAATGTGTTTGATGTTCATGTGAATAGGGCGCCCACAAGTGGCACTATTAAAACCATGTGTTACATTCCGGGCAAGTTTGTTAATGCCTCGCTAGATAAAGCCAGTGTTGACAATGAGCGTCAGCTTTTGGCTATGGAACTGGCTGATGGCAAAACAATTGGCTTTGTGCAAATTGCGGGTTTGGTGGCACGGCGCATTTTATGTTTTGTGTCTGAAGGGCAAAAAATGGAGGCGGGCGAGCGTTTTGGTCTTATTCGTTTTGGCTCACGGGTTGATGTTTATTTGGACCCTAGCATGACACCTATGGTAATTGATGGGCAAAGAACCATTGCGGGTGAAACTGTAATTGCCGATAGCAGACATGATGAGAGTGAACGCACAGGTATTGCTAGCTAAACAGTAAACATGTTGCCAAAGGGGACGATTGTGATAGCTAATCGCATAAGTATTAGGGGTATTATTCCCAACGTAGTGACCATTTTGGCACTTATTGCAGGCATGACTGCAATACGCTTTGCCATTGAAGGGCGTTTTGAACATGCCGTGCTTGCGGTTGTGCTTGCCGGTGTTTTAGATGGCTTGGACGGTAGCATAGCAAGGTTATTGAAAAGCACATCAACGTTTGGGGCTGAGTTGGACAGCCTGTCTGATGTTATTAGCTTTGGCGTGGCGCCGGCGATGATTTTATATATTTGGTGGTTGAACAATCTTGATGGCAATGGCTGGCTGCTGTCGTTGGCATTTGTCGTGTCGCAAGCCCTAAGACTGGCGCGCTTTAATTCACAGTTAGAGGTGGAT
>DAOWAS010000082.1 GCA_030634465.1 Alphaproteobacteria bacterium | reverse complement strand
AGCTCGCCAACGGTGGTGCCGTGGGCGCACTTAACATCGTCGGCATAAATTAACAGTTCAGGCTTAACGTTGGCCTCACCCCCGTGGTCTAGCACAATGTTTTTACACGACTGGTTGGCTATGGTTTTTTGCGCGTCTTGTTCCACAAACACTTTGCCCTGAAATGTTGTTTTGCCACCAGCAGCCACTATGCCTTTAAAAAACTGTTCGCTGTGGCAGTTGGGCTTAAGGTGTTTTGCGCTTGTTATGGTGTCTTGTATCTCGCTATCACCACCCAAAAACACACCGTTTAATAGTGCGTCTGAGTTTTCCTCAGCGGTAACGAAGCTTACTTCATGACGGGCTGAGGGGCAGGCGTATAGTAACGAGTGGTTTTCGTAACACCCACC
Source organism: Alphaproteobacteria bacterium (assembly GCA_030634465.1). Classification (GTDB taxonomy): domain Bacteria; phylum Pseudomonadota; class Alphaproteobacteria; order Sphingomonadales; family SMXR01; genus DAOWAS01. The sequence continues at coordinate 9,538 of DAOWAS010000082.1, read as the reverse complement.
ATTTAGCGTGGCTGTATCGCGGATATTTAAAAAGCTGATGTTTGGAGCTTTAATGTGGCTGTAGTGAACAAGTTTTGCAGCCGCTTCCACCACGGCGTTATTGGTGGCGTTAAGCCAACCTAGTTGGGAAAACTGGTCGCAGTAGTTCATTAAAACAGACAGCTTAGCCCCTTTGGCTAAGTGAATATTATTTCTCAGGTGCAGGGCTTCACTTGCCTGACCGTCAAACAAAAATAACATTTCAATGCCATCAACTTTAACACCCTCACTAACAGATAAATCCACCCCGCCGTTATTGAGGGCAATGTTTAAATATTCAAAAACCTCGTCTGGATCTGGGGTTTGGGTGTTTTGGTCTTGTGTGGTGGCAATGGTAACGCCGCTTGGCAGCGGGTCGCTTATTTTATTTAAAAGCGCGCCGTTATGAAAAACCAGCCGCGGCCAAGATGTTGTTTTTTCTGGCAGGGTCAGGCTATCAATTTCAAGCTTATTACTTGCTGGTGTAAAGCATTGCTCAACAACTGGCCTCAGGTTGGTATAGCGCCAGTTTTCCATACGGGCGTGGGGCAAGCCAAGGTTTATGGCGTTAGCCAACGCCTGTTCTTTAGCGGCGGCATTTGCGCCACTGGCACTAAGTTGGGTTTTATATTCACTTAAATTTATCATCAGAATTAAATGTTAGGCTAGGCCTGCATACCCCTTTTCTTCCAACTCAAAGGCAAGCTCTTTTGTGCCTGAGCGGACAATTTTACCATCAGCTAAAATATGAACATGGTCAGGAACCACATAGTCTAGCAAGCGTTGGTAGTGGGTAATTAAAAGCAATGCTTTTTCTGGGCTACGTACGGTGTTTATGCCTTTTGCCACGGTTTTCAGGGCATCAATATCTAGCCCCGAATCGGTTTCATCCAAAAGCGCAAGTATGGGATCAAGAACGCTCATTTGTACCATTTCGTTGCGTTTTTTCTCACCACCAGAAAAGCCAACATTAACCGCTCGTTTTAACATTTCGTTGGGCAGTTCCAGCTCAGCCGCCTTGGCTTTTAACAGTTTGAGAAAGCTGCCTGCATCCAGATCTTTTTCACCTTTATATCTGCGCTGTGCGTTTAGCGCGGTGCGTAAAAAGTTCATGTTGCTAACACCGGGAATTTCAACAGGATATTGAAACCCGAGAAAAATGCCTTCACCTGCGCGCTCATGTGGGTCTAGCTCCAGCAGGTTTTTGCCCTGAAACATAACTTCGCCTGATGTAACCTCATAACCGGGCTTGCCCGCCAGTGCTGACACCAGCGTGGACTTGCCCGCACCGTTTGGCCCCATAATAGCGTGAACCTCACCAGCGTTAATCTCAAGGCTCAACCCTTTGAGAATTTCTGTGTCGCCCACTTTTACATGAAGATCTTTAATACTTAACATTGTCTTCTTTTGTCCCTTTTCATGTTGGCGCTAGCCAACAGATCCTTCTAAGCTAATTCCAAGTAGTTTTTGTGCCTCAACGGCAAATTCCATAGGCAGGTGCATCATAACATCTTTGCAAAACCCGTTAACAATCATGGCAACGGCCTCTTCCTCGTTAAGCCCGCGTTGTAAACAGTAAAACAATTGCTCTTCACTAATTTTAGAGGTTGTGGCCTCATGCTCAATTTGGGCAGAGGGGTTGCGAACCTCAATATAAGGAATAGTGTGCGCCCCGCATGTGTCTGTTAGCAACAGGCTGTCACATTGGGTGAAGTTACGCACGCCCTCGGCCTTGGGCATAACCCTGACCAAGCCACGGTAAGTGTTTTGCCCGTGCCCTGTGGAGATGCCTTTGGAGATGATGGTTGAGCGTGAGTTTTTGCCCAAATGGATCATTTTGGTGCCAGTGTCGGCTTGTTGGTAATTATTCGTTACGGCTACGGAATAAAATTCACCAACTGAGTTTTCGCCCTGTAAAATACAGCTTGGATACTTCCACGTAACCGCAGACCCTGTTTCAACCTGTGTCCATGATACTTTAGAGTTGTCGCCCTTGCACAGTGCGCGTTTGGTAACAAAGTTATAAATACCGCCCTTGCCGTTTTTGTCCCCTGGGTACCAGTTTTGCACCGTGGAGTATTTAATTTCAGCATCTTTTAAAACCACAAGCTCAACCACTGCGGCATGAAGTTGGTTTTCATCGCGCATGGGGGCGGTACAGCCCTCTAAATAGCTTACATACGAACCTTCATCGGCAATTATTAGGGTGCGTTCAAACTGGCCTGTGTTTTCAGCGTTAATTCTGAAATATGTTGATAGTTCCATAGGGCAACGCACCCCCTTTGGAATGTAAACAAAGGTTCCGTCAGAAAAAACAGCACAGTTAAGGGTGGCAAAAAAGTTATCTCGTTGTGGCACCACGCTACCTAAATATTTTTTTATCAGATCGCCGTATTCATGCACGGCTTCGGACATAGACATGAAAATAACACCAGCTTTTTTCAGCTCGTCTTTAAATGTGGTGGCAACTGAAACACTGTCAAAAACCGCATCTACAGCAATTTTTGGCGCACCCTTCACACCTGCTAGCACCTCTTGTTCACGCAGGGGAATGCCAAGCTTTTCATATGTAAGCAACAGCTCGGGGTCAACCTCATCCAGGCTTTTTGGCCCTTCTGTTGTTTTAGGTGCGGCAAAATAATAGCTGTCTTGATAATCAATTTCAGGATAGTTAACCAACGCCCATGTTGGCTCTTCCATCTCTTTCCACATGGCAAAAGCCTTGAGGCGCCATTCCAAAAGCCAGCTTGGCTCCTTTTTCTTGGCTGAAATAAACCGAACGATGTCTTCGTTTAACCCTTTGGGGGCAAACTCGCTTTCAATCTCAGTTGAGAAACCATATTTATATTCGTTGGTAACCTCTTTTACGTGGTCACGGGTTTCTTCGCGGGCTGCCATTTTGGCGGGCTCCTTAAACTGTTATTAATTAGGCTTGTTTGCACTCTCACCAGAAAACGCCTTTACGAAGGCGATGGGGTTAGCCGAATTAGAAATTTGCAATAATGTTATGCCGTCTAACGCACCTCTAACAGCTTCGTTTATGGCCTGCCAATGGGGGCGCATGGTGCATAATTTAAACAAGTCGCAATCAAAATCTTCTTCAACACAAGATGTCAGGCGAATAGGGCCGTCAATTGCTTCAATAATTTGTGCCACAGATATTTCTTCAGCAGGTCTTTGCAGTTTAAAACCACCCTTTAAACCACGCTGTGAAATAAGAATGTTGTTACGGGCTAAGTTACCCAATATTTTACTTACGGTGGGAACTGGAATGCCAGTGGTTTCTGAAAGGGCAATGGCACTGTGCAAACCATCAGGGCTACGTGTCAGTTGAACCGAAAGGATTAGAGCATAATCAGCCAGATTTGTAATTCGCATCATTTTATATTGTCCAGTATCCGCTTTGTGTTGTGTTTGTTTTTACTGATAAAAATACTAAAATTAACTACATGACTTATTTAGTCCGATTTATAAAAAATTCAAGTCAAATAAACTATTAAATACAACTTAATTGAAAAGTGAGGCTAGCTCCCCTCGACAATTTGTATTTATGGCGTGCCAGCTTATCCCCGCTGAATAGGCGCAATTTTTTTCATGCGCTCTTTGCGTGGGGTTTGTGCTTGGTACGCCATGGCGCAATGTTCTTCACAATAAGGCAGGGCTGAGTTGGCTTCTTTTCCGCAAAACTGAAAATCATCGTCCCCAGGGTGACCACTAGGCCATTTGCAGATGGTAGATGTTAAGTCCAAAAGTGTAACAACCTTTTTTTCTTCTTTTTTCTTAGGCTTGGCTACAGCTTTTTTTGCTCTTGTACTTTCACCCTTAACTGGCGATGGGCGTGACTTAAGCTCAAGACGGTGCGCCTTGCCAATAACAGCGTTACGGGTAACGCCTTCGCCTAGTTCGGCGGCAATTTGGCTTGCGCTTAGACCTTTGTCCCAAAGAGCTGAGAGCTTTGCTATACGTTCTTCTGTCCACGCCATTATTTTATCCTTCGAAGCTTATTTTTTTATCTATATTTTTCACCCTAGAATCCGCCCTTTATATAGGACTTACTACCACTACCGCAAGGGTTGAAATGCAACCTCAGTAAAGAATAGTTAAGATATCTTGCATATAACGGTGCTCTACTTTATCAGTGGCTTAAAGTAATATTTGCTTTGCCCTTGAAATTATTGGGTAAAAGCCTAGATAAAGCACTCACCAATTAAGGGTTAAAATGTCCAATACATTAACATATAAAATGACCGAACCCGGCGACAAACGGGTGGGAATGGTAAACTGGATTGGCATGTGGACCATGTATGCCAAAGAGGTGCGGCGTTTTATGAAGGTTTGGACACAAACCGTAGCCGCCCCCACAATTACCACCTGCTTATTTATGGCAATATTTGTTTGGGCATTGTCTGGCACGGGTCGTGAAACTATGGGTGTTTCACTAGGCTCGTTTTTAGCCCCTGGCTTGATGATGATGGCAGTAATACAAAACGCTTTTCAAAACCCTGCATCCTCAATTGTTATTGGCAAGGTTCAGGGCGCAATTGTCGATGTGCTGATGCCGCCACTTTCCGCATTTGAAATATTAATAGGCTATGTAATGGGTGGTGTTACCCGTGGCTTATCTGTTGGCTTTACCCTGTGGTTGGTATTTTTCTTGTGGCCTGATGTTTCAATAACTGTACACCACTGGTGGGCGGTTTTTTATCATTTGATAAGTGCATCTGTAATGCTGGCGCTTATTGGCACCCTAACAGGTATTTGGGCTGAGAAATTTGACCATTCATCTGCGGTTACTAATTTTATAATTGTGCCATTGTCGCTGTTGTCAGGCACATTTTATTCCATAACCCGCTTGCCTGAGGTGTTGCAAACCATCAGTGCATACAATCCCTTTTTCTATCTTATTGACGGGCTTAGGTATGGCTTTATTGACCACAATGACAGCAACTTGTTGGTGGGTGTTGTTATGACCTTATCAATAAATATAGTTTTGTATTTTTGGGTGCATCATTTACTGAAAACAGGATATAAGCTAAAGCCTTAAAACACATATTAAACACCTGTTCGGAAAAAATATGATAGCAAACACCTACCCAGCATTAATGCCTTGCTACAACCGTCTGAACGTTGCCTTTGAACGTGGTGAGGGTGTGTATTTATATGATGGTGACGGCAAAGCGTATCTGGATTTTGCCGGTGGTATTGCGGTGGCATCATTGGGGCATTGCCACCCCCATTTAGTTGATGTGTTGAAAAAACAGGTTGAAACCCTGTGGCACACCTCAAACATGTACCGTATTCCAGCCCAAGAAAAACTGGCAGAACGCTTGGTTGATGCCAGCTTTGCCGATAGCGTGTTTTTTACAAATTCTGGGGTTGAGGCCATAGAGTGCGCCCTAAAACTAGCACGCAAGGCGCAATCATCAACTGGGCATCCAGAACGTTACCGCGTTATTACCTATCATAATGCCTTTCATGGGCGCTCGCTTGCCACCATTTCCGCCACTGGCAGAGAAAAGCTGACAAAAGGTTTCGGCCCCTTGGTTGAAGGGTTTGATCAGGTTGATTTTTTAGATATTGAAGCAACCAGAGCCGCAATAACAAGCGAAACTGCCGCCATAATGGTTGAGCCTGTTCAGGGCGAGGGTGGAATTTTAACCGCCACGCCTGAGCAGTTGCAGGAGCTTAGGGCATTAGCAGACGAGCATGACCTGCTGCTTGTATTTGATGAAATTCAATGTGGCATGGGCAGAAGCGGCAAACTTTTTGCCTTTGAATGGGCGGGAATTGAGCCTGATATTGTGGCATCAGCCAAGGGTATTGGCAGTGGTTTTCCGCTTGGTGCGTGTTTGGCAAAAGGTAGCGTGGCACAACACCTGACCGCAGGTAGCCACGGCACAACATATGGCGGCAACCCGTTAGCCATGGCGGTGGGTAACGGCGTAATGGATATTATGCTAGAGGATGATTTTTTACCCACAGTGGCAGAAAACGCCAATTATCTGCGTAAACAGTTGAACGTGCTGATGCAGAAATATCCAGAAACCATTGTTGATGTGCGTGGTTTAGGCATGATGTTGGGTGTGGAGTTTAGCTGTGAGTTTCGGCCAGTTTTAGAAGGCCTGTTAGCAGATGGTTTTCTTTGTGCCCAAGCAGGAACCAATGTGATGCGCCTGTTGCCGCCGCTGATAATAACAAAAACTGACATAGACAAAGCCATTAGCTTTATTGAAAACGCTGTGGCTAAGCTAGGCAATAAAAGCTAGGAAAATTAAAGTGGCTGAAGCCCCGATCATTATAGACAGCAAAAACAGCGATGCCGACAATATTGTAAAGCCATTTCAGGTGGAAGGCGAAAATATTGAGGCCGATGTGCGTGGCCGCGCCACCCGTTTGGGCACAGTGTTAGAGCAAATTTTATCAGCACACGATTATCCAGAAATTGTTGCCCAGACATTGGGCGAAGTGTTGGTTCTAACCGCCACCCTTGGCAGTATGCTTAAGTTTGAAGGCACGCTGACAATTCAGGCAAAAGCTGACGGCATTATAAAAATGCTGGTGGCAGATTATAAATCATCAGGCGATAATACAGCAGGTGAATTGCGTGGTTATGCTGATGTTGATTATGAAAAGCTAAAGGCAAGCGGCGATAACCCCGACATGGAAACCTTGTTGGGTGATGGCTACTTAGCCATGACAATGGACCAAGGCGCTGATATGGAGCGCTACCAAGGCATTGTGGAATTAACGGGTAAAAACCTGTCAGATTGCGCCATAGAATATTTTGCCAACTCGGAACAAACCCCAACTGCCTTGCGCTTAAAAGCAGATAAAGACCCTGTTACAGGCAACTGGCGTGGTGGTGGCATTATGGTTCAGCATTTGCCCAAAGGGGAAACAGGCACCACCAGAAACCTGTCTGATGATACTAGTGAGCAATGGGCTAGGGCATCGGCATTTTTGCAAAGTGTTAAGGATGAAGAGCTTTTAGACCCATCGTTAGATATAGACGCATTGCTGTACCGTCTGTTCCATGAGGACGGTGTGCGGGTGTTTGATGCCGTAAACCTAAAACGTGGCTGTCGTTGCTCACAAGAAAAGCTGGCTTCAGTTTTAGCCAAGTTTACGAACGACGACCTGCAAGACATGGCTGATGATGGCAAAATTGAAATGACCTGCGAGTTTTGCAACAAGGCTTATCATTTTGAGGTCTAATAACCTTAAGACAAAGCCTTAATCAGCTTGTCCATAAACCCTTCACAACGCTCAATTTCAGAAATAGCAATAAACTCGTCAGGCTTATGCGCTTGGTCAATGCTGCCCGGCCCGCAAACAACTGTGGATACCTCACCAGTTTGGTGGAAATGCCCAGCCTCGGTTGTGTAGGCGGCGGTTTTCAGCTCGTTGGTGCCAACCAAGTTCATAACAAAAGTTTCCGCATCGCTACCCTCTGTTGCCAAAAGCGGCGGCGCATTGGTTTGCTCAGTGGTTACAATGCTGGCATTTGGTGCGGTTTCTTGCAGTTTTGGCAAAATTTCATTAGCGGCAAAGGCTTCAAAATCAGCAACAACCTTGTCGCCATCAAACCCAGGAATAGAGCGAAACTCCCAAATAAACTCTGCTTTTTCAGCAATAATATTGGTGGCTAGCCCGCCTGATATCAGCCCAATGTTAAAGCTGGTAAATGGTGGCATAAAGCGGTGGTCGGTGAAGTTTTTGGCCTCTTCGGTTACTTTGCTCAAGTATGTAATAAGCTCTGCCGCCGCTACAATGGCATTTGCCCCGTGGTGCGGTGCGCTTGAATGCGCGGCTAAGCCTGTAATGCTGGTTTTATATGACCGTATGCCTTTATGGGCGTTAATAACATCCATCATGGTTGGCTCGCCCACAATGCAAACTCGGGGGCGAATTTTCATTTTGGCAATGTGCGCCACCATGTCTTTAACACCAGTGCAGCCAGTTTCCTCGTCGTAAGAAAAGGCTAGATAAACAGGTTCTTTCAGCTTTGCCGCAATCATGTCTGGCACTTTGGCAAGGGCAATGGCAATAAAACCTTTCATGTCGCAAGTGCCACGGGCAAAAACCCGCTCGCCATCACTACGCAATGTAAACGGATCGTGCGACCAGTTTTGCCCCTTTACTGGCACAACATCGGTGTGGCCAGACAGTATAATGCCGTGTTTTTCCAAACTTCCATCAGGCTCAGGCCCAATGCGAGCAAAAAGGTTCGCTTTGGTTTTTTCATCGTTTAAAAACAGCGTGCTAGGCACACCTAAATCAGCGAGATATTTTTCAATAAAACGAATAAGCTCTAAATTGCTGTCACTGCTGACAGTTGGAAAACCAACCAAGGTTTCTAATAGCTGAAGGGAAGTGTTGTCTTGTGTCATGGTAAAAAGTCCTAGGCGCGCCAGAATGCGGGGGTAAACAGGACGAGCACCGTAAACAATTCTAACCGACCAAGCAACATGCCAAATGACAAAATCCACTTTGCGCTATCGGGCAGTGGTTGAAATGTGCCAGATGGCCCAATTGTCTGACCCAATCCTGGCCCCACGTTTGAAAGCGCGGTGCCAGCACCTGAAAACGCGGTTATAAAATCTAACCCAGTAAAGGCAAGGGCAATGGACAGAATAATGAAGGTTAAAACAAACAGGAATAAAAAGCTCATAACCGAGGCAATGACGCTGTCGCTTAACGGGCGATTATTGTATTTTGGTTTAAACACGGCGTTAGGGCGGCTTAGTTTGTTTGTTTGTGTTCTTATGGTTTCTGCCACCACCTGAAACCGGAAAATTTTAATACCGCATGATGTTGACCCCGCACAGCCACCAATAAACATAATTAGGAAAAACAGCGTTATGGGAAAACCACCCCATAAACTAAAGTCCGATGTGGTGTAACCCGTGCCTGTTAGAATAGACACAATGTTAAAACTGGCATAGCGAAGCGCTTGTCCTGTGTTCAGCCCCTGCTCGAACATTAGCCAAACCACCATTATGCTAATTAGAATTACCACCAATCCTAAAAAAGCCTGCACTTGCTGGTCGCGCCACAAAGCCAAGGGTCGCCCCCTTATGGCTTGCAGGTAAAGCACAAAGGGCAAGCTACCAATTATCATAAAAATGGTGATGATGCCGTCAACGGCGGCACTGTTAAAATGACCCACCGACTGATCGTATGTGGAAAACCCACCAGTTGCAATTGTGGTCATGGCATGGGCGGCGGCATCAAATGGCTCTAGCCCCGCAAAAACAAGGGCAACAAAACATATGGCAGATAGCGCCAAATAAAGACTGGCAACCGCACCTGACACTTGCGCCGCGCGCGGTAGAATTTTTTCTGATGTGTCGGACGATTCCATTTGGAAAAGCTGCATACCACCAATACGTAACATTGGTAAAACCGCAACCGCCATCACAATAATTCCAACACCGCCAAGCCATTGTAGCAATGCTCGCCAAATAAGAATACCGGGCGGGGCATTATCCAACCCCGTAATAACCGTGGAGCCTGTGGT
>DAOWAS010000147.1 GCA_030634465.1 Alphaproteobacteria bacterium | reverse complement strand
AGCCAGTGGTGCCGAAGTTGTTGGTATTCACTCTCATGTGGGCAGTGGCATTTTGGATGCTGAAAACTGGAGCCGTATTGGGCACGTTATTTTAGAAGCGGTGGACAGCCTGCCAAACCTGAAATATTTAAACCTTGGTGGTGGTTTAGGTGTGGTTGAAAATCCCAATGACCAACCGTTGGATATTATAGCTCTGGACGAAACATTGGCTGAAATTAAAGCGGCCAGACCAGAAATGGAAATATGGTTAGAGCCTGGTCGCTACGTTGTGGCTGAGGCTGGTGTTCTGTTGGGGCGTGTGACCCAGATAAAATCAAAAGAAGACCTTACATATGTGGGCATAACTACGGGCATGAACTCACTTTTACGCCCTGCGCTTTATGGTTCGTACCATGAAATTGTTAATCTATCTCGCTTGGACGAAAGCCCCAGCCAGTTAACAACGGTTGTGGGCCCCATATGCGAAAGTGGTGACCGTTTGGGTAGTGACAGGTTGTTGCCACCAAGTAGCGAGGGCGATGTTATGCTTATTTCTACGGTGGGTGCATATGGCGCGGTAATGAGCAGTAACTACAATATGCGAACGCCTGCTTGTGAGCGGGTATTGTAGTGTAAAAAAATCATAAATTAGTGGTGGGGGTAGGTAATCTTTTAAAAGCGTTTAATGGCAGAGGTTACAACCCCCCAAACACTGACATCTTCGGTTACTAAAATAGGTTTATAGGACGGGTTTTCAGCCACTAGCCACAAACGCCCGTTTTCTTTCCTTAATCGTTTAACCGTAAGTTCATTGCCATGGGAGGCAATGACAATATGCCCTTCATGGGGGGTGATGGAACGGTCGACCAATAAAATATCGTCTTCGAAAATGCCCGCACCAACCATGCTGTCGCCGCGAACCCGTAAAAGAAAGGTTGCCGCAGGGCGTTTAACCAACAGCTCGTTCATATCCACTATGTTTTCCACCCAGTCTTCGGCGGGTGAGGGAAAGCCTGCCGCCACCGAGCAGGTAAACATAGGTATAGCTGCTTTTTGTTCTGGTTGAACGCAGGGCCTGCCCATAATTTCAACCACCGCATTGGCGTTGGGCGGGGCTAGGGGTGCTGCTATATGCTCATTTCGAATCATAACTAAATGAGAACATAACGAGAACAGCTTGTCTAGAGTAAAATGTCTAGTGGAATATATTTAGTATTCTATAAAAGCTGTTTAATAGTGCAAAAACTCTGGCTTAAATGTTTCAGCGCTTGCCCGTGCCCAACTGCGGGCATAGACCTTGTGTTTGGTACCTGCTAGCAATTCGCCATCTATTAACCACGGGCCATTTTCTTCTGCACCTCTGGCGTAACCGTCGCCATCACGCATGTTAAAATGAATGTGTCTCAGCTCAGCAGGGCCTGATACGCCAGATGCAGATAACACCTCTTGCAAGGCATGAATGGTGTTGTTGTGAAAGTTTTTAACCCTTATTGCCTTGCTTTTTACATTAAGCGAGCGTTGGCGCAACTTGTCTTGTGTGGCAATGCCTGTGGGGCAATTGTTATTGTGACATGACAGCGATTGAATACACCCCAGTGCCATCATGAAAGCGCGGGCAGAATTGGTAAAGTCCGCACCAATAGAAAAAAGCCGTATCATGTCAAAAGCTGAGACAACCTTGCCACTAGCACCAACTTTAATGCCATCACGCAGACCAGCACCTGTTAGGGCGTTGCAGACAAATTGCAGTCCCTCAACCAAAGGGGTGCCGATATGGTTGGCAAATTCAATGGGTGCCGCACCTGTGCCGCCTTCGGAACCATCGATAACAATAAAGTCTGGCTTTATACCAGTTTCTATCATGGCTTTTAAAATAGCCATAAATTCCCACTTGTGACCAATGCACATTTTAAAACCCACAGGCTTGCCCCCAGACAATTCACGCAATTGAGCAATGAAATGCATCATTTCCAAGGGGGTGGAAAAAGCACTGTGTGATGCGGGTGAAATAACATCCTGCCCCATTGGTATCATGCGTGCCTCGGCAATTTCTTTTGTCAGTTTGGCTGCGGGCAAAATGCCACCATGACCGGGCTTTGCCCCTTGGCTAACCTTAATTTCAATCATTTTCACCTGATCGTTTGTGGCTTGGTCTTTAAATGCTTCTGGAGAAAAACCACCCTCAGCATTACGACAACCAAAATAACCAGTGCCTAGTTCCCAAATTAGATCGCCACCCTCGGCTCTGTGATAGCGCGAAATGGAACCTTCGCCAGTATCGTGGGCAAAGCCACCCTGTTTTGCCCCACGGTTAAGTGCTTGTATGGCGTTGCCAGACAGGGCGCCGTAGCTCATGGCAGAAATGTTTAATACAGATGATTTATAGGGTTTAGCACAGTCTTTACCGCCAATAATGGTGTGGCAAGCCTCATCACTTACGGGGCAAGGGGCTATGGAATGGTTTATCCATTCGTGACCACTTTCATAAACATTTGCTTTTGTGCCATATGGCACTTTGTCATTATCCAGCTTTGAACGTTGATAAACCAGTGAGCGTTGTTCACGGTTAAACGGGGTTTCTTCGGTGTCGGACGAGAAAAGATATTGCCGCAGTTCAGGGCGGATCATTTCCAGTATCCAGCGCATATGGCCAATAATGGGGTAGTTTTTTAAAATACTGTGGTGTCGTTGCAAAACATCTCTAATACCCAGCATAGAAAACAAGGCAAACAACCCAGCAGCCCAAAAAAAGTGAATACTTACGGTATAGCCAAGAGCAAAAAGCGCAATTGTTAAAAATAATACTATAAAAAGTGCATAATAACGGCTCATAGCTTCCCCCTAGCTTTTATTCTTGAGCAACATAGTGTAACTATGAATGGTAAACGTGTGGTTGCAAAGTAAGTTTTTTTTCGTTTAGCAACATATTATTTTTAATTTATTAGTATTTTATATTCATTTTGTTAACGTCAGTTGATTTTAATCAATTTTTGTAGAACTTAATTGTGGAATTATGCATGGTGCTCTAATAACGAGCGAATGATTTTAGATTTATGAATACAGGCTTTTTAAGCTGAATAGGGGAGTGCCACTAAAATGAGCCAAGAGGGTATTGTTTATCAGGATGATGTGGTTAGGGCCGCATCCATTGCCACAATGTTTTGGGGCGTGGTCGGGTTTTTAGTTGGGCTTGTTATCGCTTTGCAGTTGGCATTTCCAGCGCTTAACTTTGACCTGCCGTGGACCAGTTTTGGTCGCTTAAGACCATTGCACACGTCAGCAGTTATTTTTGCTTTTGGTGGTAACGCTTTGTTAGCCACAAGCTTTTATTCGGTACAGCGCACGTGCCGCACACCCTTGGCCTCGGCTAAAGCGGCGTGGTTTGTGTTCTGGGGCTATCAAATATTCATTGTTCTGGCGGCAACGGGCTATGTGCTGGGTATTACCCAGTCTAAAGAATATGCCGAGCCAGAATGGTATGTGGATCTATGGCTTACAGTTGTTTGGGTGGCTTACTTCTTCCTTTATATCTTCACTGTCAAAAACCGTAAAGAGCCACACATTTATGTATCCAACTGGTTTTATCTGGCGTTTATCATAACAGTGGCGGTTATTCATTTGGTGAACAATGCGGCGTTGCCTGTTGATATGCTTGGTACAAAAAGCTTTATCATTCACACGGGTGTTCAAGATGCGCTTATTCAGTGGTGGTATGCCCATAATGCTGTGGGCTTTTTCCTTACAACTGGTTTCTTGGGCATGATGTATTATATTGTGCCGAAGCAGGCTGACAGACCAATTTACAGTTATAGACTTTCAATTGTGCATTTCTGGGCAATTGTGTTCTTGT
>DAOWAS010000058.1 GCA_030634465.1 Alphaproteobacteria bacterium | reverse complement strand
TAAAAACAACAGGTGGTGCGGCGGCTGTTACCACCATAACCACCATGTTGGGTTTTGCTGGCATGTTATCAGCCGACATGGGTGGCCTAATGTCCTTAGGCATTTTGGCGGTAACAGGCTTTGCCACCTGCCTGTTTGCCAGTTGGACCATTTTACCCGCCTTATTGGAAATAAGACACAGACCAAGACGGCAAAAACAATTAAACAATGATGGGGAAGGATTGTAATATGACAAAACTTACTTTTTTGGCTTCGCTTGCCAGTATTTTTATACTATCCGCATGTGTAAGCACAGGGACAACAGACAAAGAAAAATATAAAGAAAAGCCAGTTGAACAGCCTGAGCAAACAGCCTTGCCTGAAAACGCGCCAGAAAACATGGTTAAAGCCGCAAACGGTCAGCTTTTTATTGCCTTGAACACACCCGTTAGTGGTTGTCAGGCTTACCGCCCCTATGCACCTGCGGGTCGCATGGTTGTGCAGGTTATTTATTATCAACATGCGGGGAAAGTGTTTTCCCCCATACGTGAGGGTGCAATATGCAACTAGATCTTAGACCAAATGTTTGGGTTTTCATTGCCGCCATTAATGGCTTTTTAGCCGTATTTGCAGGCGCAATGGGTAGCCACACTTTTGCCAGCCATTTGGATGAACACGCCCTAACGCTTTATTCACAAGCGGCTGACTATCAAATGTCGCACGCACTAGCACTGGCCTTCACTGGCATTTTGCTAAACCATGCCCATGAAAAAAATAAAGATCTGGTTCATTTGGCAGGCTTTGGTTTTTCCATTGGCATTTTGCTTTTTTCTGGCTCGCTATATTGGCTAGCACTAAACGGTAGTGGCAGCTTAGGCTCGTTTCATTACATTCCACCCATTGGCGGCATATCGCTATTATTCGGCTGGTTTATGCTTATTATTGCTAATTTCAAAACCCTGATGGCGGACAAAAAGTAAGCATGGCTAGTAAAAAGCAGCCCGCTGCCCTTATGACATTAAAAGACCTTTCGCTAAGTTTTGGCCGCAAAACTTTGTTTGAAGAAGCACGTCTGGTTATTAAAAAACGTGAACGCATTGCCTTTGTGGGCAGAAACGGTGTTGGCAAGTCCACCCTTTTAAAAATTATCGCCGGGCTAATAATACCAGACGATGGCGAGTTAATTATCGAGCCTGGTATTCATATTTCATACCTTGCACAGCGTAACACCCCCGACCCTGACGAGACCATGGAACACTATATTGCCAGTGGTCTGCGCCCAGAACACGACGGCGAAACCCACAGGGTTGATGCTCTTGTTTCAGAAATTGGCTTAGACGGGCAATTGCTGTGTGGCACCCTTTCAGGGGGCGAGCTAAGAAAAGCGTCCCTTGCCAAGGCATTAATATCCGAACCAGATTTGTTGTTGTTGGACGAACCCACCAACCATTTGGACATCAGCACCATTCAATGGTTAGAGCGCACCTTAAAAAACTTTCGTGGGGCTATGGTTATTATCAGCCATGACCGCACGTTTTTAGACAATGTCGCAACGTCGTGTGTTTGGCTGTTTGCAGGTAAAATGAAACACCTGAACCAAGGCTTTTCAGAATTTGAAAACTGGTCTGAAAACATTTTAAAAGACGAAATGGAAGCCCGCAAAAAGCGTGACAAACGCATTAAACATGAAACCAAATGGCAACGTGGCGGCATTAGCGCAAGGCGCAAGCGCAACCAAGGCCGCCTGAAACGGCTGTATGAAATGCGCCAAGCCAAGGCTAGTGATATTGGCCAACAGCAAAGCATGGTTTTAAAATCATCCAGTGCGGAAATTTCTGGCAAAATTGTTATGAAGGCGCGAAAGCTTTCTAAAAGTTACGGTGAGAAAAAACTTTTCAGCGATTTTTCCACCATAATCAGACGCAAGGACCGCATTGGCCTTATCGGCCCCAACGGCATTGGCAAAACCACCCTGTTGAAAATTCTGCTGGGTGACATTGAACCCGACACAGGCACAGTGAAGCGTGGCACCAACATTAAATATCTGCGTATTGACCAAACCCACAAAGAAGAAGCCGAAGACATGTCATGTCGGGTGTTCCTCACAGGTGGTCACGGCGACCAGATAATGGTGCAAGGCCACGCCAAAAATGTTGCGGGTTATATGCAGGAGTTTTTGTTTGAAGGGGCGCAGGTTGAAGCACCGCTTTCCTCTCTTTCAGGGGGCGAGCGTAATCGCCTGCGGCTTGCCAAGGCTTTCGCTTGTGAGGCTAACTTTATTGTTTTGGACGAACCCACCAACGATTTGGACATGGAAACTCTGGATCTGCTGGAAGATGTGTTGGCAGAGTTTGACGGCACTATATTGTTGGTTTCCCATGATCGTAGTTTTCTAGACCGTTTGGTAACAAGTGTTATTGCCTTTGAGGGTGATGGCAAACTGATTGAACATGCAGGCGGTTATTCCGATTATTTAGAACGTTTAAAAGCAGGCACACCCCAAGAAATAGACCCTGACAAAACAGAAAAAAACCCACAACAACAAATACAAACACCCAAAGCAACCCAAAAGAAGAAAATGGGTTTCAAGCAAAAATGGGCGTTAGAACAATTACCCAAAGAAATAGCTGAGCTTGAGGTGAAAATAACTAAAACCGAAAAGGCCTTGGACGACCCTGATCTTTATATGTCTAACCCTGAAAAATTCCAGAAAATGTGCGACAACCTACCCCAACTAAAAGCACAAAAAGAAGAAAAAGAAGGCCAATGGCTGTTGCTGGAAATTGATCGTGAGGAAATGGAAGTTTAGCCGCTAGCCTCTTGTGAAAACAAAGGTTTTTTCATCTGACAGCGCAGGGTTAAAACCATAACCATCAAGATCAAAATCTTTTAAACTTTCCGCAGTTTTCAGCCTGTTTTGAATGATATATCTGGTCATCATGCCTCGAGCTTTTTTGGCGAAAATACCGATCATTTTCGGCACGCCGTCTTTTATTTCTTTAAATTGCGGGGTTATAACCTCGCCATCAAAACCCTTTAAATTAACCGCCTTTGAATATTCGTTTGAGGCAAGATTAACTAAAATGCCATCATCATCATTGGTTTTTTTGTTCAAATATTTGCTCAGACTTTCTTGCCAAAACTCGTACAAGTTTTTACCACGGCGGTTTTTCAGCTTTATACCCATTTCCAAGCGATAGGCCTGCATCAGGTCAAGGGGGCGCAAAACCCCATAATAGCCAGACAATATGTTTAAATGCTCTTGGGCGTAAGCAAGGTCGTCTGCACTCAAACTATCCGCATCCAAGCCTTGGTATGCATCGCCCTTAAAGGCAAACACAGCTTGTCTGGCGTTTGCCAGATCAAATGGTGTGCTAAAATCCTGATAGCGTCTGTGGTTCAGCTCAGCCAACTGGTCGCTAATGCCCATCAAACCCTTCAGGTCATCAGTGCTTAGACCTTTGGTAATTTTAGAAAGCAAAATTGTTTCATCTAAAAACTTCGGTTGTGAATTGCTTGAATTTACAATCTCGGTTTCAAAGTCCAGTTTTTTCGCCGGTGAGAGAATAATTTGCATGTCTATTCAAACTCCATATTTTTCACAGCTTTTTTGTGCTGACTTGTGGTTGCATACCAAATGGTTACACCAAGTGCGATGCTAAGAATTACAACCTCAAGCACCAACAGGCTGTTCCAGCCATAAATGCTAATTATGGCACCGGCAAATCCTGATGCTAACGCCGAAACTGTAAAGCCCATAAACTCGTTTGCACCCTGTACCTTTGCCCGCTCTGCTGGGGTGTGGGTTTCTGTAAGCAACGTTGTTGCCCCCACAAACAGGAAGTTCCAACCCGCGCCTAAGAAAATTAGTGCTAGGCTAAAGTGTAAAAACTCTTGGCCCTGATATGCCGCAAAAAACGATATGGCTAAAAACACCGCCCCTGAGAACAGCACCTTTAACGAGCCAAAACGACTAATAAGAAACCCCGAAAACAGTGATGGCACATACATGCCCAAAACATGCCACTGAATAACCATAGATGAATGTTCGAACATATGACCAGAATGCTTCATGGCAATGGGTGTGGCTGACATCATCAACACCATGGTTGCCCATGCGGCGGCGGTGTTGGTCATGGCACAAATGGTTTTTGGTTGTTTGATAATTTCTAATAATGGACGCTCAACACCTTGGTCTTCCTCTTCTTCAATTCCTAGGGGTTTAAGAAATGACAATGGAACAAATGCCACAACCGCCATCAATAGCATGAACACAAACGCCCCTGCATATTCGAAGGGCATAAACATGTTGTTTAAAAAGTGTGAACCACTGGGTGCCAAAAGCACCGCAAAAATACTACCCGCCAAAACAAACGAAATGGCGATACTTTTTTGCCTGTCCTCACCCACACTTTCAGCTGCGGCGAAACGATAATAAAGCACCGATGCCTGCCACACACCTTGCAGTAATGATGCCAAACACAGCATCCAATAGCTTTCCAAATAAATGGACGCAACACCGAAGCTAAAAGACAGGATACCAAAAAAAGCACCTAGCAAAAAACCTTTGCGTCTAGAGGTGTGCTTCATAAAATAAGATAATGGAATGGTGCTTAACGCCACCCCAACCGTAAGCATGGCACTGGGTATGGTGGCAAGGGAAGCACTGGGTGCCAACGACAAACCAACTAAGCTAACAACCGAAACTGCCGTTAGTGCCGCCGCCACATGAAAAGCCTGAGCTAAAGATAATAGCCATACGTTTTGTGTTCTTATCGCCTGCATGTTGTCGCCCTATACCAATGTTTGTTTATTTTTCACGCTCGATATAGGCATTTATCTGGTCTTCCAAAACGTTTAGCGGAATGCCGCCATTAGCCAAAACAGCATCGTGGAAGTCACGAATATCAAACTTTTCTTCCAACACATTCTCAGCTTTTTCGCGCAAACGAATAATTGTCAGCTCGCCCATTTTATAGGCCAATGCCTGACCAGGCCATGAAATATATCTATCAACCTCGGTGTTGATATTGTGGGTGGACAATGCCGAGTTTTCCACAAACAGTTGCACCGCCTCATCTCGTGTCCAACCCATGTAGTGCATGCCAGTATCAACAACCAAACGGCCAGCACGCCACATTTCATATGTCAGGCGACCAAAGCGTTCGTACGGTGTTTGGTAAATACCCATTTCTTCGCCAAGTTTTTCAGAATATAAACCCCACCCTTCACCAAATGCATGGGGGTAAAGATCAAGCCTAAAATCAGGAACACCTTCCAACTCTTCACCAAGGGCAATTTGCAAATGATGCCCCGGCACACCTTCGTGCAAAGCCAAAGCAGGCAAATTATATAACGGGCGTTTATCAAGAGCATAGGTGTTTACCATGAAAAACCCGCCATAAATGCCGCCCTTTGTCGCACCCCAATAACGTCCAGTTGTATAGTTTGGTGCCAGATCGTCTGGCACTGCCCGCACCCCATATGGCATGCGTGGCATTTTACCAAAAAATCCTGGCAACACACCATCGATGCGCTTTGCAATCCATGCTGCCTCTTTCAACAACTGTTCGGGTGATGTGGCATAAAACTGTTCGTCGCTACGCATAAATTCTAGAAACTCAGCAAAGCTACCTTCAAAACCAACCTCTATAATAATTTCTTCCATTGCCGCTTTAATGCGCGCCATTTCAGAAAGGCCAAGCTCATGCACCTCTTCGGGGGTGATGTCCAAAGTAGTGTAATAGCCAACTAAAAATTTATAATATTCTTCACCTTGTGGCACATCTCTTATGCCCAAACTTTGCCTTGCCTGAGGGATGTAGCGGGTGGTGAAAAAGTCATGAAACTTTTGCATTGCGGGCATAACGTTTGACATAACCGCTTGCCTGCCTGAAGCCATAATGCGAACACGGTCATCATCGCTAAAATTAGCAGGCATGTTTTCAAATGGCGCAAACAAAGAAGTGTCTTCTGGTTGTTCCACAATAAGTGCGGCAATGTTTGGGGCAATTTTGCCTAAAATGGCACTAGGCATGGTAAAGCCATCAACTAAACCCGCCTCCATATTAGCAATATTTTCATCAAAATAACGCGGCACATCCATTAATCTGGCGATATAGCGGTCATAATCCTCAGTGGTTTTAAAAGGCATGGCTTCATGAATGCGCATAAAACCATTATAAAAACCATAATCAGACACCATAGGAATGCGGTATGAACGGAAGTTTGCTTCATCAACACGGTTATTAATAACAAACTTGAAAAGATCGTAATTCAACTGGTCTTCAACACTTAGGTTAGCAGGGTCTATGGCTTGCAGACGATTTAAAAATGCTTGGTCTTGCACAGTTTGCTGGGCGTAAAACTCAGGTGTAGCTGATGGCATTCTATGGTCAAAATCTGATATGCCTTTTTGGGTGGCCGACAAAGGGTGTGTCGCCATGTTGTGACGCCATTCGTCTTCAAATAACTGGTGCAAATGTTCAGTAGCTAGTGACGCATCAAGGTTTTCTTGCACATCCTCAGGCACTGGCCCACAACTGGATAAAAAACCAAAGACAACAACTGTAAATATCTTGGAAAAATTGCCCTGAGAAATATGGGTCATAAACACCTCTTTTTTGTTATTAGTTAGGAAATGGCCTCAACCGCCCTTATGGCTAGAACCTTGATTAAATTTGCACGGTAGCTAGCGCTGGCATGAATATCTTCGTTTAAGCCATCGTCTGAAACTGTAATGCCATCTATAGATTTAGCAGAAAAATCACCATCCAGTGCGGCTTCCATTTCATTTTGACGGAAAGCATATGGCCCCGCACCTGTTACCGCCACCCGCACACCGGCACTGGTTTTGGCAATAAACACCCCAGCAATGGCATAGCGTGAAGCAGGGTTGGAAAACTTTTGATAATTCGCCACCTTACAAACAGGAAAAGAAATACTGGTTATAATTTCACCCTCATCCAAGGCAGTTTCGAACAGTTCAACAAAATAATCAGCCGCAGCAATGGTGCGCTTATTAGTATGAATTTCAGCACCCAGTGCCAAAACAGCCGCAGGATAATCAGCCGCAGGGTCGCTGTTTGCCAAACTACCGCCAATAGTGCCACGGTTGCGCACACTGGCATCGCCAATACCACCCGCCAATTCGGCAAGGGCGGGAATGTTTGCCACAACCAACCCGTCGCTGGCAATTTGAGCATGGGTGGTCATAGCACCAATTTTAACCATGTCACCATCTAAAGAAATGCCTTTTAATGACGCAATTTTAGAAAGATCAATAACATCGCTTGGCATTGCCAAACGCTGTTTTAAGGTTGGCACTAAGGTCATGCCACCTGAAATATATGTGGCATCGTCGCTAGCTTCAAATTGAGCCGCGGCATCATCAATTGTTGCGGGACTGGCAAAATTAAATTTATACATTAGCCCTCTCCCTGCAACATGGTTTTGGCACCTTGGGCTACAGATTTGACAATATTATGATAGCCAGTGCATCTGCAAATATTGCCTTCTAACGCTGATCTTATTTCTTCGTCACTTGGCAGGCCCGAACCTGCGGCACGGCGGCGTTCAACCATGCCAATACCCGCCATGACCATGCCAGGGGTGCAAAAACCGCACTGCAAACCGTGGTTATCTTGAAATGCCTGTTGCATGGGGTGCAAAACAGTTTCAGAAGCTAAACCTTCAATGGTTATAACATCGCAGCCATCGGCCTGAACCACCAAAAGACTGCACGACTTAACTGGCAAGCCATCAAGCAAAAGCGTGCAAGAGCCACACTGGCTAGTATCGCAAGCAATGTTGGTTCCAGTTAAACCCAAATTATCTCGCAAAAAATCCACCAACAGAACATTTGCCTCAACACTTGCTGAAACAGATTTTCCATTAACACTTAGCGAAACATTATTAGCCACAAGCCACCTCCTAAATCGCATCAAGCCCACATTAAATATGCGCCTATTCTTCCTTTATTCGCCCTAAGAAAGCAACCAATTCCTTGTCTTTTGCGCCATAAGCATTTTTCATTACCTCTGTGTCTTTATTTGCATCATGCCATGCCTTAATTTTAGGCCTGTTGGCATAAGCATCGACACCCATTGCAGTTAAAATGCGGGCAAAGAAAAAGTCAGCAGATACAAATGCACAGTCAGCCAACGACCACTTGTCACCCACCAGAAATTCATTTTTTTCTGAGCTGGCAAATTTTTCAATAGCATCAAGGGCAATGACCACCTCATCAAACTTGGCTTTTATGGCTTTTTTATCTGGAGTTGCTTCACGCACCATGGCTGATGCCGTGAACATGTTTTGAAAAACATACATATCCAACATGCGTAAAATTAAATTAACCGCCAAGTGCTGGTCTTTATCTGTGGGCATTAATGGTGTGTCGGGGAACTTGCCTTCAATATATTCGCAAATTATTGCACTTTCAGGCAGGCACATGTCGCCATCCACCAACACTGGCATTTTGCCAAACGGGTTTAGGGTTAAATACTCATCACACTTCAGACCATCATCAGGCAGGCCACAAAAATCAAACTTATCTTCAATGCCCTTGGCATGAACCTGTTGGTAAATACGCTCAACAAATGGTGACAATCTATATCCATAAATTTTAATCATAATATATCCTTTTGTTTATGCCCCCTAGTACAGGGCTTAAGCCCGATAACTAGTGCAGGGCATCATGTCCGATAAGTTGAAACCAAATAAGCAAACAAGCCATTGACCACATAATTAATGTGATCACTATATCCAAAACTCGCCATGCTTTGGTGCTTCTGAAAATGGGGGCGAAAAGTCTGGCTCCATAACCAATGCCATAAAACCACACCGCTGAAGCGGTAATAGCCCCAATGCCAAAGCTCCAACGAATGGTGTTATCGTCAAATTGTGCGGCAATACCGCCAATAATAACAAATGTATCCAAATAAACATGGGGGTTTAAATATGTCATGGCTATAGCCATTAATATAGCCGCCTTCATGCCCTTGCCTTGGGCTTCACCGCCAGCGTCATCAATGTCATGTTGGCTTATAACATCTGGGTGTTTTGCGCTTTTAAATGTCTGATAACCATACCATAACAAAAATGCCGCCCCACCCCACGCCGCCGCATCAGCAAGCCTAGGGTTGTTGGTTATAAATGTGCCAATGCCTGCAACGGCAATAAAAATTAACAATGCATCGCTTAAGAAACAAGTGGTGGTAACGGCAAAAACATGGTGACGTTTTAGCCCCTTGCGCAACACATATGCGTTTTGCGGGCCAATAGCTACAATCAAGCCCAAAGACAAAAGAAAGCCATTAACAAAGCTGACAAAGTCCAGAGTTTCAATCATGCCTTATTATCCAAATAATTATCCGCCAACCACTTAATCAGCACTTCATTCACCTCTTGGGGTTTTTCTTGTTGGGTCCAGTGACCACAATTTTTTATCAAATGTTTTTTTAAATCAGTGAAAAACTGTTCCATGCCATCAGCCAAAACTGGCGGCAAAACAGGGTCGTTTTCAGCCAAAATCATTAGTGTGGGCAGGGTTATTTTAGGCGGCGTACCACCAAATGGTTGAAAGCGTTCCATATCCTGCCAGTTTGCCACAAAGTTTCTATACCAGTTAATGGGACCGTTAAAGCCATTATTGGCAAAATGGTTAGTAAAATATTCCAGCTCGTCTTTGTTCAGCAATTCTTTGCCCGGCCACATTGCTTCACCTTCCTGAAACATGTCTTGGAAATTGTTTTTGCGTGCCTTTAATGGTTGCTCAGATTTCTCCGCATAACTTTCAGGAACCCGCATAAAAAAGCGGAAGGTTTTTGCAATATCCGCCTCAAACAACTGCTCGGGCGCATCGGGCGATTGGAAAAAATTTATATAATTATCTTTGCCAAATCGTGCGTTCATCAGGGTAATGGGGTCGTGTTTACGGCGCGGTATAAATGGCACATTTAGCGATATCAACCCCGCCAAACGCTCAGGTGCATAAAATGGCATAGCCCACATAACCAGTGAACCCCAATCGTGACCACAAAAAATTGCTTTTTCAATGCCCTTTGCGTCCAACATACCAACCAAATCAGCCACCAGTTCTTTGGCGTGGTACGCCGCCACACCGTCAGGCGACGAGGATAAGCCATAACCACGCTGATCAGGTGCCAACACGTGGTAACCAGCATCTTTCAACGCTGGCAACTGGTGCCGCCAAGAAAAAGCAAGCTCAGGAAAACCATGACACATAACAATTGGTGGTGCTTTGTTACGGCTAGCATCATCGGGGCGGGCTTCATAAACCGCCATTTCTATGCCATTGGTTTTAATTAGCTGTGGTTGTGGAAAAGACATACTCCCCCCTTTTGTTTGGAACACCATAGAAGCTAAGCACCCACCCCTAAAATAACAAGGGTTAATAAAGCAAATAACTGTGAATTTGTGTTAATGCTTGAAGATAAACAGAACTGCTCTAAAGTGTGGCCTGAATGAAATTTGATAGGGGAATTTGTGTGTTGAGCATTTGGGTTAATCAGAGAAATAAAGCCTTTTTCGTACTAACGACCATATTTGCCATTAGCCTAGCAGGCACAAGCCACGCCGCCGAGCAAGTTGGCAGTACGGGTGAAGCATTGGGGGCATCAATCGCAGGCTTTCTCGGGCCCATCAGTGCTGTTTTAGCTGACTTTGTTTTTAAAGAGTTTGCCGTTGGCGATCTGCTAATACCGTGGATTGTGGTGTGGATGGCTATACCCATGTTCTTTTTAACGGTTTATTTTGGCTTCATAAATTTTCGCAGTTTTGGCATTGCCAAAAAAATTCTCACAGGACGTTATTGGGACGAAAAAGCCGAGGGTGAGGTTTCACAGTTTCAAGCACTAACCACCGCACTGTCAGGCACAGTGGGCATTGGCAACATTGCGGGTGTTGCTGTGGCTATTGGCACAGGCGGCCCTGGCGCCACGTTTTGGATGATTATAATTGGTCTGGCTGCCATGAGCGTAAAGTTTGCCGAATGTACGCTGGGGGTTAAGTACCGCGAAGTTCATGAAGATGGCACCATTTCTGGCGGGCCAATGTATTATTTGAAAAATGGTCTGAAAAACCGTGGCCTGAAAAAATTGGGCATTGCCCTTTCTATCAGCTATGTGGTGTTTGCCCTGCCTGCTATTTTACAGTGGGCAACTGTTAATCAAATACACTCGCAACTATCATCAGCAACAGGTTTGTTTGCTGGCAATGGTTTAGGCTTTGGCATTGTTTTAGCAGTTTTGGTTGGGGCGGTTATTTTGGGTGGTTTGCACTCAATTGCTGCGGTTACATCAAAACTGGTACCTGCCATGGTTATTGTGTATTTAGGTGCGGCACTGGTGGTTTTAATATCAAACTTTTCTGCCATTCCTGCGGCATTCCTGACCATTTTTGAACACGCCTTTAACCCGCAAGCAGTTGGCGGTGGTATTATTGGCGTAATTATTATTGGTATGCGCCGCGCGGTTTATTCCACCGAAGCGGGGCTTGGCACATCGTCCATGGTGCATGCGGCGGCAAAAACCAAAGAGCCTGTGTCCGAGGGCATGGTTGGCTTGATGGAACCATTTATCGATACAGTAATGGTGTCCACCATTACGGCACTGGTTATTGTGGTATCTGGCGCATGGCAAATTGATGGTTTAAACGACATTCAGCTAACCTCAAAGGCGTTTGAAACAACCATATCGTGGTTTCCGTGGGTGTTGTCATTAGCAGTGTTTTTGTTTGGTTTTTCCACCATTATCTCGTGGGCATATTATATTGAAAAAGTGTGGGAATATATTTTTGGTGACAGCAATATATCCATAAAAACTTACCGCCTGATATATGTGTTGCTGTTAATTCCCGGCGCAGTATTAACCGCCGCGCAGGTGTTTGACATTATCGACAGCCTATTTTTCCTAATGGCTATACCAAATATTATTGGGCTGTATATTTTAGCACCTGAAATTAAAGCTGACCTGAAATCATATTTAGCTCGGTTAAAATCTGGCGAAATTAAAGAAACCAATCCGTCATAAGTTTGGCCGTCTTAGGTATATAACCTATTCAATGATGTTTTTTTGACGCAGGGTCGTAATGTCTGCGTCTGACAATCCCATGTCTTTTAACACCTCATCGGTGTTTTGCCCCAGTGTGGGTGAAGCTGTTTTATATTCAAGTTTACTTTTTGAATAACGTATTGGGTTTGCCACTTGCGGCACACTACCCGCCACTGTGTGCGGCAGATCAAACTGCATATTTCGCGCGATAACCTGCGGGTCGGCAAACACCTCAGCAATATTATTAATTGGCCCTGCGGGAACTTGGTTTTGTTCAAAAACATCAAGCCAATGTTTGCTTGTGTTTTTAGCCAAGGCTGTTTCTATTAGCGCAACAAGGGCTTCTCGGTTTTCCACTCTTGCTCTGGCAATGGAAAAACGATCATCGGTTGCTAATTGCGGCGCATCAATAGCCCCGCAAAAGCTGTTAAACTGTTTGTCATTGCCAACTGTTATGATGATATGCCCGTCCTTGGTTGGGAAAACCTGATAAGGCACAATGTTGGGGTGGCTATTGCCTTTACGCTCAGGAATATTGCCGCCAATTAAATAGTTCATATTTTGGTTGGCTAACCACGACACCTGAACATCTAGCAATGACATGTCTATATATTGCCCCTCACCGCTAGTATTTCGCTCGTAAAGCGCACCTAAAATACCAATGGCGGCATACATGCCAGTGGTCAGGTCGGTTATGGCAACACCTGTTTTCATGGGGCCGCCGCCTGCTTCACTATCGCCGTGGCCAGAAATGCTCATTAACCCGCCCATGCCTTGGATCATAAAATCATAACCAGAGCGGTTTTTATAAGGACCCGTTTGACCAAAACCAGTAATTGAACAATAAATAAGCTTGGGGTTAATATCCCTTAAACTAGCATAATCCAGACCATATTTTTTCAAGGCATCAACACGGAAATTTTCAATTAACACATCAGCCTCAGCCACTAACTTGCGAATAATGTCCTGACCTTGGGGTGTTTGAATGTCCACAACAATGGATTTTTTACCACGGTTAGCACTGTGAAAATAAGCGGCATCGGTGGTGTCATTGCCTACGCTATCTTTTAAAAATGGGGGTCCCCACTGGCGGGTATCATCGCCAGTTTGTGGTTTTTCAACCTTAATAACATCTGCGCCCATGTCGGCTAAAACCTGCCCGCACCACGGCCCTGCCAGCACTCGTGACAAATCTACAACTTTCACACCTTTAAGTGGCCCCGCCATTTATTAGAACTCCCAATTGTTCTATCAACCATTAAACCAGTGTTGGGGAACACTCAATGATATTTATAACTTTGGCTGGATAATATGAACAATTTACCCTACCACTTATGTGAATAAACTATATCAGGGAAAGCAATGACACAAACATCAAAACCAACGCCCATTCAGGCTGTTTCTGCTGTCATTATAAAAAATGATGCCGTGTTGCTTGTGAAAAGGGGCAAGCCCCCTTTAATGAACAGTTGGCATTTGCCTGGCGGCAAGGTTGAAGATGGTGAAAACGGTAAAGATGCCATAGCCAGAGAAGTGCATGAAGAAACTGGTTTAACTTTTCACTCACCCATATTGCTTGGAGAGGCTATGGTTTCAGGAAATGCCACAGTTTCAGAAAATGATGATGAAAAGCCATATCACTAT
>DAOWAS010000158.1 GCA_030634465.1 Alphaproteobacteria bacterium | reverse complement strand
CTGCCCTAATGGCGGCGTGGACGACCTCTTCAACAATATAATTTTGAGACATGTGGCTATCCATTTTAAGCTAAATTCACCCTAAGTTTTTAGTTTGAAGCAGGCTTATAACCCTCTACCAGTTTTTCCAAAAGTTTACGAACAGAGAACTGATCAGCATTTTCAATATATCTTTCCAGATCCTCAAGACTTGGTTTTATTTTATTCCACGGGATAAAATTTTCTTCTGCTTGGAAAATAGAAACATGATCTGTGTTTTTCACATCATCAGTGATGAACAGTTCTTCATACAGTTTTTCACCAGGCCTAAGTCCTGTAATTTTAAACTCAATATCACCATCTGGGTTATTATCATCTAGCACTTCAAGCCCGCTAAGACGTACCATTCGTGCGGCCAGATCATAAATGCGCACGGGCTCGCCCATGTCCAGCAAAAATACTTCACCGCCCTTTGCCATGGCTCCAGCTTGCAATACAAGCTGAGCGGCCTCAGGTATGGTCATAAAATAACGTGTTACATCTTTGTGTGTAAGGGTAATTGGCCCGCCTTCTCTGATTTGACGGCGGAACAATGGCACAACAGAACCTGCACTATCCAGTACATTACCAAAACGAACCATGGTTATATCGGTCTTTGGATTGCGACCTTCCAATTGTTGCAATGCCTGCAATGTCAACTCGGCAAGGCGTTTACTGGCCCCCATAACATTTGTCGGACGAACAGCTTTATCGGTTGAAACCAGAACAAATTTACCAACCCCCTGTTTTAATGCTGCCTGAGCCACGGCGAGGGTACCAAACACATTATTTAAAACACCTTCGCATACATTTTTTTCAACCATGGGAACGTGTTTATATGCGGCGGCATGATAAATGGTTTCGATATCAAACTTGGAAATTAGACTTTCCATTCGACCCTGATGTCTGACATCACCTAAAACAGGGATTATTTCAATATCAACATCCAAAGACTTTGCCAGTGATAAAAGCTCGCGCTCTATTTCATAAATGGCATATTCTGATATTTCAAACACCACAAGACGCTTGGCCTTGTTCTTTACTATTTGGCGGCAAAGTTCTGAGCCAATTGATCCACCACCACCAGTGACCATTACACATTTATTGCTAACATCACTTTTCAGCAAATCTTCGTCTGGTTCGTGCTTCTCTCTACCTAGAACATCAGCCGCTTTAACATCCCTTATACGTGAAAGGCTAACCCTGCCATCGATCATCTCATCAACACTTGGTAAAATTCTAACCCTAACACCCAAACCATCAAGCCTGTTGAACAGGTTTGTTCTGGCCTTGAAAGAAATGGATGGAATGGCAATAATTATTTGCTTTATTCCCAAGCGGTCAACGGCACTTTCCAAGCCAGTGGAGTGAAAAATTGTGCAGTCCTTGACTTTTCTTTTATCCAGCTTTGGGTTGTCATCAAATAACGCCACAACCTTCATGTCCAGATTTCGCTCTAAGGAATTTAAAAGAGCCACACCAGCCTCACCTGCGCCATAAATTGCTATTGGCTCAAGGTGGTTATTTTCTCTTATTCCTGCATTTAAAATTATCCATCTGGCTATCAAGCGTGTGCTTAAGGTGCCAATGATTAGAAATGCCCACAGGACAAGTAAATATTCAGGGGACAAGCCATTATTTAAAAAATAATAACTGCTTATTTTAGTTAGAAGTATGGCGAGGGTTATGCCCTTGAAAACCTCAACCAGTAATGTAGGACCAGCGAACCTGATCATTTGTCGGTACAACCCAAAAACAGCAGATGATGCTGGAACCAACAATATTAGAACCAAAATTACTGGGGCTAATTCGCTAATTTCATCTTGCGGCCAAAGAACATTGCTATGAACCGCTAAAATTATATATGCGCTAAGAATGACAATAGCGGCATCGGCCAATACCATAAATGCAACCTTGGCTTCACGTGACCATGTGACCAGTTTTTTCAGAACCGTCTTTATACCGCTAACTAACAAAAAATATTCCCCTTTTTATGTTTCTTATTAGCATGTATTGATGTAAATAAAATAACAATATTCTACCTTTTTAGATGAGGAAATATACGGTATTTCAACCCATTAACAATACAAGGTTTATGTTTTATGCATAGTTTTCATCCTAGCTTTCTTCGTGAGTACGATGCTAGAGGAGTTGTTGGCGAAACCCTAACCGAAAAAGATGCCTATTTTTTGGGGCGTTCTTTCGGCACCCTTATACGCCGTGATGGCGGAAACTCAATATCAGTGGGTCGTGACGGCAGGCACTCATCTCCTGCTATGGAAGCATCACTTACAAAAGGTCTAGCAGAAACAGGGTTGAAGGTTATTAAAGTTGGGCTGTGCCCTACGCCCATGACTTACTATTCAGTTTATGAATTAAACACCGATGGTTGCATTATGGTTACGGGGTCACACAACCCCCCTGAATATAATGGTTTTAAGATGATGCTTGGGGAAAAAACCATTTACGGTGATGAAATAGCCTATCTCGGCAAACTTGCAAGCTCAGGTGACTTTGAAACTGGCGAGGGCAGCATTGAAGAAGTTCATATAAAGAATGACTATATTGATAGAATTCTACAAGAAATGCCTGATATCGGGCTTTCAGTTGGTTGGGACCCTGCTAATGGCTCCGCCGGTGAAGTAACCCAAGAAGTTATTAAAAGACTTGGCGGCAAACACTTTATAATCAATGGTGAAATTGATGGTGACTTTCCTGACCACCCAGAAGACCCTACTGTTGAAGCCAACCTTGTATCACTTAGAAAGTTAGTCGCAGAAAACAATCTTGATCTGGGCATTGGCTTTGATGGCGATGGCGACCGTATTGGCGTAATTGACAAGCATGGTGGCATTATTTGGGGTGACCAATTATTGGCAATTTTAGCCAAAGAAGTATTAGAAGATCAGCCCGGCGCACCAATAATTGCCGATGTAAAATCCAGCCAAGCTCTTTTCGAAGAGATTGCCCGCCTTGGTGGCGAGCCTGTTATGT
>DAOWAS010000069.1 GCA_030634465.1 Alphaproteobacteria bacterium | reverse complement strand
TTTTAGATGCTCTATACGATGTTAGCGACACCATTGATCTTATCACCTGCCGTCATGAGGCAGGGGCGGCAAACATGGCTGAGGCTTACGGCAAGCTAACTGGCGAGCCTGGCATTTGTTTTGTAACCCGTGGCCCCGGGGCAACACATGCTAGCATTGGGGTTCACACTGCATTTCAAGACAGCACGCCAATGATATTGTTTATTGGTCAGGTAGCATCAGATCAAGAGGACCGTGAGGCATTTCAAGAAATAAACTACAAACAAATGTTTGGCGGCATGGCCAAATGGGTAGCTCAAATTAACGATGCGGACCGTGTGGCAGAATATGTTGCCCGCGCCTTTGCCACAGCAACGTCAGGTCGACCCGGCCCTGTGGTGCTGGCACTGCCTGAGGATATGTTGTCGACACTAACAAGCGAGCAAGGCTTAAGTGAGTTTAAGCCCGTGCGACCACACCCCGCCACAAGCGACGTGGCAACAGCTGTAAAAATGTTAGAGAAAGCCGAACGACCACTGGTTG
Organism: Alphaproteobacteria bacterium; assembly: GCA_030634465.1. Taxonomy (GTDB): domain Bacteria; phylum Pseudomonadota; class Alphaproteobacteria; order Sphingomonadales; family SMXR01; genus DAOWAS01. The sequence continues at coordinate 11,406 of DAOWAS010000069.1, read as the reverse complement.
TTTTAGGTGGTTCGGGGTGGAACAAACCTGCAGTGGAAGCTTACCGTGTTTTTGCTGAAGAAAATCATTTGCCCACAGGGGTGGCGTTTCGCTTCCAAGACCTGATGGATAACAGAAGCCCAGTTTATGTGGGCGATGTTGGTATTGGCATTAACCCTGAACTGGCGGCGCGGGTGCGTGATGCTGATGTAATATTAGCCCTTGGCCCTAGGCTTGGTGAAATAACCACCAGTGGTTATAGCTTGCTAAACTCGCCAACACCCAAGCAAACCCTAATTCATGTGCATAGCGGTGCAGAAGAACTGAACAGTGTTTATCAGGCTGACCTTGCCATTCATTCTGGTGCGGCTGAATTTGTTACAGAACTAGTTAAAGCAAAAGTGGCAAATAAAGAAAAACGCACGGCCTTGGCAACAGCCGACAACAAGGCGTATTTAAACTGGATTGCGCCCAAGCCCAACCCAGGCGATGTGCAAATTGCTGAAATTTACGCCTATTTGCGCACGCATTTGCCAGATGATGCCATAATAACCAATGGTGCGGGCAATTATGCGGCGTTTTTGCACCGTTATTTCCAAGATAAAAGCTTTAAAACCCAATTAGCCCCAACAAGCGGGGCTATGGCTTACGGTGTGCCAGCGGCCATTGCCGCCAAGGCGCAATATCCTGAGCGTGATGTGGTGGCCTGTGCGGGTGACGGTTGTTTTTTAATGGGCAGTACCGAGCTGGCAACTGCGGTGCAATATAAATTACCAGTGGTGTTTTTGGTGTTTAACAATGCCATGTTCGGCACCATTCGTATGCACCAAGAGAAAAACTTTCCTGAACGTATTTCAGGAACAGAGCTGAACAACCCAGACTTTGTCGCCATGGCAAAAGCATTTGGTGCAAACGGTGCGCTGGTTACAAAAACTGACGAGTTTGCCCCCGCGTTTGAAGCGGCACTTAAGGCTGATATGCCGACAGTGATAGAAATTCAAGTTGATAAACAAGCATTAAGCCACCTTGCCACACTTGATGAAGTGCGCGCAGTTGGCCTTAAAAATAATTCGAAGAACAATAAATAATTGAACAATTAGTGAGGAATACTTCCATGAACTTAGCAGAAATTTTTGAGAACCTTGGTCTAGACATTAACAATTACCAAGATGGTAGTTTAAACGTTGTTAGCCCTGCTGACGGTCAAAAAATTGGTAGCTTAAAAGAAGACACAGCCGCTGATGTAAGTGCAAAGGTTGCTAAGTCAACCGAGGCATTTAGTGCATGGAAGCAAGTTCCTGCCCCTGTGCGCGGCGAACTGGTGCGTTTGTACGGCGAGAAACTACGCGCCAATAAAGAAGCCCTAAGCCGTTTGGTTACTGCGGAATGTGGTAAAATTCTGGAAGAAGGTCGCGGCGAAGTTCAGGAAATGATCGATATTTGTGATTTTGCTGTTGGCCTTTCGCGTCAGTTATATGGTCTTAGCATTGCGTCTGAACGCCCCCAACACCGCATGACTGAAACATGGTTACCGCTAGGCCCTGTGGGCATTATTAGTGCCTTTAACTTTCCCGTAGCGGTTTGGTGTTGGAACAGTGCTCTTGCCTTAGTGTGCGGCGACCCTGTTATTTGGAAGCCATCTGAGAAAACCCCATTTACAGCAATAGCCTGTCAGCATTTGTTCGATGAAGTTGTAGCTGGTTTTGACCAAGCTCCAGAAGGCTTGGCACAATTGATAATTGGTGGTCGCGAAGTTGGTGAGGCAATGGTGGACGACGCACGTGTTGCGCTGGTTAGTGCCACAGGCTCAACCGCAATGGGTCGCCAAGTAGGGCCAAAAGTGGCGGCACGTTTTGGTAAAACAATATTAGAGCTAGGTGGTAACAATGCCATTATCGTGGCGCCGTCAGCCGACCTAGACATGGCCATAACTGGCATTGTGTTTGGCAGTGTGGGTACGTGTGGTCAACGTTGCACCTCAACCCGTCGTTTGTTTGTGCATGAAAGTGTGTATGAGCAATTAGTACCAAGGCTTAAGGCGGCTTATTCATCGGTAACCATTGGTCAACCGTTAGAAGATGGCACGCTTGTTGGCCCGCTAATTGACGAAGCGTCATTCCAAGGCATGGAAAAAGCCATTGCCGCCGCTAAAGCTGATGGTGGTGTAGTGCATGGTGGTGGTCGTGCCTTACAAAACACGTTCCCCGACGCATATTATGTTAACCCTGCCATTGTTGAAATGGATAGGCAAAGCGATGTGGTAAAGTCTGAAACCTTTGCGCCAATTTTATATATTATGAAATACACCGATTTAGATGATGCTATCCACATGCAAAACGATGTGCCGCAAGGCTTGTCATCAGCAATTTTCACCACAGACCTTCGTGAGGGTGAGCGCTTTACCTCAGCCATTGGCAGTGACTGCGGTATTGCAAATGTTAATATTGGTACATCTGGTGCTGAAATTGGCGGTGCGTTTGGTGGTGAAAAAGAAACAGGTGGTGGCCGTGAAAGTGGCTCAGATGCTTGGAAAGCATACATGCGCCGTTCAACATCAACCGTGAACTATTCAAAGGAACTGCCGCTTGCGCAGGGAATTAAGTTTGATTTGGACTAATATTGTTGTATTTTTCAATTTGGTTTAGTGGTCTGCCTTTTTTTTGCTCTAATATGGGGATATACAAACAAGGTTGATATCCATGAGGATAGCGGGGATTTATTCGTAGGGGATAAATAAAATAAGGAAAGGTAGGAATAACAGAATGTTATCAAAGTTTAACTTTATTATTGCCGCTATAGCTTTTTCTTTTGTAGCCCTTTCTGATGTAAGAGCGGAAGAAGAAGTAGACCTGTCGGTATTAAAATCAATTGGATATGAAGCCACAGGTGTTAGCAGACGCTGCGTTTCACATACGCACATCCGCAGAACGGAAGTGATCGATGATTACACCATTCTTTTCCATATGACTGGTCGCAAAACCTATGCAAATATTATGGAACGCCAGTGCCGACGCTTAGGCTATGAGAGAGCCATAAAATATGTGGTTCGTGGTGGAACCCTGTGTAATGTTGACACCATTGAGGTTCTTACGCCATCATTCTCGGGGCCAAGGTGTAGTTTGGGCGATTTTTACGAGATTGAGAAAATTAAAACAGAAGCTCCTGAAGATACACCAAGTACTGAATAACCCGCCCAATAAAGGATAATTGCATCGGCACCATTAGCTCATGATTGCTTTTTTAAAAAATAAGCAGAAGGCGTTCTGGACCTTGCAAATTCTAGGTTGGCTTGGTTATGGGTTTGTCCGCATGTTTAACGGTCTGGCTAATGGTCGCTCGCTAGATTATGTGAAGCCCAGTTTAGTTGCTATGGTGACAGGCTTTCTTTTAACCCTGATTATGCGGGGCGTTTACAAGCAAATTAGAAACCGTTCGTTACCTGTGGTGACATTTGTTGCCATTTCCATGACTGGTTTTTTGTCATTGGTTTTCTCCACCATTGAGGTTATCGGTCATGTGCAGCTTTATGACCCGTTCTGGTCACCTCGAGGGTTGGAGTTTTTTAGCAACGCAATGTTTGATACATATGTGCTGTTAACGTGGACGGCGTTATATTTTATTATTCATTATTATTTATTGCTTGAGGCTGAAACCAGAAAAGCACTTGAGGCCGCCGCCCAAGCACAAAAGGCGCAAATAAGCATGTTGCGCTATCAGCTTAATCCACACTTTTTGTTCAATACCCTAAACGCTATTTCAACTTTGGTTCTGGACAAAGACAGCAATGCCGCCAGTGGCATGTTGAACCGTTTAAGCAAATTTTTGCGCTATACTTTGGTTCACCAGTCAACACAAAAAATGACGGTGGAAAAGGAGGTTGAGGCATTAAAGCTTTATCTGGATATTGAAAAGGTCAGGTTTGAAGACCGCCTGACCATTATTTGGAACATTGATGAAGCCGCCAAAAATGCTCTTATTCCCAGCTTGTTATTACAGCCGATTATAGAAAATGCCATTAAGCATGCCATATCTAAAAAAGAGGATGGCGGTGTTATTGAAATTTCGGCATTTGCCGCGGGTGAGGAAAAGCAGGACAAGCTGGTTCTTAGGGTGTGTGATGATGGTGAGGGGCTGTACGGTGATGAGGTTGACACTGATGAGCAATCAACAGGGGTGGGTTTAAAAAACACACAGGAGCGGCTTGAGCAGCTTTATGGGGATGGTTTTGTGTTTAACCTAGCTGATAATAAGCCGTCGGGCTTGGCGGTAACAATAAAAATGCCGCTTGAATTTACATCTGCTGAATGATTTCACGATATTGGGGTGGTTATGAGAAAAATTAGAACAATTATTGCTGATGACGAACCCTTGGCGTTAAAGGGGTTGAGACTGCGCCTGCAAAGTTTTGATGATGTTGAGATAATTGCCGAGTGTGCAAACGGCAAGTCCGCCTTGGCTGAGATAATGAAGGAAAAACCCGATCTGGTTTTTTTGGATATTCAAATGCCTGGCATGGATGGCTTTGGTGTGGTGCGGGCATTGGTTGGCGAGGAGATGCCTCTGGTGGTTTTTGTAACCGCTTTTGATGAATATGCCCTAGCGGCATTTCAAGCCCATGCAATTGATTATTTGTTAAAACCAGTTGATCCTGAACGGCTGGATGAGGCCGTCGGGAAGGTGCGCACACAGCTAGCTCAACATTCTGCCATAGAGCAAAATGCCAAAATTGTTAAGCTGATTGAAAATTTAGAAGACCCGCCACAAACGGTTTTGCATGCCATTTTGGAAGGCGAGAACCACAGCCCTGTGCAGAAGTATGAAAGCCAGATTAATATAAAAGACCGTGGGGTTATAACCCGTGTGCCTGTATCGGATATTAATTATGTGGATGCCGCGGGGGATTATATGTGTATTCACACCGACAATAAAACTCATATCTTGCGGGCGACAATGAAAAATATGGAAAAGCGTTTAGACCCTAAAACATTTCAAAGGGTGCATCGTTCTATCATTGTAAATTTGGATAGGATTAAGTCTTTGCACCCGCACAGCAACGGTGAGTATTTTCTGGTTCTGGAAAATGGTGAGGAGCTGAAGGTAAGCCGCACCTATAAAAATGTTGTTAAGCGTTTCTCATAAAAATTTTGGCATAAAAAATGGCACCTAAAAAGATGCCATTTTCATAAATATAATCGTTACCTGAAGGGAGACTAGAAGTCGTCCTTAGGCTCAATAACTTGGCGACCACGATACATGCCAGTTTTAAGATCAATATGGTGGCGACGTTTCATTTCGCCTGTTTCTTGATCTTCTTGCACGTGTTGCTCTGGCAATCTGTCGTGTGAACGTCTGTTGCCGCGTCTGTGTGGTGATACTTTTCTTTTTGGGACAGCCATGGTGTCAACCTTTTCTCATCTTTAAACTAAGTTAAACTAATTTCTATTATTGCGTATGATTAATATTTTGCTATGAATCAAGCACACTAAACTTTGGCGGGAAACATATGGTTAGATGATGTAAAAAGCAAGCCCTCATAGAGGGGTATTATATTTTTTTTAAAGGATTACTAGTGGTAGAGTTTGCGACAAGAGTGGAAGATCTGATTTTTACTAATGGTTACAATGTGTTATCAGGTCGCGGGTTGTTTTCTGAAATGAAAAATTTGCCAGATTTTTCTGCCAAATTTCCGTGGTTTGGTGGTGATTTGCAAACAATTTCCAACCAGATTCGCCCATCATTGGATAAAAAGCTGATTAACGGGAAAAAGATATTACTGTCCCTGAATAAAAATGATGAGGCATTAGCCGCTTGCAGCACGGTTGCAGGGGGAGGGGAGTGTCCAAAACCAGTGATTGTTATGTTGCATGGTTTGGGTGGTGACGAAAACAGCGTTTATATGCGTGAGGCCGCCCAGTATTTTAATGTATGTGGGTACAATGTTTTGCGGTTAAACTTGCGTGGTGCTGGTTCGTCGGCACAAACAAGCTTGAATATATACCATGCGGGCATTAGCGATGATATTCGGCAGGTTGTTTTAGGGCTTCCTGCAAACATTAGGAAAAACGGTGTTTGCTTGATGGGTTTTTCCCTAGGGGCAAATATATTGCTAAAATATATGGGCGAGGGTGCTGTGCCTGATTATGTTAAGGGGGCTGTGGCTGTTTCAGCTCCTGTTGATCTTTCTAGGAGCCAGCATAGAATAGCTCAGTTTAGAAACAGGCTTTATCGCCGATATCTTCTTAAAAAGCTGAAAAACGACTTCTCTCAAATAAAATGGAGTGAAGGCAAGGCACCATTAAAAACAGTTGATAATATATCATCTATAATTGAATTTGATGAACATGTTATTGCCCCTGTTCACGGGTTTGCCAGTGCTGAGGATTATTATGAGAAAAGCTCATCAAAGCAGTTCATTCAAAATATCAGCAAACCAACACTTATAGTTCATGCCAAAACCGACCCGTGGATATTGTCCGAACAGTTTGACGATATTGGCTGGGGTAACAATGAAAATGTTTGCACCATTATGTGTAAGGATGGCGGACATGTTGGTTTTAATGGCAGGCACCATAAATATCCATGGCATTTGCACGCTGCGGATAGCTTTTTCAGCTCGTTAGTTTCGTAATATTATCTATTTGTAGTAGTTGTCTGTATAATTTTTTCTATTAACTATGTATTAATATATACAGTTGCGGACAATAATGGTATAGAAATCCTCAAATTAACTCAGGGGGCAGTTATTTGAAGGCGAAAACAACACCAATTGCATGGCTAAACGGTGATGAGGACGAGAAGATCGTTCTTGCTGGCTGGGTCAGTAAAATCATTCACCGTAACCGAGGTGTTGGTAGCGAAAAACCAGCTCATGACAAAGAGCTTAGGGTTGCCGAAAATATAGCCAGAGTGTTGCTAAAAGACCTGTCACTTAAGGTGCGCCGTGGTTTGGTGCAAGAACTGTTGGTTTGCCCAACCTTACCAAATGACATAGTCCAAAATATTGCCATTGATGTAGAAGAGGTTGCCGCACCGTTTCTTAAAGTGTCAACCGCGTTTACCGAGGAGCATTTGGAACAACTGGTTCCTATTGTTGAGGAGTTTGCCAGAGTTTCAATTGCAAAACGCAATTTTGTTTCAGGTCGTGTTGGGGTTGCACTTATTGAGTTTTCCAGTGATGAAACCATAACTGTTTTAATGCACAATACTGGCGCAGAAATGAACAACGATGTTTGCAACAAAATGGCTGATCGTTATGAAGGCTCCCATCAAAACATGGAAATGCTTGCTAGTCGCATTGACCTGCCCAAGGACTTGGCAGATGAATTGATGAAGAAACTTTCATCAAACTATATGGCGGCTATTGATGACAATTATTTGTCTGTGGGTGCTATTTCTGATCATTTAGGTTGTTGGGCCAGTTACGACCCTGCAAGCAATATTATGGCTAGCCGTAATGTAGAAGAGGTTGAAGCCTATGTGGCAAAGCTGCATGGTTTGGGTCGCCTAACCCCTGAAATAATTCTAAACAGTTTGCGCCACGGCAATAAACTGTTTTTCGAGGTTTCTATAGCCGTTTTAACAGGCTCTAGCATAGTTAACATACACCGTTTAATAACCCATGGTGGTTTGGCTGGCTTGGAACGCCTTTTGATTAAGGCTGAAATACCAAAGTCATACCTAAAGAAATTTAGCAGTGCTTTAGATACTGTTTACAGAAGATATTAATCAGCCTTTATTTGTTATTTTTTAACTGTGGTAACACATCCAAAAGCGCAGTTAATACGGCACGTCCCAAATGCATGGAACGTTCAGCACTCCAGCCAAAAACATCGTCGGGCATGTCGTCATTGTCCTTAAATGGCATTTCCAAGGTCATGGATGGGCATCTAAAGTTTTCAGCCAAATAGTTGGTACCAATGCTCATGTCTGCTTTTCCGGGTGGGTCTACTGGATAGCCATTTTCAGCTTGAAAGTCGGGTGAGCGTTTAAGCAATGCCTGTTGGTAGCTGTGATATAGTTTAAGGTGGGTTTGCGATAGGTTTGGTATGCCTTCAAAACCCGCAATAAAGTTATATGGCAGTTCTTCATCGCCGTGAACATCCATGTGGAAATCCATACCAATTTCTTCTTGGGCTTTTAAAACTAGATACACCTCAGGGCTATGTTCCATGGTGGCGCAGTTCCACTCACGGTTCAGGTTTGCCCCTGCGGCATTGGTGCGCAGGTGTCCACGTTTGGAGCCATCGGGGTTCATGTTGGGAACCACATAAAAAATGCAAGATTGTAATAATTTTCGTGAAACTGGATCGCTATCATCTAACAGCTTTTCCAGAAAACCTTCCATCCACCATTCGGCCATGGTTTCACCAGGGTGTTGGCGGGCAATGAACCAGCACTTTAATTTGCTTTCATCATTCACCCCATCGCTTATTTTTAACAGGTCCATATCCTGCCCATCCAGCGTGTGCCCTAGCATGGTGTGTGTCACCAATGGTGAGGCAATGGCATCGCATATCAGTTCAGCGTGCCGCTCCATGCTGTAGGGGGCGAAATAGGCATAATAAATACTGTCCACTTCAGGTGTGTGGTCAATGGTCAAGGTTTCACCATCAAATGCTGTATCAACCCTGAACCATGTTTCGCGGTCATATGACGCACAGGCACGGTAACCATTATAGCCTTTGGCATAGGCAGCACCGCCTGCATTGGTAATGTTTAGCTTGCAGGGAACACCTGCGGCACCAGTTAGGCGAAAATGAAACCATTGATAAAAGTCTGACTGGTTATCTTTTTTAATTTCCAGTTGAATGTTCTTAGGGTCATCTAACGATGTAACAATAATATTCCCACTATCGAAATTGCTTGAAATAAACATTATTTTTCCTTTTTAACGACCCGACCAAGCCTTGGACTGCTCCAAACTGGTGAGGAATGTTTTTCGGCATGACAATACTAAAAACAACGAAATTGGCAGGGCAAAAGTGGCTGTGGCGGCAAGCGACCAACCAAGTTTATATTGGTCCATAAAAACAAAATCTGTAAACGCCGCTACTACTGATGGCCCAGCCCCCATGCCAATTATATTTATCATGAATAAAAATATTGCAGAAACCAGACCGCGCATTTGGTTTGGGGTTACCACCTGAATAGCGGCAGCACCAACCCCGTATGGAAAGCCCATTGCAAACGCACTGGCGGCAAACACCACCAATGCTATGTTGTAATTATCAATAAGTGGGAAAATAATTGTAAGGGGTAATGAAATTACCAGACTAATTATAATGGCTTTTATTTGCCCATCCTTGTGACCACGGCTGTTTAACATGTCGGCTAACCAGCCGCCGAAATAAACCCCGCTGGTGGCAAAAACCAGCACTATCATTCCGTATGTATAGGCTAGTTCGCTGCGGGGTATATCAAATGTGCGGATAAAATATTCTGGCGCCCAAGATGCCGTGCCATAACCAAGCAGGGCGTGAAACCCCAGTGCGGTAGATAGCAGAATGTAAAATTTCCAACGGGCAAGCATAAAGTTAATTGCGGTTTTAAGGGTAACTTCGTTGCTGGTTTTTTTGTCAGCTTCGCCCGCTTTAGCTTCTTGGGTCATCAGGCCACGTCTTTTTGGCTCTTTAATCAGGAAAATTATAAATGCATAAATCAGCCCCGGCGCGCCAACCACTATAAATGTAATTTGCCAGGCGCTAATATCACCAACAACAGGCAGGGCAATTTTATCCACATTGCTAACCATGTCGATAACCATGCCGCCAACAATGTATGCCAAGCCCGCCCCAAGATAGACCCCCATAAAATAAACGCTTATGGCGCGGGATAGTTTTTCTCTAGGGAAGTAATCTGAAATTATTGAGTATGAGCAAGGCGAAATGGTGGCCTCGCCAATGCCAACACCCATGCGGGCAAGAAAAAGCGAGTAGAAATTTTTTGCCAAACCGCAAGCCATTGTCATTAAGCTCCAGAAGAAAACGCCAATGGCAATAAGCCAGCGACGGTTTTTCTTGTCGGCAAGTCTGCCTAACGGCAGGCCTAAAATCGTATAGAAAACCGCAAAGGCAAAGCCCTGAAGCAGGCTTATTTGAAAATCGCTTATTTTTAGGTCGTCTTGAATAGGGCCGACCAAAAGAGCAATTATTTGGCGGTCGATGAATGAAAGTGTGTATGCCCCTGTTAAAACAATCACGACAAACCATGCATAGCGCGGGTTCGGCCAAGGCTCTTCAATGCTTTGCGGTGACCTGGCTGTTACTGAAGGGTTTTCATTTTGCATGTTTTTACCTATAAAATTACACTTCCCATTACACATCCCTAAGGGTAATGTTAAATAGAAGATAATGGCGGTTTGCAAGCTGTTTGTCGGGTGAACATAAAATTACTATTTTTTTGCCCTTAACCCATTGACAGCAAGCCAATCCATCCTTATGTTCCCGCACTTGCAAAGAGGTTTACTCTTTACCCCAGAATCGAAGAAAGATTGGTTAAAAAAATGAAAGTTCGTAATTCATTAAAGTCACTGAAAAACAGACACCGTGATTGTCGCGTGATCCGCCGTAAGGGTCGCACTTACGTGATCAATAAAACAAACGCACGTTTTAAAGCTCGCCAAGGCTAAGTCTAGGCTAGAGCTAAAACAAGTTTTTGTGGTTGGCTAGACCAACCCCCAGTTTTTATCAGCACCGCGTTATATGTATGACGCGGTGTTTGTTTTGTTAAAAGCCCATTTCAGATAAATTAGTTTGAGGTAAGCATGACCACAGCGCAAAAGCCAAACGCAGTTGTTTTTGATGTTGGCAATGTTCTTGTCAGTTGGGACCCCCGCAACCTTTATAAAAAACATATAGCTGATGAAGATGAGCTAAACTGGTTTTTAAGCGAGGTTGTTAATTTAAACTGGCATACCGCGCATGATAAGGGTTTAAGTTTTGCTGATGGTTGTGCCAACCGTGCTGAAATATTCCCAAAATATAAAGACCTGATTTATCTTTTTCACAGCCATTGGCGTGAAACCATTGCGGGCCCAATTGGTGGTTCTGTGGCGTTACTTCGCCGCTTGTCCGAAAATCGTGTGCCTTTGTATGCGCTTTCAAACTATTCAGCAGAAACCTTTCCAGACCTGCTGGCTGAGTTTGCATTTATGGGTCTGTTTGACGATATTTTAATTTCAGGCAGTGTCGGTCACGTTAAGCCTGAAGCTGAAATATATAAGTTGGCAATGGCAAGGTTTAAGTTAGCCAAAGGGCAAGCATTGTTTGTTGATGACAGACAAGAAAACATAGACGCGGGGGCAGCTCATGGCCTGTTACCGCACCTTTTCACATCGCCTGAAAGTTTAGAGTTGGAGCTAACAAGCCACGGCTTGCTTTAGCTGTCGTCGTTTTTATCAATCCAAGCAATATGCAGAACATTTGTTGC